>NZ_CP119967.1:5332500-5490000 GCF_029543085.1 Pseudomonas sp. A34-9 | reverse complement strand
ACGATGTGGGAAGGCTTAGACAGCTAGGAGGTTGGCTTAGAAGCAGCCACCCTTTAAAGAAAGCGTAATAGCTCACTAGTCGAGTCGGCCTGCGCGGAAGATGTAACGGGGCTCAAACCATACACCGAAGCTACGGGTATCATCTTCGGATGATGCGGTAGAGGAGCGTTCTGTAAGCCTGTGAAGGTGAGTTGAGAAGCTTGCTGGAGGTATCAGAAGTGCGAATGCTGACATGAGTAACGACAATGGGTGTGAAAAACACCCACGCCGAAAGACCAAGGTTTCCTGCGCAACGTTAATCGACGCAGGGTTAGTCGGTCCCTAAGGCGAGGCTGAAAAGCGTAGTCGATGGAAAACAGGTTAATATTCCTGTACTTCTGGTTATTGCGATGGAGGGACGGAGAAGGCTAGGCCAGCTTGGCGTTGGTTGTCCAAGTTTAAGGTGGTAGGCTGAGATCTTAGGTAAATCCGGGATCTTAAGGCCGAGAGCTGATGACGAGTGTTCTTTTAGAACACGAAGTGGTTGATGCCATGCTTCCAAGAAAAGCTTCTAAGCTTCAGGTAACCAGGAACCGTACCCCAAACCGACACAGGTGGTTGGGTAGAGAATACCAAGGCGCTTGAGAGAACTCGGGTGAAGGAACTAGGCAAAATGGCACCGTAACTTCGGGAGAAGGTGCGCCGGTGAGGGTGAAGGACTTGCTCCGTAAGCTCATGCCGGTCGAAGATACCAGGCCGCTGCGACTGTTTATTAAAAACACAGCACTCTGCAAACACGAAAGTGGACGTATAGGGTGTGACGCCTGCCCGGTGCCGGAAGGTTAATTGATGGGGTTAGCTAACGCGAAGCTCTTGATCGAAGCCCCGGTAAACGGCGGCCGTAACTATAACGGTCCTAAGGTAGCGAAATTCCTTGTCGGGTAAGTTCCGACCTGCACGAATGGCGTAACGATGGCGGCGCTGTCTCCACCCGAGACTCAGTGAAATTGAAATCGCTGTGAAGATGCAGTGTATCCGCGGCTAGACGGAAAGACCCCGTGAACCTTTACTATAGCTTTGCACTGGACTTTGAATTTGCTTGTGTAGGATAGGTGGGAGGCTTTGAAGCGTGGACGCCAGTTCGCGTGGAGCCATCCTTGAAATACCACCCTGGCAACTTTGAGGTTCTAACTCAGGTCCGTTATCCGGATCGAGGACAGTGTATGGTGGGTAGTTTGACTGGGGCGGTCTCCTCCTAAAGAGTAACGGAGGAGTACGAAGGTGCGCTCAGACCGGTCGGAAATCGGTCGTAGAGTATAAAGGCAAAAGCGCGCTTGACTGCGAGACAGACACGTCGAGCAGGTACGAAAGTAGGTCTTAGTGATCCGGTGGTTCTGTATGGAAGGGCCATCGCTCAACGGATAAAAGGTACTCCGGGGATAACAGGCTGATACCGCCCAAGAGTTCATATCGACGGCGGTGTTTGGCACCTCGATGTCGGCTCATCACATCCTGGGGCTGAAGCCGGTCCCAAGGGTATGGCTGTTCGCCATTTAAAGTGGTACGCGAGCTGGGTTTAGAACGTCGTGAGACAGTTCGGTCCCTATCTGCCGTGGACGTTTGAGATTTGAGAGGGGCTGCTCCTAGTACGAGAGGACCGGAGTGGACGAACCTCTGGTGTTCCGGTTGTCACGCCAGTGGCATTGCCGGGTAGCTATGTTCGGGAAAGATAACCGCTGAAAGCATCTAAGCGGGAAACTTGCCTCAAGATGAGATCTCACTGGAACCTTGAGTTCCCTGAAGGGCCGTCGAAGACTACGACGTTGATAGGTTGGGTGTGTAAGCGCTGTGAGGCGTTGAGCTAACCAATACTAATTGCCCGTGAGGCTTGACCATATAACACCCAAGCAATTTGACTACTCGAGAGAGCATCAGATTGCGGTGTGTGAAGACGAAACGAACCGAAAGTTCGATGCTCACAAAACACCGAAAGCTGTCACATACCCAATTTGCTGAAGCGAGGCCCTCTGGCCACGATTCGGTACCCGAATTTCTTGACGACCATAGAGCGTTGGAACCACCTGATCCCATCCCGAACTCAGCAGTGAAACGATGCATCGCCGATGGTAGTGTGGGGTTTCCCCATGTGAGAGTAGGTCATCGTCAAGATTAAATTCCGAAACCCCAATTGCGAAAGCAGTTGGGGTTTTGTTTTGCCCGCAGGAAAGTATTTTGCTCGCCGTAGCGAACAAATTTGCACAGTTATTTTCGAATCAGAACACTAGAATAGCCCCACCTTATTCGGAGCCAGAGCCTTTATGTCAGAGCCGGTTGACGCCCCCGGGCTGTCAGATTTACCGCTGGAAGACTTGGTGGCCTGTCACGAGTGCGATCTGCTGATGCGCAAGCCAACACTGGCTCACGGCGAGAAAGCCCTCTGTCCTCGCTGCGGTTACGAGTTATATGCCCACCGCCATAACGTGGTGCAGCGCAGCCTTGCCTTGGTGATTGCAGCCTTGTTGCTGTACATCCCGGCAAACTTTTTACCCATCATGCAACTCAATATCCTCGGACAATCTTCGCAGGATACGGTCTGGAGCGGCGTACTCGGTCTGTTCAACACGGACATGCAGGGTGTGTCGATCGTTGTGTTCCTGTGCAGCATGGCCATACCGTTGCTGAAGTTGCTATGCCAGTTATTCGTTCTACTGACGATCCGTTTCGATATCGGTCGCAGCTACGGTTTGCTGCTTTACCGCATTTACCACCACCTCAAAGACTGGGGAATGCTCGAGGTTTACCTCATGGGTGTACTGGTGGCGATCGTCAAACTGGCGGACATGGCAGCCATCACCGTCGGTCTTGGCCTGGCGTGTTTCATTGGTTTGTTACTCGTACAGGTATGGCTGGAGGTGGTGATGTCACCGCATCAGATCTGGCAGGCGTTATCAGGGGAAGATGCTCATGCGGGCGATTGATGCGGGCATTCTGGTCTGTACCGAATGTCATGAGTTGAACAGGCAGGAAGCGGACACCGACGAGCAGACCTGCACCCGCTGTGGTGCATTGGTCCACGCTCGCAGGCCGAACAGTCTCACCCGTACCTGGGCACTGCTGATCACGGCAGCGATTATCTATATCCCAGCCAACGTGCTGCCGATCATGACTGTCAGTTCTTTGGGCCAGGGTGATCCGAGCACCATTATGTCCGGCGTGATCCAGTTGGTGCAGCACGGCATGATTCCGATTGCGGCTGTAGTGTTTATCGCCAGTATTCTCGTGCCCACCTTCAAACTGGTGGGTATTGCGCTGCTGCTGTTTTCGGTACAACGACGCCAACCGTTGTCCGCGCGTCAGCGTATCTGGATGTACCGCTTCATCGAGTTCATCGGCCGCTGGTCGATGCTCGATATTTTTGTGATCGCCATTCTGGTGGCGGTCGTCAACTTCGGCCGGCTTGCCAGTGTCGAAGCCAATCTTGGCGCCATCGCCTTCGCCAGTGTGGTGATTCTGACGATGCTTGCCGCAGTAACTTTCGATCCCCGACTGATTTGGGATAACACGGAGTCGGACGACGACCATGACTGATTTGCCCGTAGCGAAAACCCGACCGGCCTCGAACTGGTCTGCCATTTGGGTACTGCCTCTGATCGCGCTGATCATCGGCGGCTGGCTTGGCTGGCGTGCCTACTCCGAAACCGGTATCGAGATTCAGATCCGCTTTGAAAGCGGTGAAGGCATCCAGGCCAACAAGACCGAGGTCATGTATAAAGGCATGTCGGTCGGTAAGGTCAAGGCGCTCAAGCTCGACGATGAAGGCAACTCTAAAGGGGTGATCGCTACCGTCGAGATGAATAAAGACGTCGAGCAATACCTCAAGACCAGCACGCGCTTCTGGCTGGTCAAACCGAGCGTGACCCTGGCCGGCATCACCGGTCTGGAAACCCTGGTTTCCGGTAACTACGTCGCTATCAGTCCCGGCGAAGGCGAGCCAACGCGCAAGTTCAAGGCGCTGGCCGAGGAGCCGCCACTGTCGGACGCCAAACCCGGCCTGCACCTGACCATCAAGGCTGATCGTCTCGGTTCGTTGAATCGTGGCAGCCCGGTGTTCTACAAGCAGATCAAGGTTGGCCAAATCAAGAGCTACGTGCTGTCGGAAGATCAAAGCACCGTTGAGCTCAAAGTCTTCATCGAGCCGACCTACGCCAAACTGGTGCGCAAACACACGCGTTTCTGGAACGCCAGCGGCATCAGCATCGACGCCAACCTGTCTGGCGTGAAAGTGCGCAGCGAATCGCTGGCCAGCATCGTCGCCGGGGGTATCGCCTTCGCCACGCCGGAGAACCGCAAGGACAGTCCGCCGACTGATCCAAGCCTGCCATTCCGTCTCTACGAAGACTTCGATGCCGCGGCTGCCGGGATTCGTGTGAAGGTCAAACTCAGTGACTTTGAAGGGCTACAGGCCGGGCGCACCCCGGTGATGTACAAAGGCATTCAAGTCGGCAACATGAAAGCGCTGAAAGTTGATCCTGATCTGAACAGCGCCACTGCGGAGCTGACCCTTGATCCATTGGCCGAGGACTATCTGGTTGATGGCACACAGTTCTGGGTGGTCAAACCGTCGATTTCCCTCGCCGGTATCACCGGGCTCGAAGCTCTGGTGAAAGGTAACTACATCGCCGTGCGCCCCGGAGACAAAGGTGCGCCGCCGAAACGCGAATTCGAGGCGCGTCCAAAAGCGCCGCCGCTGGATCTGCGTTCACCGGGGCTGCACCTGGTGTTGTTCACTGACACCCTCGGCTCGATCGATGTCGGCAGTCCGATTCTGTACAAGCAGGTCAAGGTCGGATCGGTGCAGAGCTATCAGTTCTCCAAGACGCGCAAACAGATCATCGTCGGTGTGCACATCGAGAAGGAATACGAAAACCTGGTCAACGCCTCGACGCGTTTCTGGAATGTCAGCGGTGTCACCCTGACTGGCGGTTTGACCGGCGGGATCCAAGTGAAGAGCGAATCACTGCAAACCCTGATGGCCGGCGGCATCGCCTTCGAAACACCGCAAGCCAAGGCACCGTTGCAGAAGCGCATCCCGCGTTTCCGTCTGTTTGCCAATCATGACGACGCCAGTAAAAAAGGCAGCGTAGTGACGATCAAAGTCGATCGCGCCGACGGTCTCGGCAGTGGCACGCCCGTTCGCTTCAAAGGACTGGACGTCGGCAAGATCGAAAGCGTCGATCTGACTGACGACCTGCAATCGGTCATCCTCACGGCGCGCATCACTGAAGTGCCGGAGAAGATCGCGCGCGTGGGTAGCCAGTTCTGGGTGGTCAAGCCTGAGCTCGGTCTGATCAAGACAGAAAATCTGGAAACCCTGGTGACCGGCAAGTACATCGAAGTACAACCGGCAGCGAAGAACCTCGGCCCACAGAAGAGCTTCGTGGCACTGGCCAATGCGCCGGAAGTGACCAAGCAAGAGGCAGGGTTGAGTCTGGTACTGAGCGCTGCCCGTCGTGGTTCGCTGAAACCCGGAGTGCCGGTGACTTACCGTGAAATTACTGTCGGTAAGGTGACGGGGTACGAACTGGGGCAGACGGCGGATCGTGTGTTGGTGCACATTCTGATCGAGCCGAAATACGCGCCGCTGGTGCGCAGCGGTAGTCGGTTCTGGAACACCAGCGGTGTCGGATTTGATATCGGGTTGTTCAACGGGCTGACGGTGCGCACCGAGTCGCTGGAGACAGCGATTCAGGGCGGGATTGCCTTTGCTACGCCGGACGGGGAGCGCATGGGCAACCCGGCGCGGGCCGAGCAGACATTCCCGTTGTTCGACAAGTTTGAGGATGAGTGGCTGACCTGGGCGCCGAAGATTTCCCTTGGTAAGTAACCTTGGGGCGTCTGTAAGGATGCCTTCGCGAGCAGGCTCGCTCCCACAGTGGATGTGTGGAGTACCCAAAATTGGGTTCCAAACTGATCCCTGTGGGAGCGAGCCTGCTCGCGAAAAGGCCTCAGCGTTCAGCACAAACCCCAAGCCATAAAAAAGGGCCGCGATCCAAACAGATCGCGGCCCTTTTTATGCCTTTAGCTAACGCCGATCAAACCGCATCCAGCTCCGGCTCATCCGCCTCAACATTCAGCGTCGCCTTCACCACATCATGGCGACGGATGTACTTCCAGTCCGCCTCATCAATGTAGATCCCGGCCGGGCCGCTGCCGCCTTCCAGGTCGATAGCAACACTGGCGCAGACCTGCGGCTTCACACTCGCCAGAATCGGCACGAAGCCCAGTTGCAGGCTGGTTTCCAGCAATGCGGCCTGGTTCTTCTCATCGATGTCCGCCGCCTCGTCGAGGTAGTACGGCAGACGCACGCGACCGGCCAGATCGCGATCCATCAAGTGCAGCAACAAGTACATGTTGGTCAGCGCCTTGATGGTCATGGTCGTACCGTTGGACGCCGCGCCGTCGATGTCGGTGTGGATCACTGGCTGGCCGTTGACCTTGGTGATCTCGAACGCCAGTTCGAACAAGTCCTTGAGGCCGAGCTGGTTGTGGTTGGCCGCCACCAGCCGCGCCAGGTATTCCTTGGCCTCTTCGTTCTTGTTGTCCTGCTCGGCGCTTTGGCTCAGATCGAATACGGAGAGGGTTTCGCCTTCTTCGTACTGACCGGCGCTGTGGATGATCTGGTCGATGTGCTTGAGCGCTTCCTTGTTCGGCGCAAGGACGATGCGGAAGCTCTGCAGGTTGGAGACTTGACGCTTGTTGATCTCGCGGTTGAACAGCGCCAATTGATGTTCGAGGCTGTCGTAGTCGCTGCGGATGTTGCGCAGCGTGCGGGCGATGTCGGTGACCGCCGCGCGACGGGCCTTGCCCAAGGTCAGCGCTTCATCGGTACGGTGCGCGTAAGCGTTGATCAGCAGCGACAGACGGCGCTCCATGTCGTCTTCGCTGTCGAACTTGGCCACGCCTTTGAGGCGCACCTGCGCGTACAGCGCTTCGATCTGGCCATCGGCGCGCAGCAGGCCTTGCCAGCTGTCCTGATAGTCGTTGAGCAGCGGCAGCAGGTTGTCCATCGAATCGTCGACCGGATCCATGAACGGCGTACCGAACGGCAAATCTGCCGGCAACAACTGACGGCGGCGCAGCGCATCGTCGAGGGTGCGCTGCTTGGCTTCCATGTCAGCGATCTGCCGGCCGACCAGTTGCAGCTTGGCCGACAGTTGCTGGACGCGTTCGGTGAAAGCATCACTGGAGCGCTTGAGTTCGTCCTGCGCGCCTTCCATCTGCGCCAGTTGCTCGAGCTTGTCGCCTTCTTCAGCGCTCAGGGTCTGCGTGCGGCGGAAATCTTCCAGTGCTTTCTGCGCATCCAGCACTTGCTGATAAAGCGCTTCGGTCTGAGTCTTGCTCGCGGCGCGGTCGGCGGCCACGGCCTGTTGGGTCTTGAGCTGTTTCAGCTCTTTTTCCAGACGCTCTTTCTGATCGCGCAACGCGGCACGGTCGGCCAGGGCTTGCAGGGCCGGCGGCTCGATGTGCGAGATGTCGATCGACAGGCCCGGCACTTCAAAGCGCTCGCCTTTGAAGCCATCGAGAATCAGCTCAACCGACTTCACCCACTCGCCGTCGTCGTCGAGGGTGATGCCGTGTTCGCCCAGCGGCAGGCTGAACAGCGCGCTGTTGAACAGGCGCATCAGACGCTCGACGTCTTGTTGCGAGAACTCTTCGCGCAGGCGGGCGTAGCTGTTGTTGTCGGCATGATCGAGTTGCTGCTTCACCGACTTCAGGCGTTTTTCCAGATCGCGCACGCGCTCTTCCAGATCTTCAGCGCTGAACTGACGCGATTGCGCCAAGGCGCCAGCCAATTCGTCGTGGGCATCTTTGGCAGCGAGCAATTGTTGCTCCAGCACTTTGACGTCGTCGACCAGGGCGAAGCGATTCTTCAACACCGACAGCTCGCCGAGCCAGCGCTGGATGCCGGAAATTTCCCGCTCCAGGCGCATCAGTTCCTGGGTGCCGCCGCGCTGATCGTTTTGCAGGCTGTCCTGCTCGCCACGGTAATGGTCGGCCTGAATCGTCAGCTCTTCCTTGCGCGCACTGGCGTAGTCCGACCAGGTGCCGAGCAGCGAGTCGAGCAGCGGCGACAGGCGATGCAGCTTGCCGCGCAGCACGTCGCGCTGTTTCACGCCGTTGGCCAGTGCTTCAACCAACGGGCCGGCAGCCACCAGCGAGTTGTAGTCCTGTTCCATCCGGCGCACGTCGCGGAAGGCTTCTTCGCACGCGGCGATGTAATCGACGCTGCCGGAACGCAAGCTGTGTTCGAAGGCATCGAGGAACAACTGCTTCAACTTGGCTGCAGTGATTTCGCGCATGTGCAGCAGGTTGATGAACAGCGCGCGGAAGGTCTTCAGGCTCTGCTCACTGGTGGAGCGCAGCGGGATCAGCGTCAGGTCGAGCGGGATCGACGTGTGACCACCGACCAGCAAACGACGCAGCTCATCCGGCTTGAGTTCGTAGGCTTTCAGGCCTTCTTTCTCAAGGTTGCTGAACAGCTCTTTCTGGCGCAGGCAGGTGTCGTTCTTCTGGTAATGCGCCAGATCAAGCTTGCCGGCGTAGGCGAAGAACTGGTGACCGAAACCACCGCCCGGGCCACGACCGACCACGCCGATCACGTGCGGGCCGTGCGGCAGGTTCACTTCGACGAGGATGTAGCTGGTGTCGGACGCGAAGTAGAAACGCCGCGATTGTTCGAGGCTGTACTTGCCGAAGCTCATGTCGGACATGCGCGCCAGGATCGGGAACTGCAAGGCGTTGATCGACGCCGATTTACCAAGGTTGTTCGCGCCGTAGACCGACAACGGTTCTTCCAGCGGGAACAGGCCGAGGCTGTAACCGGCGGTGTTCAAAAGGGCAAAGCGGCGGATGCCGTAGCGTTCCTGGCTCATGCGTCGGACTCCTGTTCTTCGGCAATGGCGCGGGCCAGTGCGTCTTCTTCGCTTTCCTCTTCAAATTCGGAAAGATCGAGCGGATCGTCGGTTTCGAGGAATTTGGCTTCCGCCGCTTCATCGATCAGCACCGGCGCCGGCAGCGGCAATACGCTGTGCACGCTGGCTGCCAGATCACGGTCTTGCTGCACCGACAGGCAGACGTCGAGGAAACGGTGCATCGGCGGCAGGAAGCGATACACGCCGTTTTCTTCGCCGGCGAAACCGAGTTGAGTCATGCGGCGCATGATCTTTTCTTCGAGTTCTTCAACCGTTTGCACTTCGGCCTGAATGAACAGGTCGCGGTATTTCTCCAGTAGCGACGGCAACTCTTCGCGGCCGAGGCTGCCGCCATCGAGCACGGCGATCGGATCGCGGCCCTGGTCGGCCAGATGCTCGACGAGGATAAAAGTAAACAGCGCCAGACGCTGGGCAGTCTTGTTCACCGCTGCGGCGGCCATGTCCGGCACGAAGTAGTAGAAACCACGGGTATCGCAGACCAGTTCAAACCCCAGCGCCTTGAACAGCGTGCGGTATTGATCCTGGAAGTTCGACAGTTGCGCGTACAGCTCCGGGTCGCGGCGGCTGACGTGGTAACCCTTGAACAACTCGCGGAAGATCGGCGCGAGTTGCGACAGTTCGGAAAGATCAAGTTGCATTTGCAGTACCTGCAGAGAGGGCGCTCGCAGAATCCTCGGCGGCGCTGTCGCTGGCCGAGAGCAGGGCGAAGGAGCGCAGGCTGACCTGGTGCTCATGAGTGTGGTATTCGCGGCGTTCCAGACGCTCGCGCTTGAAGCGTTTTTCCCGCGACAGGCGCGAGAACCAGTAGAGCAATTCGTCGGTGGCGCCGTCCGGTTC
Source organism: Pseudomonas sp. A34-9 (assembly GCF_029543085.1). NCBI lineage: Bacteria > Pseudomonadati > Pseudomonadota > Gammaproteobacteria > Pseudomonadales > Pseudomonadaceae > Pseudomonas > Pseudomonas sp. A34-9. The sequence continues at coordinate 5,480,191 of NZ_CP119967.1, read as the reverse complement.
CTGCTCCAGCAGCCAGGTCATCAGATCCGGCATCGGCAGGGCTTCTTCGCAACGGTCGACCATCTCGCGCACGGTGCGCGGTGCGCGTGGGGCTTCGCCTTTCTGGGTTTTGTGCGCTTTCGGGAAGCGCGCCGGTTTCGGCTCGAATCGCGCCAGGGCATAAACGTAGGCTTCGACCTGACTGGCGCTGCCAAGGAAGGTGCTCTGCGGGCGGGTAAACAGCGGCATCGCCGCTTGCGGCACGGCATCAATGCCTTTGCGGCGAATGGCCGCCAGAGCGAGTGCGGCGCCACGGGTCACGGCGTTGTGCCGACGCGCTTCTTCACGCAGCGGCAGCAGCAGTTCGCGGGCATGACGCAACGTCAGCTGGGCGCTGGTCTGCATTTCGAGGATGCGCGCGTGGGTGCGCAGCAGCATGTCGTCATCGACCAGATGGCCGAGGCGTTGCTGTTCGCTGAGCATCTTCAGCAATACGGTTTCGACCTTGCGCACGCCTTGTTCGAAGGCGCCGTCGGCGTTTACCAGATCGATCATCGGCTCGACGTATTCGTCCCAGGTCGCCAGCACTTCGGCGTAACGCTGACGCAGCGGAATTTGCCGGTCGCTGGTCTTCGCACGTTCGGCGACGGCGACCAAGGCCTGTTCGTCGTTGTCGAGCTTCTTCAGCACGTCGCGTACACGCATGTCGAGCAGGCGCAACTGGCGCGCGAGGTCGTGGCCGTCGCGGATGTCGAACGCGTCCTGGATGTACCCGGCCAGACGCTCGAGGTGGCGCAGATAGGCTTCGATTTCCAGGCACAGGCCCAAGCGGTGTTCACGGCGCAAGTAAGCGAGGAAATCGTGAATCTGCGCGTTCAGCTCGAAACGGTTCGGGCTTTTCGCCACCGGAATCAGAATATCGAGGCGAATCCACACGTCGAGCAGGCTGGTGATGTCCTGCGGTGTGCTGTCCAGTTGTTGGGCGGCCAGTTGCGCGCGCAGTTCGTTAAGGCTCAATGTGCCTTGGTCGAAGTGCTCACACAGCGGCTCAAGCAGTGCCCAGTGTTCAGCGAGGGCGCGCAAGACGCGCTTGGGTTCGATCATCGGAATGCCCGGCTGGTTGGCAATGAAAAGCGGCGATTGTACTGCATCACGAAGGATGCGATTCACTCTTGGGACGGACTGTTGCTTTCTATGGGTACAGGGTGTTGGTCAAGTCTATCGATCAACAACGGGCGATCTTGAGCGAAGGGCGGTAGAATCAGCGCACTTCAGTTATCCACAAGTGGCCGACCCTTGCTAATCGAGTCCCGCCGCCGCGCCTATTTGAACGCCATGCAGGTGGTCAATTGGCTGCCGCGCACCGAATTGCCTTTCGCCGCACCGTCGCGGCCCGAGCTGCTGGACATGCCCGAGCCCGAGGTAGAGGCGCCGATGGTGCTCGCGCCGCAGGCCGAAGCACCGGCAGCACCGACTGCGCGTCCGAGTGAACGGCCGAAGATCGAGGTGCCGCGCCCTTCGCCGGCCAGCACGCGAACCAACGCCAAACCGGTGGAAGAGGCCGACGACACGCCAGTCGTCAGCAAACCGGCACCGGTGCCGCCACCGCGTTTCGCCCTGCAATTACTGCGCGCCGGGCGTTGCCTGCTGCTGGTCGAGTTACCCACCGGCGAACCGTTCCAGAGCCGTGATCCCGCGTATTTGCTGCTCAAAGACATGCTGCGCGCCGCCGGTCTGCCGGATGCACCGCAAATTGTCGGCGAGCCTGTGCGTTGGCCGTGGCTCAATCGCGGCACCATGGATCAAGGCCCGGAAGCGGCGCGCGATTTCGTGCAGGGGTTTCTTTCCGTGCAAATGGAGGCCGCACCGTGTGCCTGCCTGTGGCTGATCGGCCTGCCAGCGGTGCGTTTTGCTGGTGAAGCGGACGCCGAAGCGTTCAATCGTGAATTGCAGATCGAAGGTCTGGGCTCGGCCTGGGCCATTCCCGGTCTGGAATTGTTAATGGAAGAGCCACAGCGCAAGGCCGCTGTGTGGCAAGCCATGCGTCGGCTGATGGCGCGCTGGAAAGAATCGAATGAGTGACGCTGTATCGTTCCGCCCGATGACCGAGGCGGATCTGGAAACCGTGCTGAAAATCGAGTACGCCGCTTACAGCCATCCGTGGACCCGCGGGATTTTTCTGGATGGGCTGGGCAAGTACCAGATCTGGCTGATGTTCGAAGGGCAGCAACAGGTTGGCCACGGGGTGGTGCAGATCATTCTGGATGAGGCGCACCTGCTCAATATCACCGTCAAACCTGAGAATCAGGGACGTGGATTGGGGCTGACGCTGCTCGAGCATCTGATGTCGCGGGCCTATGCGGCGCAGGCGCGGGAGTGTTTTCTGGAAGTGCGTGACAGCAATACAGCGGCGTTCAAATTGTACGAGCGTTATGGCTTTAACGAGATCGGCCGGCGTCGGGATTACTATCCGGCGGTGGGCGGGCGTGAAGATGCCGTGGTCATGGCCTGCACCCTGGTTGACTGACACTGCTCTGTAGGAGCTGCCGCAGGCTGCGATCTTTTGATTTTGTTTTTAGGTCAAGATCAAATGATCGCAGCCTTCGGCAGCTCCTACAGGGGATCGGAACTCTTAGCGGTTGCCATCCAGCGGATCGCGCCGCGCCAGCTCCGCCTCATCCAGCCCATTACCGCCGCCGATGTCATCTTCATCGACCAGGCTCAAATCCCAGTCCGCCGGATTGTCTTCGCCAGCCTCTTCGGCGTCCCGCGCACCGTCTTCATGAATCAGCGTTTCCGGGCTCATGTCATCGTCCGTCGGCTCATGATCATTCACCGAAGCCCCGGTCATCCCGGCCTCGCGCACCCGCTCACGCGGCATCAACTGCTCGCGCTCACGCTCCGGGATCTCATCACCGATTTTCGCGCTGGGTTGGTCTTCGTCGAAATCCAGCTCATGCACCGAACCCATGCGGTCTTCGTTATCATCAATGGGTTCTGGTTGCACCGCATCGTAGGGACGTCGTGAATCAGTCATGGCAATTCCTCATACTGTGGGCCTTACTTAGGTGGACTCACCGGGCACACGAGAATTCCAATGAAATCACTTGCGGTGGCGGCGTGACCCCGACGGGCGGTCGTCTGTCATACCAGCGCATCTTTCTTGAGGCCTTACAGCATGCATGACTTACAAGACCTGATTGATAACAACGAGCGTTGGGCTGACGCGATCACCAAGGAAGACCCGGATTTCTTCGCCAAGCTGGCGCGTCAGCAAACCCCTGAATACCTGTGGATCGGTTGTTCCGATGCGCGTGTGCCGGCCAACGAGATCGTCGGCATGCTGCCGGGCGATCTGTTCGTGCACCGCAACGTCGCCAACGTCGTGCTGCACACCGACCTTAACTGTCTGTCGGTGATCCAGTACGCGGTCGACGTACTCAAGGTCAAACACATCCTCGTCACTGGCCACTACGGCTGTGGCGGTGTGCGCGCGTCGATGCAGGATCGTCAGTTCGGCCTGATTGATGGCTGGCTGCGTTCGATTCGCGATCTGTACTACGAAAAGCGCGAAGAACTGGCCAAGCTGCCAACCGAAGAAGAGCAGGTTGATCGGATGTGCGAACTCAACGTTATCCAGCAAGTGGCCAACGTCGCGCACACCAGCATCATCCAGAACGCCTGGCATCGCGGGCAGAGCCTGTCGATCCACGGTTGCATCTACGGCATCAAGGACGGTCGCTGGAAAAGTCTCAACACCACCATCAGTGGTTTCGAGCAATTGCCGCCGCAGTATCGTCTGCGTCCGGTCGGCGCGGTGTAATCCGCTTTTCAACGCGCCTTTCAGCGCAAGCCGCAATGCCGCCAGCGCTGTAGAAAGCGCTGGCCTTCGAGGCTGGGTGGTTCGTCGAAACCGGTGATCCACCCGCGGCACCGTGAGGAACCGCAACCGCAGGCGAACTGGTGCGACAGTTTGTCTTCGGTGGCGGCGTAGTCCATGGTCAACCGTTCCCCGCTGTGGATATCTTTCAGCGCCCACAGCCATAACTCGCTCATGTCGAGAAATACGTTGGGGTCGCACGCGTGTTCGATCAATCCGCAGAAGCGCGGGTCGTAAATGTGGATGCCCGTCAGCAGTTGCCGGGTCTGTCGGCAGCGATAGGGCAGCAATTGCCCTGACACCCGGCACATTCGCTGGGTGTGCAGGAATTCGCGCCGCGCTGTCACCGCCACCGGGGTGCCGTACTCATCGTGGATGATTTCAAAATCGGCACTGGCTGGAAAACCCAGTCGCACGGGAAGACCGGCGAAGGGGTAAATGCCTTCTGTATCGCGTGGCGCCGATTGCGCCATGGCATGGCTATTCATAACAGTCCTTGTCGCAAGGCTTTGCGACTTCCCTGGGTTGACGTCCTGTCAATACAACAACGCTTTCGGTGGATCCAATCGTGTCTTATTAGGTATAGCCGGTCTACTGTCAGATATGACAGGCGAATTAGACGTTTTCCCGCGTCAGCATTGGCTGACACGGGAACGTCTCGAGCCATTACAGATGCGGGGCGGGGACGGCGGTGGCTGGCAGCGGTGCCTGCAGTTGCTTCAGTTGGGCCTTGATCGGGGTGGTCGCGCACTTGGCGGCAGCCTGTTCCGGGGTCAAGTTGCGGATCGAGGTGTAAAACAGCTCGCAGGTTTTGACTTTCTGCGTGACCTGCCACGTTTGTGTGCAACTGCTGAGGGTAGCCTGCGCATCGCTGCCGGGTTTGCTGCCCATCCCTGCCTGCCAGCAGGCGGCACTCAAATCCTGACCCATGACTTTCAGGCCTGCTGCATCAGCCTTCGCCTGTGCATCGTCGCCGGTGTAACTCTTCGGGTCGGCGGCGTACCAGATGTAACTCGGGTGGTTAGAACCCAGCACCGGCACGTTCACACCTTCGCTCGGGCTGATAGTCGCCAGACCCAAGACATTCACGGTCGGCCCGTATTGCTGCTTGATCCAGTTACGCACCGGCGCGCCGAATGCGACCATCGGCAGCGTTGTGCCGCTGGCGGTCTGGCTGAACTGTTTGACCAGCGTGGTCTGGTAGTCCTTGAAATAGTCATACACGCCTTCCAGATCACTGCCGGCATTGGACGGCGCGGCGATCGGGGCGATGTCGATGATGGTTTGATAGGCCGGCGTCTGCTCGGCGGCAATGCCATTGTCGGTCAGCAGCGTGGCCCAGCGATCGGTGGTGTTCGAACGCAGATAATCCTGGGCCTGGGTCAGCGAGTAATCCGGCGGAAAGTGCAGCAGCTCGACACTTTTACGGTTTTCCAGGGCCATGCCCAGTGGCAGGAACAAATACCAGCTGTAGGCCCATTTGCCGTCGGCGTTGAGTTTGCTGGCGCCGTTATAGGCCAGATCACCGGCGTCGAGCAGTGCCGACAGGGGTTTGTCGTAATCCTTCGGCACGCCGGTGATTTCGGCGTAGATCTGGCCGTTATCGTCCTTCACCAGCACCTTGGCATCCTTGTAGCCATCGCGTTGCACGCTTTGGCTCAGGTAATGGGCGACGGTCTGTTCCAGCGTCCAGTTGCGGTAACAGATCACGTTGCAGTTGTTGGGATAAGCGAAGAGGCGGGTGACGCGTTCGCTGCTGCCCAGTTTCAGATCGACATCGGCGTGGGCGGTCGCACTCAGCGTGAGCGCGGCGACGGCCAGTGTCAGGGAGGTTAATCCTGCGAGTTTGAACATGCTCAGATCCTTTTCAGCGTGGGTTCCCCGCGTATCGGGGGCGCCTCATAGTGGATCAGCCGCGTTTGACAGAGAAGCCGTCATTGGCAGATTTTTGCGCAAACTCACAGGGCGTGTTCTCAGAGCTGAAAATGCAGGGTGTTGGTCAGATCACCCATGGGTTGCTGACCCCGGGCGATCATCGCATCGTCCCGTTGTTTGAGGCCGTCGAGGGTCTCCAACTGGAAGACGCGGGTGATCAACCGCAGGATTGACGCGGTGTCGTAAACCGTGTGATCCACCGTGCCTTTGCGCGCGAACGGCGACACCACCAGCGCTGGAACCCGGGAGCCTGGCCCCCAGCGGTCGCCCTTGGGCGGGGCGACGTGATCCCACCAGCCGCCGTTCTCGTCGACCGTGACGATGACCACCATGTTTTTCCATTGCGGACTTTCGCGCAGCACTTTCAACGCGCGCACGATGTGCCGATCCCCGGAGGCCACGTCGGCGTAACCGGCGTGCATGTTCAGGTTGCCTTGGGGTTTGTAGAAACTCACCGCCGGCAGCTTGCCGGCTTCGGCATCGGCGAAGAATTTGTTGCTGCTCGACTCATCCCCCAGGCCTGCATCGCGCAGGCGTTTATTGCGCTCGGCGGGGTTCTCCGGGCCCTGCTGCTTGAAGTAGTTGAACGGCTGATGGTGGTACTGAAAGTTGGGGATTTTCGGGATACCGCCAGAATCCTTGTACTGATCCAGCGTCGCTTGCCACGCGCCGGCATACCACGCCCAATCAATGTTCTTTTTCGACAGCTTGTCGCCGATGTGTTCGTGGGTCTGCGGCACCATGACGTTAGGCAGATCCGCTTTGGAATACGCCGGGCGCTCGGGGTCGCGAATCCATGTGGGCCAATAGGGCGGGGCGAGGGTGTTGACGCCGAAGCCGTCCGGGGTCAGCGCACTCGGGCCGAACTGCGGCGGGCCGCTCATGGCACTGGCCGGCGATTGTTCCAGCGGTTTGAGGCGCGGATCAGCCGGATCGTCGCTTTGCAGCGCGGCGATCTGCGACTTGGCCACTGAATTGGCCGCGTCTGGATAGAACGGCGCGGTGGCGCTGATCAGGTACTGGTGGTTGAGGAACGAACCACCGAAGGCGCCCTGAAAGAAGTTGTCGCACAGCACGAACTCCTGAGCCACGTCCCACAGACGCAGGGAATAGCGGCTCTGGGCGTAGTGGCCCATGGTCAAGCCACCGGAATCGGCCCAGGCCACGAAACCGTCATTCTTGCCGCCATTGATCTGCATCTGGTTCTGGTAAAACACGTGCCACAGATCGCGCGTTACCAGGCCGAACGGCAAGTCCTCGCCATTCGGGCCTTTGAGGGCGAACGGTGCATTGGGCAGGTTTTCCTGAAACTGCGTGGCGCTCGGATAGGTCACGCCATCGAGGGTTTGCGGGCCGATCTGCAGCACACCGCCCCAGACGGGCGGCAGGGTTTGCAGCAACGAGCCGTCGCGATCACGTTGTTGATAGTCGCCGGGCTTGAGCGCTGCCAGTGGTTTTTCGACACCGGGGAAATCACCGAACAGGTTGTTGAAACTGCGGTTCTCGGCGTAGATCACCACCACGGTTTTCACTTGGTCGCGCAGGGCCTTGTCCAGCTCGGCTGGCGTCAGCGGGCGCTCCACAGGTTTGCCCGGCTGATCGCTGGCGCTGCCACACCCGGCCAGTGTCGCACCCACACCAAGCACCGCGACGCCGCCGAGAAAGCGGCGGCGACTGGTGTCGGTGGGGGTATCGGAATCAGCGGAAGAGGGTATGTCGATGCCGGTTGTATCGTCGCTCATGTCTCAGCCCGTTTTGCTTAAATGTTTCAGTATGTTTCGGGCGGACGCTAGCAAGGAGATGTGACGGTTGGGTTACAACTTAAGGTGGCCGTGAAACAACGGTGGGAGCCAGCAGGCTGTCTCCCACAGGGGAATGACTTAGCCTCTCAGATCAGTTTTACGGCATCACCGGCGGCGTATACGCCAATGTCGTCCCCAACGCCCACAGCAAAACCAGCACCAGCGGCGTGTGCACCAGCAATTGCACGAACGAGAACCCGATCAGATCCCGCGCCTTCAGTCCGAGTACGCCGAGCAGCGGCAGCATGTAGAACGGGTTGATCAGGTTCGGCAGCGCTTCAGCCGCGTTGTAGATCTGCACCGCCCAGCCGAGGTGGTATTGCAGGTCATTGGCGACCTGCATCACGTACGGCGCTTCGATGATCCACTTGCCGCCACCCGACGGAATGAAGAAACCGAGAATCGCCGAATACACGCCCATCAACAGCGCATAGGTGTCGTGGGAGGCGATGCTGACGAAGAATGTCGAGATGTGGTGCGCCAGCGTTTGCGCATCCGCGCCTTTGACCGTGGTCATCAGCGCGGCAATCGAGCCATACAGCGGGAACTGAATCAACACGCCGGTGGTGGTCGGCACCGCACGGGCCACGGCATCGAGGAAACTGCGCGGACGCCAATGCAGCAGTGCGCCGAGCATGATGAACAGGAAGTTGTAAGTATTGAGCCCGGAAATCGCGGTGATCGCCGGTTTGGTCGAGAACTCATGGAACAGCCATCCCGCCGCCAGCAGCACCAGCACGATGATCAGCAGCGGACTGTGTTCCAGCCATTCGCCCGGCCGCGTGCGCGGCTGCAGCGGGGGCAGGTTGAAGGCCGGGTCGATGCCGCAGGCCTTGGCGTCGCGCGCCGAGTTTGGCCCGGGGGCGGTGGCGTAGGCGATGATGATCGAGACCACGATCAGCGCCAGCAGCATGACGCCGGATTGCCAGAGAAAAATCGTTTCGGTGAACGGAATCACTCCCGTGATCGACAGGATCGACGGCGGCAGGCTGGCGGGGTTGGCCTGCAATTGCGCAGCCGACGACGACAGACCCAGCGCCCAAACCGCGCCGAGGCCCAGATAAGCCGCAGCACCGGCGGCGCGGTAATCCATTTTCAGGTCGGTGCGGCGGGCGAGGGCGCGGACCAGCAACCCGCCGAACACCAGTGACAGACCCCAATTGAGCAACGAGGCGACCATCGAGATCAGCGCGACCCAGGCCACGGCGGAGCGGCCGTTTTTCGGGATGCGTGCCAGGCGATCAATCAGTTTTACCGCGGGCGGCGAACTGGCGACCACGTAACCGCCGATCACCACGAAAGCCATCTGCATGGTGAACGGAATCAGGCTCCAGAAGCCGTCACCGAAGGCCATGGCGGCATCGGTGGGTTTGGCGCCCATGGCCAGCGTGGCCAGGGCGACAATGATCACCGCCAACGCGGCGAACACCCAGGAGTCGGGAAACCAGCGTTCGGCGAAACTTGAACAGCGCAGGGCAAAGCGCGCAGAGCGGCTATCTTCGATATCAACGGCCACAGGGAATACCTCGGATTTTTTATGGTTATTGTGGTCCGCGGAGACAATCGCCCATCTCGACATCGCAGAGATTCCCTGTGGGAGCGAGCCTGCTCGCGAAGAGGTCGGCACATTCAACATCGGGGTTGCCTGAACTGACGCTTTCGCGAGCAGGCTCGCTCCCACATGGGGTTCACTGCGGGTGGCCGGCGTTGGTGTCGTCCCGCTGGACAGGCATAAACAGTAAATCAAGCGCCGCAGTTTTGTGAGCAGCTTTTGCCAAACCATGACTATGGTCTAACGGGTTGTCCATCTGCCCATTTGCGTAGACCATGGGCGCCTTGGTTTTTTGCCTGTTTCCGAGTTCTTTGCCATGACTGCCCAATCCCCGGCCAAACCTGCGCCGTTCAGCCGCTCCGACTACAAGACCCTCGGCCTTGCGGCCCTGGGCGGCGCGCTGGAAATCTACGATTTCATCATCTTCGTGTTCTTCGCCCTGACCCTCAGCCAGTTGTTCTTCCCGCCGGAAATGCCTGAATGGCTGCGCCTGCTGCAAAGCTTCGGGATTTTCGTCACCGGTTACCTGGCGCGGCCGCTGGGCGGAATCCTGATGGCGCACTTCGCTGACCGAATGGGGCGCAAGAAAGTCTTCAGCCTGAGCATCTTGATGATGGCACTGCCGTGCCTGCTGATCGGCATCATGCCGACTTATGCACAGATCGGTTATTTCGCGCCGTTGTTGTTGCTGGCGCTGCGCATTCTGCAAGGTGCCGCGGTCGGCGGTGAGGTGCCGAGCGCCTGGGTGTTCGTCGCTGAGCACGCGCCAGCCGGCCATCGCGGTTATGCCCTGGGCTTTTTGCAGGCAGGGCTCACCTTCGGTTACCTGATCGGCGCATTGACCGCGACGTTCCTCGCTCAAGTCTTCACTCCGGCGGAGATCCTCGATTACGCCTGGCGCTATCCGTTCCTGCTCGGTGGCGTCTTTGGTGTGATCGGCATTTATCTGCGCCGCTGGCTGAGCGAAACCCCGGTGTTCATGGCCATGGAAGCGCAGCGCGAGGCACGGGTCGAACTGCCCTTGCGCACCGTTCTGCGCGAGCATCGACTGGCGATGTTGCCGGCAATGCTGCTGACCTGCGTGCTGACTTCGGCCGTGGTGGTCTTCGTGGTGATTACGCCGACCATGATGCAGAAAACCTTCGGCATGACCGCCAGCCACACCTTCGCCCTCAGCGCATTGGGCATTGTGTTTCTCAATATAGGCTGCGTGATTGCCGGATTGCTGGTCGACCGAATTGGCGCGTGGCGCACGGTCATGCTGTATAGCCTGCTGCTGCCGCTGGGCATCGGCGTGCTGTATGGCTGTTTGATCATGGGCGGCGATTGGGTTGGCCCGGCTTACGCCGTCGCCGGTCTGGCGTGCGGTGTGGTCGGTGCGGTGCCGTCGGTGATGGTCGGCTTGTTCCCTGCGCGCATTCGCGCGTCAGGCATATCGTTCACCTACAACATTGCCTACGCCGCGTGGGCCAGCATCACACCGTTGCTGCTGATCGGTCTGATGCCGTGGAGCCCGTGGATTTGTGTGATGTTCTGCGCGGTGATGGGCGTGGTGGGCCTCCTGACGGCGGCGTATTTTGGCGCGCGCATGCCGCGTTCGGAACAGTGTCAGGTGGCCGGAGCTGCGTGACTTTGCCGACCCGAACTATTTTTGACTGACGAGTCGCAAGCGCTCTTCAGAAAAGTTTTTCAAGGCCGATGGCTAGGCTGCATCCCGCTTTCTATCCTGCCCATCGGTACTTCCCCATGTTCAACAAACGCCTGAAGCAAGAGCTGGCCGCTCTTCGTGAAGAACTCTCCAGCCTTGTGCAAGTGAAGGAAAGCCTGGAAAGCGAGATGCTGGTGCTGAACCTTGAGCCCGACGGGCGCATTCAGTCGGTCAACCAGAACTTCCTCACCGAGATGCTCTACAAGAGTCAGGACCTGATCGGTCGGGCGATTGAAGACATCGTCCCGGCGCATGTGAAGTCCGACGAGTTTCATCACCGCTTCAAAAACGCCATGAACCGCGGCGAGCATTTCGCCGGTGCCGTGCGCCTGTTGCGCGGCAATGGTGAAGAAGCGTGGCTGCGTTCGATCGTGCAACCGGTGCGTTCTTCGGATGGGCGCATCAAGCACATTTCGCTGTTCGCCAGCGACCTGACCCGCACCATTGAAGCCTCCCGTGAACACGAAAACCTGATCGGCGCGTTGGTGCGTTCGACCGCGGTGATCGAGTTCGACCTCAACGGCAATGTGTTGAATGCCAACGATCGCTTCCTCAGTGGCATGGGTTACAGCCTGGCGCAGATCAAGGGCAAACATCACCGCATGTTCTGCTCGCCGGAGGAGTACAACAGCGCCGAGTACCAGAACTTCTGGCGTCGTCTGAATAATGGCGAGTTCGTCGCTGACCGCTTCAAACGTGTCGACAGCCATGGTCGTACGGTGTGGCTGGAGGCGTCCTACAACCCGGTGGTCGATGCCAACGACAAACTGTACAAAGTGGTGAAGTTCGCCACGGTGATTACCGATCAGGTCAACCGCGAGCAAGCCGTCGCCGAGGCGGCCAACATTGCCTACAGCACCTCGCAGCAAACCGACAGCACCGCCCAGCGCGGTACGACCGTGGTGACCGAAGCGGTCAATGTGATGCGAGACTTGTCGAAGCACATGCAAACCGCCGGTGAAGGCATCGAGGCGCTGAACGAGCAGTCGCTGGTGATCGGCACCATCGTCAAAACCATCAGCGGCATCGCCGAACAGACCAACCTGCTGGCGCTCAACGCCGCAATCGAAGCGGCCCGTGCCGGCGAGCAGGGGCGCGGTTTTGCCGTGGTGGCGGACGAGGTGCGGCAGTTGGCATCGCGTACCAGTCAGGCGACTGACGAGATCGTTGGCGTGGTGCGGCAGAACCAGGAAATGGCGCGCAACGCCGTGGCGCTGATGACCGATGGCAAGCTCCAGGCCGAACAAGGCCTGGCGCTGGCGGCAGAGGCGGGCACGGTAATCGTGGAGATTCAGGACGGTGCGCAAAAAGTCGTCAATGCCGTCGGCCAGTTCGCCAACCAACTGACTCACTGACCTGCACACAACCCCGGTAGGAGCTGACGAGTGAAACGAGGCTGCGATCTTTTGATTTTAAAGATCAGGTTCTAGATCAAAAGATCGCAGCGTGCCGCAGCTCCTACAGAGTTTTCACCTGCCTGTACTTCAGTGCTGGCGCTACAATCGGCTCCTTTTCCCCCGGAGCAGATCCCATGAGCGATTCCCACCGCCGCCCGGTGCCCCTGAACAAAGCCTACCGTTTACTCAATCACGGGCCGACCGTACTGGTCAGCGCCGCCCACGATGGTCAGCGCAACATCATGGCTGCAGCGTGGGCCATGCCGCTGGATTTCGAGCCACCGAAAGTCGCCGTCGTTCTCGATAAATCCACCTGGACCCGCCAACTGCTCGAAGCGTCCGGCACCTTCGTGCTCAACGTCCCGTGCGTCAATCAGGCCGACATCGTGCAAACCGTGGGCAATACGTCGGGCCTGGACATTACCCAGACCCAGGGCCAGGACAAATTTCAGGCGTATGGCCTGCAGACGTTTGCCGGCGAACAAGTCGAAGCACCGCTGCTCGACGGTTGCGTCGCCTGGCTTGAATGCCGCTTGCTGCCGGAGCCGCGCAACCACGAGCAATACGACCTGTTCCTCGCCGAAGTCATCGCCGCCCACGCCGATGAACGCGTGTTCAGCGACGGGCGCTGGCATTTCGAAGGGCATGACGGTTTGCGCACCTTGCACCACGTGGCGGGCGGGCATTTCCTGAAGATTGGCGATGCGGTGGTGGGTAAGACGTTAGCGGTCTGAATGGCTGTCGATGGCAAAACATTGCCGGATGTTGCAAGGTAGAGGGCATCGTCGAACCGATCAGGCGCATGCCCCATGGATCTTTCCCTATCGAGTTATCTGGCGCCGTTGCTGTCGCTGGCCCTGTTGTGGACGGTGGCCGTGGTCACGCCCGGCCCGAACTTCTTCAACATCGCGCAACTGGCGGTCAGCCACTCTCGCCGACATGGCGTCGTCGCGGCGCTCGGCGTCGCCAGCGGCACGGTGTTGTGGGGGTTGGCGGGCGGTTTGGGCATCCAGTCGCTGTTCAGTGCCGCGCCGACGCTATACCTGAGCTTCAAGATTGCCGGCGGCTGTTACCTGATCTACCTCGGGCTCAAGCAGTTCAAGCGCAAGGCGCCGATCGTTTCCGGGACGCTCGATAGCTCGGAGCAGACGTTGCTGGGCGCTTACGGGCGGGGCTTTCTGGGCAACATGACCAATCCAAAATCGGCACTGTTCGTCGCCACCATCTTCGCCACCGCCATGCCGGCTCACATCCCGCCACTGTTGCTGGCACTGGCGGTGCTGACCATGGCGACTCTGTCGTTCAGTTGGTATTGCAGCGTGGCGCTGTTCTTTGCCAGCCGACGTGTTGCCGGAGTTTACGAGCGGTCGCGACAGTGGCTGGATCGGTTGGCGGGCGGTTGCTATCTGTTGTTTGGTGCGCATCTGGTGGCTAATCGCTAATTCTGAAAGAGGCTGCATTTTCAGCGTCTTTCAACCTGGGCATTTCTCCAGCGAGCGCTGGAGCAGATTTGCTTCAAAGGTTTCGATGAGCGTGACCAACTCGTCGAAATAATAACCTTCAGGAGAGCCAGGTTCTGGCTCGCTGTCGAAAAGTGCAGACACGATTTTGAGCGCCGCACGGTAGTCCGCTTCGTTATGAATTGTACGAATGTTCACGGGCCACTCCATTTCAGGCCTGTCGTGATCGCTCGCTTGACCTTGGCTGTAAGTAAATCCGATGCCCCTAAAAGCATCGGATTTTTTATGCGTCGCAGTAATTACGCAGTTGGCTGAACGTTATCCAGCGCCTGATTCACCGCCAGCTCACTCAGCATGACGATTTGCGCGATGCCCAGCGCGGTCTTGCGGTGCGAGGTATCGAGCACGGCGGCGAAGTTGTTGAGCATCTCGGTGACCGAACCCAACGTTTCGCTGGCATTGGCCAGCAGGGATTCGGTGTCGTACACCGGGTTGGCGAGGTACATCGGTTCGTAGGGGCGATTGGACGCCATAAGGTGGGCGGCCGGTTTGAGGTAGTGGTCGAGGGCGCGGTCGGCCGCTTCGTGGAGTTTTTTGCTGTCGATGGAGGCGTAAGGAGAAGTTGGGTCGGTGTTTGTTTCGGGGGGATTGGGTGTTGGCTTTTTCATGGTGCTTCTCTCTCTAGAAAGGTTGCAGCTGACCCATTCGGTTTCCACGCGAATGGGTGGCAGCTGTACGCAGGCTGGAAACCCGGGCAGAGAGCGACCCCGGCAGACCCGAAGGTCTCCCGCGCACAGCCGCCATAACGGAGTGCACACCATGAAGGTGCGCAAGGATACGTTATGAATGGCGTTCGTGCGCTCTCAAACCACACGGGTTTCCAGGCCCGGTCACTGAATTGGCAGCGACGAGCACAGGCTAGAGAGCGGACGTCCGACGGACAACCTGAAAACCTTGTGGGACGGTTCTCTGTTTGCCTCGCAGCTTTTAAACATCCCGATTTGAAATACGCAGTGTGCTAAACAAAAGGCCTGCCTCATGGTAAGCCTTTTCTCTTTGCGTCCTGGCCTCAGTCCCCCAACGCTTCCCCTTCACGCCGTGGATCCGCACCACCCGCCAACGACGCTTTCCCCTGCGCATCCTTGACTCGCACGATGGCCTGGGTGCCGCTGGTCATGTCGATTTCATTCACCGCATGCCCTTTGTCTTTCAGCGCCTGAATCAGCGCCGGGCTGAACTGGCCTTGTTCCAGTTCGGTCGGGCCATTGCGGCTGCCGAAGTTGGGCAGGCTGATGGCGCTTTGTGGGTCGAGGTTCCAGTCGAGCAGGCCGACGGTGGTTTTCGCCACGTATTCGATGATCTGTGAACCGCCCGGCGAGCCGACGCTGGCGAGGAATTCGCCGCTGTTGCGGTCGAAGATCAGCGTCGGCGCCATCGACGAGCGCGGGCGTTTGCCCGGCTCGACGCGGTTGGCGACTTTCTGGCCGTTCTCTTCGGGGATGAACGAGAAATCGGTCATCTGGTTGTTCAGCAGAAAGCCCTGAACCATCAGGTGCGAGCCGAATGCTGCTTCGATGGTGGTGGTCATCGACACGGCGCCACCGAGGTCATCCACCGCGACAACCTGCGAGGTGGAGATGCGCAGCGGCGAGCGGTCTGGCGCGTAGGCCACCTGCACACCCGGCGGCGTGCCCGGTTTGGCGCTGCCCATGCTGCGTTCGCCGATCAGGCTGGCGCGGCTCGCCAGATAACCTGGATCGACCAGACCTTTGACCGGCACTGGCACGAAATCGGTGTCGGCGACGTATTGCGCGCGGTCGGCGTAGGCCAGACGTTCGGCTTCAGCGATCAAATGCACAGCTTGTGGATCGGGTTCGATGCCTGCCGGTTTGTCGGTTTTCAACGGTTTGAGCGGTGTCAGGGAAAGACGTGGATCGCGGGTTTCCAGCGCCTGCAACGTACCGAGAATCTGCGCCACGGCGATCCCCCCCGACGACGGCGGCGGCATGCCACAGACCTGCCAGCGTTTGTAATCGGTGCACAGCGGCGCGCGTTCTTTGGCTTTGTAACCTTGAAGGTCATTCAGCGACAGGCTGCCGGGGTTGGCGTGGCCCTGAACTTTGGCAACGATTTCTTCGGCGATCGGGCCTTTGTACAACGCGTCCGCACCTTCATTGGCGATGCGTTTGAGCACTGCCGCCAATGCCGGGTTTTGCAGACGCGTGCCGACGGCTTTGACGCTGCCATCGGCACTGAGGAAGTACTTGGCCATATCAGGCGACTGGCGGATGACTGGATCTGATTCCAGCAGCGAGTACAAACGCGGGGAGATCGCAAAGCCTTGCTCGGCCAGTTTGATCGCTGGCTCGAACAGCTTCGCCCACGGCAGGCGACCGTGTTGTTGGTGCGCCATCTCCAGCGCGCGCAACACGCCAGGCGTGCCGACCGAACGCCCACCGATCTGCGCTTGCGGGAACGACATCGGTTGGCCATCGGCGCGCAAGAACAGTTTCTCGGTCGCGCCGGCCGGTGCGGTTTCGCGGCCGTCATACGTGCGCACCTGTTTGCCGTCCCACAGCACGATCATCGCGCCGCCGCCGATCCCGGACGATTGCGGCTCAACCAGCGTCAATACCGCTTGCATCGCAATCGCCGCATCAATCGCCGAACCGCCCTGACGCAGCATCTCCCGACCGGCTTCAGCAGCCAGTGGATTGGCAGCCGCTGCCATGTGTTTGTTGGCGTGGCGAGTTTGCAGATCGGTGCGGTAACCGGAGGCAGCTTCCGGTGCCAGCGGCAAGGTCGAGGAGGGCGGGGCGTTGCACGCGGTGAGGGTCAGGGCGCTGATGATCAGCGTCAGGGCTGGCAGGCGAAAGCGGCTCAAGGGCAAGGCTGAAAACACGCGGGCTCTCCGTCCGTGGGATAAAAGTCTGAGGGACTTTATCGACCGCTCGGTCGCGACGCAAACCGGTGGGCATTTTTGTCTTTCTTTTCGGGGCGGATGTTCGCTAGGGTCAACCGCAATCGACCGATCGCACACGTCCCCTTGTAGGAGTGAGCCTGCTCGCGATAGCGGTGGGTCAGTCAGCAATGATGTTGGATGTGATGACGCTATCGCGAGCAAGCTCACTCCCACAATTACGAGATCAACAAGAGACCGATATGCACAACGAGTTCCCCACCGAGTCCAGCTACCGCGCCCAACGCGAACAGTTTCTGGCCGCCGCCAATGCCGCTGGCGCCACGCTCACCTCCTACGCGCATCCGCGCTGTGGGCCATTCGGTGAACCGCTGAGCACCGACGTCGCCGTGCTCGGCGATCCGCAGGCCAAGCGTCGCTTGGTAGCGCTCAGCGGCACGCACGGCGTCGAGGGCTATTACGGTTCGGACTGTCAGATCGAATGGCTGAAAACCTTCGAACCCGGCTCACTGCCCAAGGATGTTGCGGTAATCATGGTTCACCTGATCAACCCATGGGGCACCGCGTGGTTGCGGCGAGTCAACGAAGACAACATCGACCTCAACCGCAATCACCTCGATTTCACCGGGCCGTTGCCGGAAAACCGCGCTTACGCCGCACTGCATGAAATCTATGCGTGCAGCGACTTGAACGGCCCCGAGCGCCAACGCGCCGATGCCTTGCTCGATGCGCAAATCAACGAACACGGCTGGCCGGCGGTGATGTCGATTGTCGAGGGCGGTCAGCACAGCCATCCCGACGGACTGTTTTACGGTGGTCGCGCGCCGAGTTGGTCGAATCGCACCTTGCATCAAATCATCGACGCGCATCTGGCTGGCGCTGAAACCGTAATGTGCTTCGACCTGCACACCGGCGCCGGCGAATACGGTCATCCGATGTTGCTCACCATCACCCAGGCGCCTTATCCGGCACTGGCGCAAGCCCAAGCGATCCACGGCCCATGGCTTTATACGCTGCACACGGGCGCCGACACCTTGAGCGAAACTGGAGTGGCGGCGACGGCTACCGGTTACACCTCGCAAGCATTGCTCAATGCTTTACCGGACGTGCAATTGATGCCATTCGTGATCGAGTGCGGAACGTATCCGGGGCCAGACGTGCATCGGCATTTGCGTGATGATCATTGGCTGCTTCTGCATGGCGATCCGCTGGATGCGACGGGGCGGGGGATCAAGTTGAATCTGCTGGAGCAGTTTTATCCGGCGGATCCGGATTGGCGGGCGATGGTGGGGTTGCGGACTCGGCAGATTTGGGCGAAGGGTTTGGCGGCACTGTCGGCAGAGAATCCCGATTAGGTCTGCCAGAGTCCTGTTGCGAGGGGATTTATCCCCGATGGGCTGCGCAGCAGTCCCATTCATTTTCAATGAAGAGGAGGGGGCGCTTCGCACCCCATCGGGGATAAATCCCTTCGCCACGGGTTCGGTGTTGTCTCGAGGGATAAAAAGCGCTTATTGCTTAAATCCGGGCAGTCCATTCGCGGCACGCCACTTCTTCAAGGTTTCGTTGATGCCTTCTGCAGAATCATCGGTATCCACTGGCGGATAGAAAATCAAATCGGATCCTTCGGGATGTCCGCAAATAGAATTGAAGTGAAAGACGAGTCTGCTTTCTTCCTCCTCGGTTTCATCGTTTCCCATGATGCGCTCAAGCAGTTCAATGAACTCTTGTTCTGTGTAATCCGAAAGGCTTTGTCCAGTAACCATTTCTATCTTCCCTGTGAACATTTGCATCTTGCTTCGGGGTCATTAGAGCCCGGGTGCTTATTGCTTGAAGCCCGGAAGTCCATTCGCGGCTCGCCACTTTTTCACGGTTTCGGTGATTGCTTCGTTGGAGTTGTCCGCCCCATCTTCTGGGTAGTAGATCAAATCAGTTCCATCTGGATGTTCCGTGATGCTGCAAAAGTGATCTAACATCGGGTCAAGCACATCGTCAGAAGCATTTTTATTGGCTGTTCGAATCTCCTGCATAAAACGCAGAAATTC
This sequence comes from Pseudomonas sp. A34-9, assembly GCF_029543085.1. Taxonomy (NCBI): domain Bacteria; kingdom Pseudomonadati; phylum Pseudomonadota; class Gammaproteobacteria; order Pseudomonadales; family Pseudomonadaceae; genus Pseudomonas; species Pseudomonas sp. A34-9. Next base: position 5,461,516 of record NZ_CP119967.1, on the reverse strand, counting down.
TGCCTCGGTGTACTCCGAAATACTGTTTTTGGTAAAAGGAGAGATCATATTTTGCGTTCGATGCCTATTGCTTGAAACCAGGCAGTTCGTTGGCTGCACGCCATGCTGCAACTGTACGAGCTATACCAGTGGACGATGTGTCAGCTCCGGGTTCTGGATAGTAAATAAGGTCCATCCCGCTTGGATGTCCAACAATCGAGTTGAAGTGCCGCACTAAAACATCTGCACGCTCATCAGTGGGCGCCTTATCTTCTTTTCTAATCTCGTCCACGAATTCAACGAAGTCTTGTTCGGTGTAGTCCGAAAAGCTGGGTTTGATGAATGGATCGTTCATGCTGTTCCCTATTCTTGGTGTATTTCGACGTGATTTTTTGGCGTGTGGATCCGCAGGTTATCAACGTCATAGACCTCGCCGCCTTCGGATATCAATTCCACGTGGTGAATCTCGTGAGAGATCCTCTTGCCCGCAGCATCCATCAAGCGAGCTCGCGGCGCCTTCCCGTTGCGCATACGTTCCAAGCTGTCATCGCTAACCTGCCCAGCTACCGCACCATCTCTCGAGACCGCGGTCCAGAAGGCTCGTCTGAATGAATCAAAAGTAGAGTATTCGCGCCCTCTCAGTGAATCAGCAATAGTGGTTGGGATTGGTGCGCCAGATCCCGTCCGGGCATGTTCCAACCAGACGCCGGATACATCCTCCCCAACCCCCGTCACCGTGCCCGGCGTCAATCTGGCCGGTTTCGAAAACACCACATACAGCGACTTCAACCCAGTCTCTGCCGGGAACACGAGAATACAATCCTCGGCAGTAATGTCCTCGCCCGGCAAGCCTTCTATCTGGCTATCAGTGTTCTCGGGAATCGGATGAACAAGGATCGTGTTCAGTTGCTCGCCGTGTTCGGGATAGACCAGCGGCGGCATTGATCCCAGTGGCCCGCGTTGCGGCGTCCACAAAATCGTAATGCCGTTGAGCTTGGCCTCCATCGCAGTCTTGTCGCTGTTCCACTCGACTTTGACGGTACGCACCGAGTCATCGCCCGAGGCGCCGGAGTGGATGCCGTAAATCTGCATGGCGCCTTCGGCATCACGCCGGAACTGGAAGCGCACACGAGTGGCGGCGCGGCTCATGCGGCGCAGCTGTTCATCGGTATGCAGCGTGCCGTCGCCCATTCGGGTCGGCAGCATCCCGAGGATGAACACGCTGGCCGGCCCAGCAGCGCCGCGAATGGCCCAGTTGAGGCGTTGTTGCAGAATCCCGCCGCCGGCCAAGCGGCCCAAGGCGAGATCGGCACCTATTGCCGTCGCGACAGCGGTGCTGGCGGAGGGAAAGAGCATGGCACCCGCAACCATGATCTTGCCGAAGTTGCTAGCGGGTTCGGGTGCCGTACCGGCGTCCGTTCGGCACCAGTTATCCACAGTGCAGGACTTGGCGAACACCTGATCTTCGCGAGGCTTGGGCGTTGGCCATTCATCCTTTTCGACGTACACCGGCTCCGGAGGGGGAGGCGGATTCCAAGCGGCCCACGAGCCGTTCCATCTCGGACGTTTCCAAGGCCAATCTTCATCGAAAAGAGATTTGAATCGAGCCATGCCAACTCCCTGTATGGCTTTGAATCGAGCCAGGGAAGCTTGTCGGTCGATGGGGGATTCGGGCAAACCGATGGGGTGAGTTTCAGGCGCGAGATTTTACGAAAAATCCAATTCGCACTTGAATCGCACCCGTTTCCTACGGCTGCTTCTGGGTCGATTGATTCAGATGAAACAGCGGGGTTTTGCGCTTGTAGTCTTTCGGTTTGGATGGCGGAGCAGACTGCATTTCTCCTACAGACTTTTCAGGTCGACAACTTACGCGCCTTTACTTGAGGATGGTTTCTATCGTTTTTTTCCAGGATGGATTTCAGATGAAAAGGATGAGTCCGTTGCCATTCAACTCTATTTCCAGTCGGCCATTGTCATGAGCATTTCCAATGAGGATCGCGATTTTCTGGTGGCGATGGGCAGTCGCATTGCTCACCTACGCACAGTGCACGAGATTACACAGACTCGGTTTGCACGGGCTTTAGGTCTTTCCCGGCAGACCTTTCAGGGCTACGAGGAGGGTACGCGCAGCATGCCGGTCACGACACTGGTGAAGATGGCATTTGCGCTGCGCGTGCCTGTTGAAGACCTGCTCGGGGTTCCCTCGTACAGGGAGACGCCCAGACGCAGTTTGACCTCGACGTGGTATCGACGGCTGCAGTCCATCAATGAGCTTTCGAAGGTTCAACAAAAGGTTATTGCGCAGATGCTCGACGCCCTGATTGCACAGGCAGCGAACAAAGGGAGCGACGAAGAAAAAGAAGTTTGAAGTAACCCAAAGAACGCGGAACCAAGGTGCACCAACACCTTGGCCCCGCTAACCACAAGCAGCTAAACTGGAGCTAATCATGGCTAAAACAAATCATACGTCATCAACCCCCATCACTGAACGCCGGTTGAAAATCGCCGCAGACTTTTACCCGGTCCACACCAAGGAAAAAACCTACAGCCCCGCCAAACCGGTGCCCTGGATCAGGCTACGTGGCCTGTGGTTACGGCAGGCAGGATTCGAGGTAAACGAGAACGTCAAAGTCCGGGTGATGAAGGGGTGTCTGGTGATTACCGCGGAATAACAGATCACCGAGACTTTTCTCGAGGCATAAAAAAACGGCCTACCTTTCGGTAAGCCGTTTTTAGTACTTGGTGGCTACACAGGGACTTGAACCCCGGACCCCAGCATTATGAATGCTATGCTCTAACCAACTGAGCTATGTAGCCAAGTGGCGCGCATTATTCCCCTGAAATGGGAAAGCGTCAAGCGTAAATTTAAAAATTTTTTCTACGCTTTCAACCGTTTATCAAAATCACTGGCTCAGCAGTGGCGAAGGGTAGCGCTGGAACCAGCGGCTGACCTGTTCATACGCATGCGCCAATTGCAGGACAGCGAAGTCGGCCTGGTGCTTGCCGATGATTTGCAGGCCCATCGGTAAACCGTTTGGATTGAATCCCGCCTGAACGTTGGCGACCGGGCAACCCGACAGCGTGCCGGGGATGACCACCTCCATCCAGCGGTGATACGTGTCCATCGCCACGCCCTCAATCGACGTCGGCCACGGCTGGGTTTTATCGAACGGGAAGACCTGGGCACTGGGCAGCAGCAGGTAATCGTAGTGTTCGAACAACCGAGAAATCGCCCGATACCAATCGCTGCGCACCACGGACGCGGCGAACACTTCGCTGGCCGAAAGCTTCAGACCGTTTTCCACTTCCCAGATCGCTTCCGGTTTCAGCAACGCGCGTTTCTGCGGATCGGCATAGGTTGCGCCCAAAGACCCCGCGACCATCCAGTGCCGCAACGTCCGCCAACTGTTCCAAAGCCGCTCAGGCGCGAACCCAGGCTCCACCGACTCCACGTGACAGCCAAGGCTCTCAAAATCGGCAAAGGTCTTCTCACACAGCGACAGCACGCCTTGCTCCATCGGCAGATACCCGTTGAAGTCCCCCAGCCAGCCCAGCCGCGTGCCTTTGAAATCCCGCTCCAACGGCGCCGCAAACGCCTCACCGGATTCAGCAATGGACAGCGGCGCCCGCGCATCGCCACCCGCCTGCACCGACAACAGCAATGCTGCATCCCTCACGCTGCGCGCCATCGGCCCTTCGTAACCCAACTGATCGAAAAACAAATCAGCACTGTCATCAAACGGCACACGCCCCTGCGACGGGCGAAAGCCAAAGATGTTGTTGAACGCCGCCGGATTACGCAGCGACCCCATCATGTCGCTGCCATCGGCCACCGGCACCAGATGCATCGCCAGTGCGGCCGCTGCGCCACCGCTACTGCCACCCGCGGTTTTGCTCGAATCAAAAGCGCAGCCTGTGGCACCAAACAACGGGTTGTAGCTTTGCGAACCGAGGCCGAATTCCGGGGTGTTGGTCTTGCCGATAATGATCGCGCCGGCTGCCTTGATCCGCTCGACCATGATGCCGTCGCGCTCAGGCACAAAATCCTTGTACAGCGGTGAACCCAGCGTGGTGCGAATGCCTTGGGTCAGCGACAGATCCTTGATCGCGTGCGGTAAGCCATGCATCCAGCCCCGGTATTCGCCACGCGCCAGTTCGGCATCGCGCTCATCGGCCTGAGCCAGCAGATGTTCCGGTGACTGCAGGCTGATCAGCGCATTCACCAGGGGGTTGAAACGTTCGATATGGGCAAGATAAGTCTGCATCACTTCCCGGCAGGACACCTGGCGCAGGCGGATGCGGTCGGCGAGCTCGTGGGCCTGCAACAGGACCAGTTCGCTGATGTTATTAGAGTTCATTGCAAGCGGCCTTTCAGACGGCTGGAAAAACGCCCCGCCAGTGTGACGGGGCGATAGAGATCAACGCATCAGGTTGGTCCAGAGACGATCAGCGAGACGGATCGCGCCTTCGCCGCAGGTCTTGCTGAATACCACATTGGTGCCTTCGGGAATGTGCAGTTCCGGCGCATCCTTGAGCGCTGCATCGAGGAACGGTTCGACACCTTTGATTGGGCTCTGGTGCTTGAGGAAGTTCTGCGTCATCGCCGAGTTTTCCGGTTGGCTGAGGAAGGCAATAAACGCCTTGGCATTCGCCGGATTCTTGCTGCCGGTGGGGATGACCATGTTGTCGACCCAGGCCAGCACGCCTTCTTTCGGGTAGAGATATTTCAGCGTCGGTTTCATCTCGCGGGCACGCATCGACGAGCCGCCCCAGAACATCGACATGTCGATTTCACCCGAGGCGAGGTTCTCGCGTATCGAGCCGGCCTTGGAGCTGTAGGTTTTCACGAACGGCTTCTGCGCTTTGAGCAGCGTCAGCACTTGTTGCATCTGTTTCGGGTCTTCGCTGCACAGCGGAATGTTCAGGTACAGGCTGGCCATGTCGACCATGTCGCTGACCGAGTCGAACATGTTGATGCGCCCCTGCAACTCGGTCGGCGGCTCATACAAAACCTTGTAGCTGTCGGCCGGGCCTTTGTAGCGCGCGGAGTCCAGCACAACGCTGGTGGTGCCCCAGATGAACGGCACCGAATACGCGCCTTCCGGATCCCAGCTCGGTTTTTTCAGGTTATCCACAACGCTGGCGTAGTAGGGTTCCTTGACCGGGTCGAAACGCTCCAGCAGGTTTTCCTTGATCAGGATCGGCACGAACTGGTGCGACGGAATCGCCACGTCATAACCTGCACCGCCCTGTTTCAATTTCGCCAACAAGGTCTCGTTGGAATCGTAGGAATCGACGGTGACTTCGATGCCGGTCTGCTTCTGGAACTTGGCGAGAATCTCCGGCGAAAAGTAGCCGCTCCAGCTCACCACGTTGAGTTTCTCGGCGGCCTGAACACTCGCGGCCATGCTCAGCGGCAATGTCAGGAACAACGAAGTGCCGATGCTTTTTATCCACTTGCTCATGCTATTTCCCCACAGGTCGTAGAAGGTTCAGGCGTTCTTTTTGCCCAACAGGTAAGAGAGGCTGACGAACAGCACCGAGACGCCGAGGATCAGCGTCGACACGGCGTTGACGTCGGGTGTCACGCCCATCCGTAGCAGGCCGAAAATGAAAATCGGCAGCGTTGTCGTGCCGGCCTGCGAGACCATCATCGAGATCACGAAGTTATCCAGCGAGACGATGAAGGCCAGCATCAGCCCGGAGAAAATCCCCGGCATCAGCAGCGGCAAGGTCACTTTGCGAAAGGTCCGCCACGGGCCGGCGTAGAGGTCGGACGAGGCTTGCTCCAGCGACAGGTCCATATCGTTCAGTCGCGCCCGAATCGGCAGGTAAGCAAAGGGAATGCAGAACACCGTGTGCGCAATGATCAGGTTGCCGTAACCCAGGGACAGACCGATGGTTGAGAACAATGCGAGCGTCGCCACACCGACGACAATTTCCGGCAGCACCAGCGGCAACATGATTGCGCCCATCGACAATTGCAGGCCCTTGAACTTGGCGCCGCGCGAGGTGCCGAGAGCGGCGAGGGTGGCAATCGCCGTGGCGATCATGCTCGCGCACACCGCGATCAACAGGCTGTTGCCGGCGGCCTGGCGCAAAGCCTGATTGGCGAACGCGGCGCGGTACCAGTCGAGGCTGAAACCGGTCCACACCGTCGCCGATTGGTTGGCGTTGAACGAGAACACCACCAGCACCACGATCGGCGCGTAGAGGTACAGATAGAACAGAAAACTGAAGCCGCCGAAACCGGGAAAGTCCTGCACGCCCAGCCCTTTGCGTTTGAATATTCCGATCATCACGCACCTCCTTTGGCGATGCGCTGGCGTTCGGCGCGCAGGGCATAAACGGTCAACACCAGCATCACCGCGGCCATCAGCACCAGCGACAGCGCTGCGCCAAATGGCCAGTTACGCGCATCGCTGAACTGCCGGAAGATCAGATTGCCGAGCATCATTCGCGTGCCGCCGCCGAGCAGTTCCGGGGCGATCATCGCGCCCAGGCATGGCACGAAGGTGAGGATGGCGCCGGCCAGAATCCCCGGTTTGGCGATTGGCAAAACCACTTTGCGTAACGTGCGCACACGTCCGGCGTAGAGATCCTGCGCCGCTTCGAGCAGGCGGATATCCATCTTTTCCAGCGTCGCGTAAATCGGCAGCACCACGAACGGCGCGTAGGTGTAAACCAGCCCCAGCAGCACCGCGCCGTCGGTGTACAACAGCTGCAACGGTTCATGGATAACGCCCATGCCCATCAGGCTGTTGTTGATCACTCCGGTGTTACGCAGGAGCAAAATCCACGCGTAGGTGCGAATCAACAGGTTGGCCCAGAACGGCACGGTGATCAGAAAGATCAGCAAACCACGTCGATGCGCCGGTTGCATCGCCAGCCACACCGCCACCGGAAAACCGATCAGCAACGTGATGATCGTGGTCAGCCCGGCAATGCCGATCGAGCGCAAAGCGATGAGCAAATACGAGTCGGCAAACGCGAGGCTGTCGTCCAGTTGCCGCTCGAACAGCAGCGAGGTGTAGGCGTCACTGCTGAAGACTTTGTTGACCCCGCCATAGGGGTTGGCCTCCATCAGCGAATAGCCGATGACGATGAGGATCGGCACCACCAAAAACAAACAGATGGCGATCAGCGCCGGGCTGACCCCGAGGAAACTCTGGAAGGCCTTGCGGCGTTCCAGCGTGTTGGCAATCGGTAAGGCATGCATGGCAATTCCTCCGGCTCAATCGTGCAGGACGCTGGCGCTTCCCCGGTCGAACAACAGACCGGCCTGGGAGCCGACGGCAAAGCGCAGGCTCTGGTCGACGCAGTTGGGCGTGCGCACGGTGAGGCGCGAACCGTCGCTGAGGCTGACCTGATATTGCAGGTCGGTGCCGAGATAGATCTGCGCTTCGATCCGGCACGGCAGCGCGTTTTCGCTGTTGGCCGGCAGCAGATGCAGGCGCTCGGGGCGTACCGACAACGTAACGTTGGCGCCGACCTGCACATCGCTGCACGGCTGTGCCGGCAGCGGATGACCCGCCGGGCCGGCGAACCATGCCTGACCGTCTTCCACACGAGTGACGGTGCCTTCGATGAAATTGGTTTCGCCAATGAAATCGGCGACGAAGCGATTGCGCGGCCGTTCGTAGATGTCTTCCGGACGGCCAACCTGCTGCACTTCGCCTTCGGACAACACGGCGATGCGGTCGGACATGGTCAGCGCTTCTTCCTGATCGTGGGTGACGAAGATGAAGGTGATGCCGGTCTTGGCCTGGATGGTTTTCAACTCTTCGCGCATCGCCTGACGCAGCTTGAGGTCGAGCGCGGAAAGCGGTTCATCGAGCAGCAGCACTTTTGGATGCGGTGCCAAAGCGCGGGCGAGAGCGACACGTTGTTGCTGGCCGCCCGACAGTTGCGCCGGTTTGCGATTGGCGAAACGTTCCATCTGCACCAGCGCCAGCATCTCGCGTACGCGCTCGGCGATTTGCGCCTTGGTGAGGATTTTGCCCATCGGGTGCGATTCAAGACCGAAAGCCAGGTTCTCGGCGATGGTCATGTGCGGGAACAGCGCGTAATGCTGGAACACCGTGTTGACCGGGCGCTGGAACGGCGGGCGATCAGCGATGTTTTCGCCGTAGAGCAGGATCTCGCCTTCAGTGGGAAATTCGAAGCCGGCGATCATCCGCAGCAGCGTGGTCTTGCCGCAGCCGGACGGGCCGAGAAGGGTGAAGAATTCGTTGTCGCGGATGTCCAGGTCGATGCTTTTCAGCGCCACCGGACCGGTCTGCGGATCACCGTAAACCTTGCGCACTGAGCGGATCGAGACCGCCAGCGTTTGCAGCGAATGCAGGGCATTCATGCGTTACCTCCGATTCCCCCATCGCCTGCGACTCGCTTTGCAAAGCGTTGCCGTCGGGCCATGGATATTATTTTTTTGGGCAGGATCGAGATTGCGTTCGGGTGTGAAACCAGCTGTTTTTTTGTTCTGCTGTGGCTCGATTATCAGCCAGGGGTTGCGCGGCGCGACACTTCAATTTAAACATGGCAGGTGTTAGTTAATTTAACAGCCGAAGGTGCCAGGAATCATGCCCGACCACCGTTTGCCGCCGCTCAACGCGGTGCGTGCCTTTGATGCCGCCGCCCGTTTGGGCAGCTACGTCGAAGCCTCGAAAGCCTTGCACGTGACCCAGCCTGCAATTGGCCGCCATGTGAAATTGCTTGAGGACTGGTTGGGCATTCAACTGTTCGAGCGCACCTCGCGCGGGGTCAACCTGACGCCGGCGGGGGAGAAGTACCACCGCAAGATCAGCGCCGCATTGCAGTTGATCATCGAGGCGGGCAAGGAGGCGCGGCCGAAAGATGCCGAGCGCTGGTTGCGGATCATGGTGGTGCCGGGTTTCGCCAAGCGCTGGTTGATGCCACGCATCGAAGCGCTGCGCCATCTGCGGCCGGGATTGAAACTGGCGATCGAGCCGAATTCGACCTTCACCGAAGTGGATGGCAAAAGCGCGGATCTCGGCATCGTCTATGGCCTCGACGGGCAATATGCCGACTCACGGGAAGCGCTGATTTGCCCACGGGTTTTTCCGATCTGCACGCCGGCGTATCTGGCCAGCGTCGCACCGATCAACAGCCCGGCCGATCTGGTCAGCCACGAACTGATCCATGTCGATGATGGCGAATGGTGGAACCTGTGGTTCGCCGCGCACGACCTCGATATCCATCTCAATTCCGACATGCTCTACGTCAACAATGACCACGCGCTGTCAGTCGCCGAGAGCGGGCAGGGCATCGCACTGGCCAACGAAGTGCTGGTGCGGCATGAACTGGCCAGCGGCACACTGGTGCGCGCAGTCGACGCCCAGGTGAAGCTTGAGAGTTATCGCGTGCTGACGCCGTCCGCCGAGCTCTCGGCGGACGTGGCGTGGTTTATTCAATGGCTCAAGGCCGAACTGGAAACGGACTTCCCCGAGGCCGTGATCAACTGAGGCGGAAGCGCGCGGTGTTGTCACTCAGCGCCTTGCTGCCTTGGCTGAGGGTGTCTGCGGCAAGATTCACCGCCCGTGCGCCTTCAAGCAAACGGACCGCCGCCTGATCGACCTGCTGGATATTGCCGCTGACTTCATCGGCGGTGCTGGCCTGTTCCTCCACTGCCGTGGCGATCTGCGCCAACGTATCGGTGACGCTCTGCACGGCGCTGGCGATTTCGCCCAGGCGCTCACCGAGACCGGTGACCGACTCGGCATCGGTTTGCGCCTGACCGCACGCGGCTTCCATCAAACTCACGGCTTCGTTGACCGTGGCGCGCAAGCTGTCGACTGTGCCAGCGATCTGCGCGGTAGACGATTGTGTGCGTTGCGACAGGCTGCGCACTTCGTCGGCGACCACGGCAAAGCCACGTCCCTGTTCTCCGGCGCGTGCGGCTTCGATGGCGGCGTTAAGCGCCAACAGGTTGGTTTGCTCGGCGACACCACGAATGGTGTCGACCACCAATTGAATCTGCTGGCCTTGCTCGCTGACCCGGCCCAACGCCGCTGCGGTGTCGTTCAAACGTTGATTGAGTTGCTGAATACTCGCCGTGGTGCGCTGGCTGTCGCGGCTGCTGTCGGCGGCAATGCGCCGGGTGTGCTGGGCGCTGCCGGAGGCCTGTTCGCAACTTTGCGCGACGCCTTGCGAGGTGGCGGCCAATTGCGTGGCGGCTGCGGCGATCTGGCTGATCTGCAACTGTTGCGCTTCGACTTCGCTGAGAGCGCCGCTGGAGTGTTCGTTGAGGCTGCGTACGGCATGGCTCAACTGCGAGGTTTCGTGATCGACACCGAGCATGCTCGCGCGCAGTTGCACCACGGCAACGTTGAGCGCGGTGCTGATCGCCGCCAACTCATCGCGGCCCACCACCGGCACTTGCAGGCTCAGGTTGCCATCGCGCAGGGCTTCGGCGAGCAGGGTGATGCCGCTGGCGCTACGACGAATCGAGGCTTGCAGGCAGATGAACAGGTACAGCGCCGCGAGCAGCAGGCAGCCGAAGATCGCCGCGACGATGATGAACTGACGGATCGCCGAGCCGTGGTAGGCGTCGAGGCGCTGATCCAGCGACACCAGCGATTGCTGGCGCAGGGCGGCGAGGTCGGTCAGCAGGGCATCGAGGTTGCGCTCGAAGTCTTCCGGCTTGAGCGTGATGCTGCCACCGAACACGCCGTCGTCGAGCACCTTCAGGCCGCTGTCGAGGCGTTTCAGGCTGTCGTGGTATTGGCTGGCCCAGCTCTGCTGATCTTTCGGCAGGCGTGCTTCGAGCAGCGTGGCGGTTTTCACCAGTTGCTCGCGGGCATCGCCGATGCGGCTGCGCAAGTCGCGCAATTGCAAACGGCTCTGCAGGGTGAACTGGCCAGAAACGACTGAGGCCTGGCCGACTGCAGCAAGGCGGCCGACGCGTTCAATCAAGTCCGGCGCGTGTTGCGTGGAGATTTGCGTGAGCAGATAGGTTTCCAGCCATGGCGCGAGGGTCAGGCGGTTGTCCATGACGATCTGTTCGCGTAACGCTTGCAGGGCGCTGAGGGCGTTGGTGAAACGGTCGTAGCCGTCCGGCCACCAACCGACGCTGCTGAGGCTTTTCGAGTCGAGGCCACCCAGTGCGGTTTGCAGCGCTTGATAGCGGGTAAGGGTTTCGCCTTCGGCGCCTTCGTTTTTCAGGGCGTTGCCCAAGTCGCTAGTGGCTTGCACAACCGCCGGTTGCACCGCGTCGAACGCGCCCATGGCGGCGAGGGTGGCCGGCGTCGGCTGGCGATTGGTTTCCGTGGCGCGCCAGCGGGCGGCGCGGTCACGTTGGGCGGCGAGCAGGTTGTCCAGCGCATCCAGCGCGAGCAACTGGCGCACGCCGGCGCGTTCGCCGGAGATCAGATTGAGCTTGTCGCGATAGTCCTGGCCGATCATCAACAGGCTGCCGGCCAACGGCAGAATGAACAGCAGAAACAACAACTGGAATTTACCTGCGAAGCCAAACCGCCCCAGCAATTTGATCCCCGGTGAAAGGAAAGCCTGCATGCCCCATGACTCCTCTGGACACCACGCACCATCGGCGTGCATCGCGGTCGTTCGACGTTGATGTTGTGCCCTGCTAAAAGGCCTCGAAAGTTCACTCTCGCCCGCTCTGTAGGCCGGCTCTGTAGCGAAACTTCCCATTGTCGGTGCCCTTTGTAAGGGCGCCGCGTTCAAGGGATGAAGCAAGGCAAGATTCAGACCATGGCGTTGCGCTATTACCTTCCCGGAAAAAATGATTTCCCCTGTAGGAGCTGCCGAAGGCTGCGATCTTTTGATCTTGAAAGATCGCAGCTCCTACAGGAGGGATCGATCGTTGATCAGTTAGTTAGCTGGCTAAGGGGATGGCGCTGACGCACTGAAAAATGGCACATTGACGCACCTGCCTGTGTGCACCCATCTGTTGTCCGGAAACTTCCATGTCTACCAGCAACGTTCAGACCGCCGCTGCCTCGGCGCCTGCTGCTCCTCAAAGCAGTCCATTGGTGATGCGTATCATCGGCGCGGTGGCGCTGGCGCATTTGATCAACGACCTGATCCAATCGGTACTGCCGTCGATCTACCCGATGCTCAAGGCCAATTACGGCCTGACATTTACTCAGGTCGGCCTGATCACGCTGACCTTCCAGCTGACTGCATCGCTGTTGCAGCCGTGGGTCGGTTATCACACCGATCGGCATCCGAAACCGTGGCTGTTGCCGGTAGGCTCCATTTGCACGCTGATTGGCATCGTGATGATGTCGATGGTCGGCAGTTTTCCGCTGATTCTGCTGGCAGCGGCGCTGATCGGTATCGGTTCATCGACCTTCCACCCCGAAGCCTCGCGGATTGCGCGGCTGGCCTCCGGTGGACGCTTTGGTCTGGCGCAATCGACCTTCCAGGTCGGCGGTAACGCAGGTTCCGCGTTCGGGCCGTTGCTGGCGGCGGCGATCATCATTCCGTTCGGTCAAGCCAACGTGGCGTGGTTCGGCCTGTTCGCGGTGTTTGCGCTGTTCGTGCTGTACCGCATCAGTCGCTGGTACGCCCATCACCTCAATCTGTTCAAGCTCAAGGCCGGTCAGGCCGCGACTCACGGGCTGTCGAAGGGCAGGGTGACCAGTGCGTTGGTGGTGCTGGGGCTGTTGGTGTTTTCGAAGTATTTCTACATGGCCAGCCTGACCAGTTACTTCACGTTCTACCTGATCGAGAAGTTCGACCTGTCGGTGGCCAGTTCGCAGCTGCACTTGTTCCTGTTCTTGGGCGCGGTGGCGGCTGGGACGTTCTTCGGCGGGCCGATTGGCGACAAGATCGGGCGTAAGGCGGTGATCTGGTTCTCGATCCTCGGTGTTGCGCCGTTCACGTTGCTGATGCCTCATGTCGATCTGTTCTGGACCACAGTCCTCAGCGTGGTGATCGGCTTCATCCTCGCCTCGGCGTTCTCGGCGATTGTGGTGTATGCGCAGGAGTTGGTGCCGGGCAATGTCGGGATGATTGCCGGGGTGTTCTTCGGTTTGATGTTCGGGTTTGGCGGGATTGGTGCGGCGTTGCTCGGGCATCTGGCGGATGTGCACGGGATTGAGTACGTGTATTTCCTCTGCTCGTTCTTGCCGTTGTTTGGCGTGTTGGCGATTTTCTTGCCGCGCACCAAAAAGGCCTAAGATCAAAAGATCGCAGCCTTTGGCAGCTCCTACATGGGATTGATGTACACCTGTTGGAGCTGCCGAAGGCTGCGATCTTTTAACAATCTTTCAGGCACAAAAAAGCCGCGTATCAAACGCGGCTTTTTCTTGGGCGTAACGCTTACACGTTGAAGCGGAAGTGCATCACGTCGCCATCCTTGACGATGTAATCCTTGCCTTCCAGACGCCATTTACCGGCTTCTTTGGTACCGGCTTCGCCCTTGTACTGGATGAAGTCGTTGTAGGCGATCACTTCGGCGCGGATAAAGCCTTTCTCGAAGTCGGTGTGGATCACGCCGGCAGCCTGAGGTGCGGTGGCACCGACTTTGACGGTCCAGGCGCGGACTTCTTCGACACCGGCGGTGAAGTAGGTCTGCAGGTGCAGCATTTCGTAGCCGGCGCGGATCACGCGGTTCAGGCCAGGCTCTTCCAGGCCCAGGGCCTCGAGGAACATGTCTTTCTCTTCGCCGTCATCGAGCTCGGCGATTTCCGCTTCGATCTTGTTGCAGACCGGAACCACCATCGCGCCTTCTTCTTCGGCAATGGCGCGAACCACGTCCAGATGCGGGTTGTTCTCGAAACCGTCTTCAGCAACGTTGGCGATGTACATGACCGGCTTGGTGGTCAGCAGGTGGAAGCCCTTGATCACGGCCTTTTCGTCAGCGCTCATGTTCTTCATCAGGCTGCGCGCAGGCTTGGCTTCGGTGAAGTGTGCGATCAGTTGCTCCAGCAGAGCCTTCTGAACGACGGCGTCCTTGTCACCACCCTTGGCGTTGCGCGCGACTTTCTGCAGTTGCTTCTCGCAGCTGTCGAGGTCGGCGAAGATCAGTTCCAGATCGATGATTTCGATGTCGCGCTTCGGGTCGACGCTGTTGGAAACGTGGATCACGTTCTCGTCTTCGAAGCAGCGCACCACGTGAGCGATCGCGTCGGTTTCGCGGATGTTGGCGAGGAACTTGTTGCCCAGGCCTTCACCTTTCGAGGCGCCGGCAACGAGGCCCGCGATGTCGACGAATTCCATGGTGGTCGGCAGGATGCGCTTCGGATTGACGATGGCCGCCAAGGCTTCCAGACGCGGATCCGGCATCGGCACGATGCCGCTGTTCGGCTCGATGGTGCAGAAGGGGAAGTTCTCGGCCGCGATACCGGATTTGGTCAGGGCGTTGAACAGGGTGGACTTGCCGACGTTAGGCAGGCCGACGATGCCGCAATTGAATCCCATGGTGTTTCCCCTCGGAGTAGAGTCAGGCCTTCTGGCTGTGCAGGTTTTTCATCGCGCGGTTCCATTCACCGGCGAGGATATCCGGCAGCACGCCGAGGGCAAAGTCGATGCTGGCATCGAGTTTTTCCTGTTCGGCGCGTGGCGCACGACCCAGGACGAAATTTGAAACCATACTGGCGACGCCCGGGTGGCCGATGCCAAGCCGCAGGCGGTAGAACGTATTCTGATTGCCCAGTTGCGCAATGATGTCGCGCAACCCGTTATGACCGCCATGGCCGCCGCCCTGCTTGAGCTTGGCAACGCCCGGAGGCAAGTCGAGTTCGTCATGCGCCACGAGGATTTCTTCAGGCTTGATGCGGAAGAAACCGGCGAGTGCCGCCACGGCCTGGCCGCTGCGGTTCATGTAAGTGGTGGGAATCAGCAGACGAACATCCTGACCCTGATGCGAATAGCGCCCTGTCAGGCCGAAATATTTGCGATCGGCCACAAGATTCACATTCTGTGCTTGGGCGATGCGCTCAACAAAAAGGGCCCCTGCGTTATGCCGGGTCTGGTCGTATTCGGCGCCTGGATTTCCCAGGCCAACGATCAGTTTGATGGCAGTCACGATAGGGGCCCTTCCTTTGAGTGGTGAGTAACATCGCCGCGATCAGGAAAAGCGGCGAAAGTGGACGAAAAATGCTCATTTACCATGGATGTAAACTCCGCGTTCTCGCCCGCTTTCTCGCTACGTTCCAGTCCGCGATGTTACTTGCTCACTCAGGCATGACAGAGTGAATTACTCTGCTGCGCCTTCTTCGGTAGCTTCTGGAGCAACACGTGGAGCGTGGACGTTGGCAACAGCCTTGTCATCGCCGTGTGCCAGAGCAACGAACTCAACGCCTTTAGGAGCTTTGAGGTCCGACAGGTGAATGATCGAACCGATTTCAGCGTTAGCCAGGTCGACTTCGATGAACTCAGGCAGATCTTTCGGCAGGCAGGAAACTTCGATTTCAGCAACAACGTGCGAAATCTCGCCGCCTTTCTTCACTGGAGCAGCTTCGTTGATGAAGTGCACAGGAACGGTAGCGGTCAGTTTCTGGCCAGCGACAACGCGTACGAAGTCAGCGTGCAGAACGTGGCCTTTAGCCGGGTGACGTTGCAGAGCTTTGATGATTACGTTCTGCTTGGTGCCGCCAACGTTCAGCTCGATGATGTGGCTGTAAGCCGCTTCGTTTTCGAGCAGTTTGGCAACTTCTTTGGCCAGCATGCTGATGGATTCAGGGGCTTTTTCGCCACCGTAAACAACAGCTGGAACCAGGGCGGCGAGACGACGCAGGCGGCGGCTCGCACCTTTCCCCAGGTCGGAACGCACTTCAGCATTCAGAGTAAAATCGTTCATTTTGTATCTCCAAAATAGCCATGACCGAGTGGCGTTTGCGACCAGCGCCGAACACGGTATGGGCAAAAAAGCCCCGCCCCGACAGGAATGCCGGGGCGGGGCGCTTTTCGTCAACGAGACATTTCGAGAAGGGCAGGGCCCTTAACGGAACATCGCGCTGATCGATTCTTCATTGCTGATGCGGCGAACCGCTTCGGCAACAACCGGTGCGATATCCAGTTGACGGATACGTGCACAGGCTTGTGCGGCAGCGGACAGCGGGATGGTGTTGGTCACCACCAGCTCGTCCAGCACGGAATTTTCGATATTCTCGATGGCCCGACCCGACAGCACAGGGTGTGTGCAGTAGGCAAAGACCTTGGCTGCGCCATGCTCTTTCAAGGCCTTGGCCGCGTGGCACAGCGTGCCGGCGGTATCGACCATGTCATCGACCAGAATACAGGTACGCCCTTCGACATCACCGATGATATGCATCACTTCAGAGTGATTGGCTTTCTCACGGCGTTTGTCGATGATCCCGAGATCTACGCCCAGGGATTTGGCAACGGCACGTGCACGCACGACGCCACCAATGTCCGGGGACACAATCATCAGGTTTTCGAAGCGCTGATCTTCAATGTCATCCACCAGAACCGGGGAGCCGTAGATGTTATCTACCGGAATATCGAAGAAACCCTGAATCTGGTCAGCATGCAGATCAACCGTGAGAACACGGTCGATGCCGACTACGGTAAGCATGTCAGCAACGACTTTCGCGCTGATAGCTACACGTGCGGAACGCGGACGGCGATCCTGACGGGCATAACCAAAATAAGGAATAACAGCAGTGATACGAGTAGCCGAGGAGCGGCGGAAGGCATCAGCCATCACTACCAGTTCCATCAGGTTATCGTTGGTCGGAGCGCAAGTCGGCTGAATAATGAAAACGTCTTTACCGCGAACGTTTTCATTGATCTCGGCTGTAATTTCGCCGTCGGAAAACTTGCCGACAGAGATGTCACCGAGAGGGATATGCAGCTGACGTACAACACGCCGAGCCAGATCGGGGTTAGCATTCCCCGTAAAGACCATCATCTTGGACACGCGCAGTACCTAGAGGCTGAGGGTAACCTGGATGAGTATAGAAAATGGCAGGGGCGGCTGGATTCGAACCAACGCATGGCAGGATCAAAACCTGCTGCCTTACCGCTTGGCGACGCCCCTGTATCTGTTGCATCAAGTGCCGAGCACCTGGTTCCTTTAGAGCAGACTTTGCAGTTTTCGGTGCAACATCGAAACGTTGCTTCCTTTCGCTACAAACCCTGTAAGGGTCTCTGTCAGAAGGGCCGAGACTTTATCAGCTTCAGCTTTGCTTGGGAAGCCCCCAAACACACAACTTCCAGTTCCGGTGAGTTTTGCTTCGGTAAATTTACCTAACAAATCCAATGCGTTACGTACTTCTGGATAACGCCTTGCAACCACCGGCAAGCAGTCATTTCGACTGTTTCCCTCGGGAACGGGGCGCACTTTAATGGGCGGCGTGTTACGTGTCAACAAAGGATCGGAAAAAATTTCTGCCGTACTTACAGAGACTTGCGGTACGAGCACCAGATACCACGGTTCTTCGGGATCCACCGGGGTCAGTTTCTCACCCACGCCCTCGGCAAACGCCGCATGGCCACGGACGAAAACCGGCACGTCGGCACCCAGCGTCAGGCCCAGGGTAGCCAGGCGATCTTCATCCCAACCCAACTGCCACAAATGATTCAGGCCAAGCAAAGTCGTCGCTGCATTTGAGCTGCCGCCACCGATGCCGCCGCCCATGGGCAGTACTTTATCAATCCAGATATCGATACCGAGCGAACACGCGGATTGCTGCTGGAGCATTTTCGCCGCGCGCACGATCAGGTTGCTGTCGTGCGGCACGCCGGCGAATTCGGTGTGCAGTCGAATCACGCCGTCATCACGTACGGCAAAAGTGATTTCATCGCCGTAATCGACAAACTGAAACAGCGTCTGCAACTCGTGATAACCGTCTTCGCGGCGCCCGAGAATGTGCAGCATCAAGTTGAGTTTGGCCGGCGAGGGCAGGGTCAGGCGTGCAGCGGTCATGCTTTATTGCCCCAACTTGCGCGGTTGCCAGGTCTTGATCACCAGCGTCACGTCGAGGTCAGTGCCGTGCAGCTTGATGCGCTCGGGCAACCAGTAACCGTTTTGTTCGGTGTAGGCGGTGTATTCGACTTTCCAGCCATCCTGTTCCAGGTTGGCCAGGCGACTGTCCGCATCCAGGTTCAGGCGACTTTTGCTGTTCGGCGCCGGCAGGCCACGCACCCACCAGGCCAGATTCGACACCGGCAGTTTCCAGCCGAGCTGTTCTTCGAGCAGCGCTTCCGGCGACTCGGAGTCGTAGCGACCCTGATTGGCGACTTCCAGCGACACTTTGCCCGGACGCCCGGTCAGTCGAGCGGCGCCACGACCCAGCGGGCCGGACAGACGAATGTCGTAATAGTCCTGACGCTGCAGCCAGAACAGCGTGCCGCTACCGGAATCTTTCGGTGCGCGGATGCCGATCTTGCCATCGATCTGCCAGCCGTCGAGGCCGGTCAGCTGTTGTTTGTTCGCGGCCCATTGAGCCGGACTGCCGTGGCCCTCGACCGATTCGCGAGTGCCAAAACCCGAGCAGCCAGCGAGCAGGGCGATGAAGCTGAAAACAATAACGTGGCGCAAAAACATGAGTTAAAGAGTCTCGGATCCGGTCAGGCGCTTGATGGTGCTGCGCAGAATGGTGCTGTCGGGCTGATCCTTGAGGAATTTGCCCCAGACTTGTTTGGCTTCGCGCTGGTTGCCCTTGACCCACAATACTTCGCCCAAGTGCGCGGCGACTTCGTGGTCGGGGAAACGCTCCAGCGCCTGACGCAGATATTTCTCGGCGTCGTCCAGATTGCCCATGCGGAAGTTCACCCAGCCGAGGCTGTCGAGCACCGCCGGGTCTTCCGGATTGATCTGGTGTGCCTGCTCGATCAGCGCCTTCGCTTCAGCGTAGCGTGTGGTGCGGTC
The DNA here is from genome assembly GCF_029543085.1 of Pseudomonas sp. A34-9. Classification (NCBI taxonomy): domain Bacteria; kingdom Pseudomonadati; phylum Pseudomonadota; class Gammaproteobacteria; order Pseudomonadales; family Pseudomonadaceae; genus Pseudomonas; species Pseudomonas sp. A34-9. The sequence continues at coordinate 5,442,714 of NZ_CP119967.1, read as the reverse complement.
GGACAGGGTGTAGCCCAGCGCGTTGAGGGCCATGGCGTTGTCCGGATCACGCTTGATGATCAGGCGCAGGTCTTTTTCCATTTGCCCCAGATCATTGCGTTTTTCCGCGAGCATGGCCCGGGTGTAGAGCAGATTCAGGTCGTCCGGATATTGCAGCAAGGCTTGCTGCAAGACTTTCCAGGCTTTGTCGTCCTGTTTGTTGGCCGACAGGGTTTCCGATTCGATCAGGTACAGCTGAATCGCGTAATCCGGCTGCTCGTCGCGCTGGGCGGCGAGTTTGCTTTGCGCTTCGGCGGTCTTGCCGTTGTTCATCAGGATATCGGCCTGACGCAATTGCGCCGGCAGATAGTCATTGCCCGGGCCGACCTGGGCGTACTCGATGAGGGCGCCCTGCGGGTCGTTGCGTTCTTCGGCAATGCGACCGAGGTTCAGGTGCGCCGAATCGACATGGCTTTCGCGAGCGATCAGGTCTTCCAGGTAACCCTTGGCCTCATCCCAGGCCTTGGCTTCCAGGCATACAAGTGCCAGCGAGTAACGCAGTTCGTCGTCTTCAGGATATTGCTGAACAAGGCTGGAGAACTCGGCCTTGGCGTCGTCCATCCGGTCCTGTTCCACCAGCATGCGCGCGTAAGTCAGGCGCAGGCGTTTGTCGTCCGGGTACTTCTTGATGCTTTTTTGCAGCAGTGGCAGGGCTTCGTCGCCACGGTTCAGCAGTTGCAGCAGACGTGCGCGCAGCAGAATTGGCGCAATCTCGCCTTCTTCCGGCGGATGGTCTTCGAGCAAGGCCAGGGCGGCTTTGTTGTCGCCATCCTGCTGCAAGAGCAAGGCTTTGCCGAAAATCAGCTGGCTGTTGTTCGGATGACGCTGCAACAAACGGTCGAAACTTTTCATCAGGCCGTTGCGGGTTTCCTGGTCGGTGTCCGCCGCCGACAGCGCGAGGAAGTCGAAATGGGTATCGCCCTTGCCTTGCAGGACTTTCTCCATATAGACCATCGAGTCGTCATAGCGCCCGGCGCGCGCCAGTTGCACGGCAGCGGCGCGTTGCGCTTCGAGGTCGTCCGGAGCGTTTTTCGCCCAGATCAGCGCCGTATCGAGGGCCGGTTGATCGGCCCCCAGATATTCGGCGATACGGAATGCCCGCTCGGACACACCCGGATCCTGGGTATTGATGGCCTGGGTCACGTAGTTGTCCAGGGCAATGTCGAAACGATTGCGCTGGCCGGCGAGTTCGGCGCTCAACAGGCTGAAAACGGTTTCCTCGCTGAACGAGCTGTAAACCTTGGGCTTTTCAGGCGCGGGCGTGGTGTCTTCAACCGACGGCGTACCGTCCGGCGAAACGGGGGCCAAGGCCTGGCAGCCGCTGAGGAAGACAAAAGCGAGGAGCAACGCGGAAGATCTATTCATATAGGAAGAGGACGACTAACCTGCGGTCGGATCATCATGACACAAGCCTTCGACCAAACATAACCGAGACTCAATTGTGCCCATTATAGGGGCTGACGATTGGGACAATAGTCAGCGGTAGTTGTTCTGAATCTTTCGAAGTAGGACAATTGCCGGCTTCACGTCACCATCAGCGACTTTGAATGGCCTTCCTTGCACTCGGTATCAACCACAAGACTGCTTCAGTAGACGTCCGCGAGCGCGTGGCCTTTACCCCTGAGCAGCTGGTGGAAGCCTTGCAGCAGCTCTGCCGACTGACCGACAGCCGCGAAGCTGCGATCCTCTCGACCTGCAATCGCAGTGAGCTTTATATAGAACAGGATCAGCTTTCTGCCGATATCGTGCTGCGCTGGCTGGCCGACTATCACCATTTAAGCCTCGATGAGCTGCGTGCGAGTGCTTATGTGCATGAAGATGATGCGGCAGTTCGTCACATGATGCGCGTCGCCTCCGGGCTCGACTCGCTGGTGTTGGGCGAACCGCAAATTCTCGGTCAGATGAAGTCGGCCTACGCCGTGGCCCGCGAGGCCGGCACCATCGGCCCGCTGCTGGGGCGACTGTTTCAGGCAACGTTTAATGCCGCCAAACAGGTGCGTACCGACACTGCGATTGGTGAAAACCCGGTGTCCGTGGCATTTGCCGCAGTCAGCCTGGCCAAACAGATTTTCAGCGACTTGCAACGCAGTCAGGCCCTGCTGATTGGCGCCGGCGAGACCATCACCCTGGTTGCACGCCATTTGCACGAGCTGGGGGTCAAGCGCATCGTCGTCGCCAACCGCACGCTGGAACGCGCCAGTCAGCTGGCTGAACAGTTCGGCGCTCACGCGGTGTTGCTGTCGGACATCCCGGCAGAACTGGTGCGCAGCGATATCGTGATCAGTTCGACCGCCAGTCAGTTGCCGATTCTCGGCAAAGGCGCGGTGGAAAGCGCGTTGAAGCTGCGCAAGCACAAGCCGATCTTTATGGTCGACATCGCCGTTCCCCGCGATATCGAACCGGAAGTCGGCGAGTTGGACGACGTTTACCTCTACAGCGTCGACGATCTCCACGAAGTGGTCGCCGAAAACCTCAAGAGCCGTCAGGGTGCAGCCCAGGCAGCGGAAGAGATGGTTTCGGTCGGCGCCGATGATTTCATGGTGCGCCTGCGCGAGTTGGCGGCGGTCGATGTGCTCAAGGCCTATCGTCAACAGAGCGAACGCCTGCGCGACGAAGAGCTGCAAAAAGCCCTGCGTCTGCTGGCCAACGGCGGCAACGCTGAAGACGTGCTCGGACAATTGGCCCGTGGCCTGACCAATAAACTGTTGCACGCGCCCAGCGTGCAATTGAAAAAGCTTTCTGCCGAAGGCCGCCTCGATGCGCTGGCCATGGCCCAGGAACTCTTTGCCCTTGAGGGCTCACCGGATAGCTTTTCGGATAAAAAACCGCAATGAAAGCGTCACTGCTCAATAAGCTGGACACCCTCCAGGATCGTTTCGAGGAACTGACCGCGCTGCTCGGCGACGGCGAAGTCATTGCCGATCAGACCAAGTTCCGCGCTTATTCCAAGGAATACGCCGAATTCGAGCCGGTCGTGCAAGCCTATAAAAAGCTGCTCAGCGTACAAGGCGATCTGGAAGGCGCCCAGGCGTTGCTCAAGGACAGCGACCCGGACATGCGTGAAATGGCCGTGGAAGAAGTCCGCGAAGCCAAGGAATTGCTGATCACGCTGGAGGGTGATCTGCAACGCATGTTGCTGCCCAAGGATCCGAATGACGGCCGCAACGTCTATCTCGAGATTCGCGCCGGCACGGGAGGCGATGAGGCGGCGATCTTCTCCGGCGATTTGTTCCGCATGTACTCGCGTTACGCCGAGCGACGTGGCTGGCGCGTGGAGATCCTTTCGGCAAACGAAGGCGAACACGGTGGCTATAAAGAAGTCATCGCGCGCATCGAAGGCGACAACGTTTACGGCAAGCTGAAATTCGAATCCGGCGCGCACCGCGTACAGCGTGTACCCGCCACTGAATCCCAGGGCCGTATCCACACCTCGGCCTGCACCGTGGCGGTGTTGCCCGAGCCGGATGAGCGCGAAGCCATCGAGATCAACCCGGCGGATTTGCGCGTCGACACCTATCGCTCTTCCGGGGCCGGTGGTCAGCACGTCAACACTACTGACTCGGCGATCCGCATCACGCACATGCCGACCGGCACCGTGGTTGAGTGTCAGGAAGAACGTTCCCAGCACAAGAACCGCGCCCGTGCGATGGCCTGGCTGTCGGCCAAGCTTAACGATCAGCAAACCGCAGCGGCGGCGAATGCCATCGCCAGCGAACGTAAACTGCTCGTCGGTTCCGGCGACCGTTCCGAGCGTATTCGCACCTATAACTTTGCGCAGGGCCGGGTCACTGACCATCGCGTCAACCTGACCCTGTATTCGCTCGATGAAATTCTCGCCGGTGGCGTTGAAGCGGTGATCGAGCCGTTGCTGGCCGAATACCAGGCTGACCAACTCGCAGCGATAGGTGAATAAATGACCATCATTGCCAGCCTGTTGCGCGCCGCCGAACTGCCGGACTCGCCCACCGCGCGTCTTGACGCCGAATTGCTCCTCGCGGCGGCCTTGGGCAAATCGCGCAGTTTTCTGCACACCTGGCCCGAACGCATCGTGCCGAGTGAAGCGGCGCTGACGTTTGCCGAATACCTGCAACGTCGCCGTGGCGGTGAGCCGGTGGCCTACATTCTGGGTCAGCAGGGTTTCTGGAAGCTCGATCTGGAAGTCGCGCCGCACACGCTGATCCCGCGCCCGGACACTGAATTGCTGGTGGAAGCAGCGCTGGAATTGCTCCCCGCAACCCCGGCCAACGTGCTCGACCTCGGCACTGGCAGCGGCGCGATCGCATTGGCCTTGGCCAGCGAACGTCCGGCGTGGAAAGTCACAGCGGTGGATCGTGTGCTCGAGGCCGTAGCCTTGGCTGAACGCAATCGCCAGCGACTGCACTTGAACAATGCCACCGTGCTGAGCAGCCACTGGTTCAGCGCGCTGGAAGGTCAGCGCTTCCAGTTGATCATCAGCAACCCGCCGTACATTGCCGCCGCCGATCCGCATCTGGTCGAAGGCGATGTGCGTTTCGAACCGGCCAGTGCGCTGGTCGCCGGTGAAGACGGTCTCGACGATCTGCGTCTGATCGTTACGCAGGCCCCGGATCATCTGCAAGCAGGTGGCTGGCTGATGCTCGAACACGGCTATGATCAAGCCGAAGCCGTGCGCGATCTGCTGCTCACGCGCGGTTTTGAAGAAGTCCACAGCCGCACCGATCTGGGCGGCCATCAACGCATCAGTCTGGGGCGCCTGCCGTGCTGAATGATCAGGAATTGCTGCGCTATAGCCGGCAGATTCTGCTGCAACACATCGACATCGACGGGCAGTTGAAGCTCAAGGACAGTCGTGTGTTGATCGTCGGCCTTGGCGGTCTCGGTGCGCCGGTTGCGCTGTATCTGGCGGCGGCGGGTGTCGGCGAACTGCATCTGGCGGATTTCGATACGGTCGATCTGACCAACCTGCAACGCCAGATCATCCATGACACCGACAGCGTCGGCATGAGCAAGGTCGACTCGGCGCTCAAGCGTCTGGCCGCGATCAACCCCGAGATTGAACTGATCGCCCATCGTCAGGCGCTGGACGAGGATTCTCTCGCGGCTGCCGTGACAGCGGTGGATCTGGTGCTCGACTGTTCCGATAACTTCTCCACCCGCGAAGCGGTCAATGCGGCGTGTGTGGCCGCGTGCAAGCCTTTGGTCAGCGGTGCGGCGATCCGTCTGGAAGGGCAACTGTCGGTATTCGACCCGCGTCGCCCGGAAAGTCCGTGCTACCACTGCCTGTACGGGCACGGCAGCGAAGCCGAACTGACCTGCAGCGAAGCCGGTGTGGTCGGGCCGCTGGTCGGGCTGGTCGGCAGTCTGCAAGCGCTGGAAGCCTTGAAGGTGCTGGTCGGTTTCGGCGAGCCGCTGGTGGGGCGCTTGTTGCTGATCGACGCCCTGGGTTCGCGCTTCCGGGAACTGCGGGTCAAGCGTGATCCGGGTTGCACTGTCTGTGGATCGCGCCATGCGTGAGGCACCGATCGCGGTGTTCGATTCCGGTGTCGGCGGTCTGTCGGTATTGGCGGAGATCCAGCATCTGTTGCCCGATGAATCGCTACTGTACTTCGCCGATTGCGGGCACATTCCCTATGGCGAGAAAACCCCGGAGTTCATTCGCCAGCGTTGCAGCGTGATGGCCGGGTTTTTCCGCGAGCAAGGCGCCAAGGCCCTGGTGCTGGCCTGTAATACCGCCACGGTGGCAGCTGTCGCCGAGTTGCGCGGTGATTTTCCCGACTGGCCGATTGTCGGCATGGAGCCAGCAGTGAAACCGGCCGCGGCTGCGACCCGCAGCGGTGTGGTCGGCGTGCTCGCCACCACAGGCACGTTGCAGAGCGCCAAGTTCGCCGCGCTGCTCGATCGCTTTGCCACTGACGTACGCGTGATCACCCAGCCATGCCCCGGCCTGGTCGAGCTGATTGAAAGCGGCGATCTGCACAGCGCCGAGTTGCGTCAGTTGCTGCAACGTTATGTCGAGCCATTGCTGGCCAGCGGTTGTGACACGATCATTCTGGGCTGCACCCACTATCCCTTTCTCAAGCCAATGCTCAAGTCGATGATCCCCGAGGACATCAGCCTGATCGATACCGGCGCTGCTGTGGCGCGGCAACTTCAGCGGCTTTTGGCGGAGCGTGACTTGCTCGCTGCCGGCCCGAACCAGCCGGTCAGATTCTGGACCAGCGCGGATCCTGCGTACTTCAAAAAGATCCTGCCGCTACTGGGGCAAGCTGCCGGCGAAGTGCAGAAATTCAGTTTGTAAAAAAAATGTGAAATAACTAAAAAATCAGCTGAACTTCTAAGCAGGCGCTAGCTTCTATAGCGGAGAGTTATCTAGAAAACCAAACGATCGTTCCGGAAAAGGAAGTTTCAACGTGAAGCGACTATTCTGCTTGGCCGCGATTGCGGCCGCACTGATGGGGCAAAGTATTACTGCACAAGCGGCAGGCGTGGAGTTCGCGGTGGGGGCCACCAGCGACTCGACCATGACCTATCGCCTGGGCATGAATTTCGACTGGGACAAGAGCTGGCTGCAAAGTGACGTCGGTCGCCTGACCGGTTACTGGAGCGGTGCCTACACCTACTGGGAAGGCGACAAGACGTCCAGCAACAACAGCCTGTCGTTCTCTCCGGTATTTGTTTACGAGTTTGCCGGTCAATCGGTTAAACCGTATGTAGAGGCGGGGATTGGTGTAGCGGCGTTTTCCAATACCAAGTACGAATCCAACAATCTCGGCGGCTCCTTCCAGTTTGAAGACCGCTTCGGTTTTGGTCTGCGTTTCAATGGCGGGCATGAAGTCGGGATTCGTGCGACGCACTATTCCAACGCCGGCCTGGCCAGCAGCAACGACGGTGTAGAAAGTTACTCGCTGCATTACACAATGCCGCTGTAAAAAAGATCAAAAGATCGCAGCCTTCGGCAGCTCTTACATGGGAATGATTTCTCCTGTAGGAGCTGCCGAAGGCTGCGATCTTTTGCTTTAAATCAGCGGTAGGCGGTCGTGATGCCTTTGCGTTCTTCAATGCACTCCGGCGCGCCCATTTCAAACTCGCGGCAGATCAGCGGGCGTTTCTCATAGATCGTGCACATCATGCTGTCGCGATCCAGCGCCGCGCACCAGCCGTCGTCCAGACGCAGCATCACTTCGCCGCCCCACTCATCGGTATCGATAAAGCGATCAGGCACGCCGGTGTCGGTGATCAGCATCACTTCAAGCTGACAGCAGCACGCTGCGCAAGTCGAGCAGGTGACGGCCGGTTCGGCGATTTGCTGGTGGGGGATGGTTTTCATGGCGCCAGTGTAAGGCAGCGACCGATGCGTGTGTGAAAGGTCTGACAGACGCTCAGTGCGTCAGTCGCCGCGCCATCGCATGCAGCAGCGGAAACAGCAGCGCCCAGAGTAGTCCGATGCCGATCAGGGTCGGCAGTTCACCATAGGGAAATTGCACGCCGGCCAGTCGCCCGCCACCGTAATACGACAGCGCGCCACCGACGGCGCCGAGCACACTCGCCAGCCACCAGGGCCGCGCGCTCCAGGCCAGGCAGTGACGCAAGGTGGTCGCGAGCAACGCCCAGAGCAGCATCAGCCATAACGGAATCAGCGGCGACTGATCCTGAAATTCGAACACGCCCGCCGCGCGCAAAACGCTGTCCACCGCCGTGCCGACAATCACCACGCTCAACACCAGGCGCCCCTCGGCGGCCCAACTGCTGATCCAGCGCAGATGAATCACCAGCACCGCCAACGCCAGCAGCAACCACAAACTGTTGCCGCCGAGCACGCAGGTCAGCCAGCCGATCTGGAACAACACGGCATTGGCGACACGCTCAAGCATCGAAGCGTCCGAGCAGCGGCGCGGTCATCGCGGCCGGTTTGGCCAGCAGCAATTGCGCGGTGCCGATGGTGCGTTCGAGGAAGCCGCCCTCGCAGTAACACAGATAAAACTCCCACAGCCGCAGGAAATAATCGTCGTAGCCCAACTCGCTCAAGCGGACGTGCGCGCGGCGGAAGTTCTCGTGCCACAGGCGCAGGGTGCGGGCGTAGTGCAGGCCGAAATCCTCCATGTGCAACAGATTCATGTCGGTGTTGCGGCTGACCACTTCGAGCATTTTCTGCACGCTGGGCAGAGCGCCTCCGGGGAAGATGTAACGCTGGATAAAGTCGACGCCGCGCTTTGCCTGTTCATAGCGTTGCTCACGAATGGTGATCGCCTGAATCAGCATCAGGCCGTTGCTCTTGAGCAGGTGCGCGCACTGTTTGAAGTAGGTCGGCAGGAAGCGGTGACCGACCGCTTCGATCATTTCGATCGACACCAGTTTGTCGTATTCGCCGCTGAGATCACGGTAGTCCTTGAGCAGCAGCGTGACCTGATCCTGCAAACCCAATTGTTCGATGCGTTGCGCGGTATACGCGTACTGCTCTTTCGACAATGTCGTGGTGGTTACCCGGCAACCGTAATTCTGCGCGGCGTAGAGCGCCATGCTGCCCCAACCGGTGCCGATCTCCAGCAAATGATCAGCGGGTTTGAGCGCAAGCTTCTGGCAGATCCGCTCCAGCTTGTTCAGCTGCGCCTGCTCAAGGCTGTCTTCAGGGGTGAGAAATTGCGCCGCCGAATACATCATGGTCGGATCAAGAAATTGCTCGAACAGATCGTTGCCGAGGTCGTAGTGCGCGGCGATGTTCTTTTGCGACCCCTTACGCGTATTGCGGTTGAGCCAGTGCAGGCCTTGCACCAACGGCCGGCCGAGGCGGGCCAGGCCACCCTCCATGGCATCGAGCACGTCGAGATTGCTGACGAATACGCGAACCACCGCCGTCAGATCCGGTGAACTCCAATAGCCGTGAATAAAGGCCTCGCCGGCACCAATCGAACCGTTGCCGGCAACCATGCCCCAGACGGCCGAGTCGAGCACATGGATTTCCCCGAGCAAGGCACTGCCCGGCGTACCGAACATCAGTCGTTCGCCATCCTCGACCACCAGTAATTGCCCGTGTTTGAGCTGCGCCAATTGGCGCAACACGCCGCGACGCAGCAGCGATCCGGTCAAACCGTTGGCGCTGAACCGACTGACCGACAGACTAGAGGATTTCATGGCGGTGCTCCTTGGGAGGCACGGTGGCGGTTTGAAAACTGCCGTCGGCAGCCTGATGAGCAAAGAGCGGTGCGCGTTTGAGCAGCAGGCGCAGTGCCTGCCAGTAAATCGCCAAGGCTGTTTTCGCGGTCATCCACGGAAAGCGCCGCAAGTAACGGTGCAGGCTGCGGCGATCAAGACTTTCGCGTTGCAGATTGAGCGTCGCATCGAACAGTTTGTGTTCGCCTTGCCAGTCGGCCATGTGCACGCCGAGGTTTTGCGCGGCGGGGCTGAAGCTCATGCGGTATTCGAGATCGCGCGGCAAAAACGGCGAAACGTGAAAGGCCTTGGCCACGGCGAAGTGCTGGTGGAAATCGTGCAGGTCGACAGGTGTGCGCGCCGGCAGCACGTAGTGATAACGCTCGCGCCACGGCGTGTTGGTGACTTCGCAGACGATTGCGGCGAGTTGCCCGTCGGCCTCATGGCAGTAAAAGAAACTCACCGGATTGAACGACAATCCCCAACTGCGCGCCTGGGTCAGCAGGCAGATCGAACCTTGCGGTTCATGGCCGATGGCGATGCCGACCTGCTGCCGCACGGCATCGATCAGGCGCATGCCGCGGCCGGTGAATGCCTTGAGATAGTCCGTTTCGCGAAACGAAAATGGAGCAAAGCGACTGCGCCCGGCCAGAGGCGACAGTTCAAGCACCGCGTCCTGTTCACTGAGATCGAGGTAGAGCAAACCGATCCGGTAGCGGAACTCATGGCGGCGTGGCGAGAAACGCCGATGGCCGATCCAGCCGCTGTACAGAGCGCTGTTCATAGGGTTTCCCCGAACGCGGCGGCCACGCGCAAGGCGCTGACGACACCGTCCTCATGGAAACCGTTGGCCCAATAGGCGCCGCAATAATGCGTGTGTTGCGCGCCATCCAGTTCGCCCCAGCGTTGCTGTGCGGCCGCTGCGGCGAGGCTGAACTGTGGATGGGCGTAGGTGTAGCGGGCGAGCACTTTGTCGGGGCTGATGCCGGCGCTCTGATTGAGGCTGACACAAAACGTGGTGTCGCTCTGAATGCCCTGCAGAATGTTCATGTCGTAGGTGACAGCGGCGTGGGTGTGGCCGGCGCCGCTGAGCCGATAGTTCCAGCTCGCCCAGGCCAGTTTTCGCGTCGGCAACAAGCGCGTGTCGGTGTGCAGTACCACTTCGTTGTCGGCGTAGGGCAGGGCACCGAGGATCGCGCGTTCGGCATCGCTTGGGACTGCCAGCAGTTTCAACGCTTGATCACTGTGGCAGGCGAACACCACCTGATCGAAGTGTTCGAGACCTGCCGGGCTGTGGATAACTACGCCATGCCCATCGCGATCGACCCGGGTTACGGGACAATTGAGGCGGATCCTGTCTTTGAATGCTGCCGTCAACGGCGCGATATAGGTGCTGGAACCGCCTTCGATGACCTGCCACTGCGGACGATCACTGACCGACAACAGTCCATGGTTCTTGAAGAACCGCACGAAAAATTGCAGCGGGAAATTGAGCATTTCCGCCATCGGCATTGACCAGATCGCCGAGCCCATCGGCACGATGTAATGCAGGATGAAGCGTTCACCGTAGCCGCCAGCCTTGAGGTAGTCGTCGAGGGTGGTGTCGGCGCCGATGCGCAGTTCAACCAGGTCTCGCTGGGCTTCTTTGTTGAAGCGCAGAATATCGCGCAACATGCCCCAGAACCCCGGTGACAACAGATTGCTGCGCTGGGCGAAGAGGCTGTTGAGGTTGTTGCCGTTGTATTCCAGGCCGGTGTCCGGGTCGGTCACCGAAAAACTCATTTGCGTCGGCTTGAACGCTACGCCGAGCTGGCTGAGCAGGCGGATGAAGTTCGGATAGGTCCAGTCATTGAACACGATGAAGCCGGTGTCGACGGCGTACTGCCGTCCTGCGACCGTGACGTCGACGGTGTGCGTGTGGCCACCGACCCAGTCGCTGGCCTCGAACACCGTGACCTCGTGCCGGCGATTGAGCAGGTGGGCACAAGTCAGTCCGGCGATCCCGCTGCCGACGATGGCGATTTTCATGTCGGATCCGTCAGCGGAGGTGATTTGCGCACCATGCGCTTGCCGATCGCCAGTTGGACGCGTGCCGGCAGTTTCGAAAGCGGCCACAGCGCGGCCATGAACAGCGCCGGGAAGGCGATCTCCAGCGGCCGGTCCTTGAGCTTGGCGAAGATGTGCCGCGCGGCTTTATCCACAGGCCAGCTCAAGGGCATGGGGAAATCATTTTTGGCGGTCAACGGTGTTTCAACGAAACCGGGGCTGACCACCGTTACTTCAATGCCTTCGTCGGCCAGATCGATGCGCAGCGATTCGAACAGGTAACGCAAACCTGCCTTTGAGGCCCCGTAGGCTTCGGCCCGTGGCAGCGGCAGGTAGGTCGCCGAACTGGCCACGCCAATCAGATGCGGCGCGGTGCCTTTGCGCAGCAGCGGCAGGGCGGCCTCGATGCAATAACTGCTGGCGAGCAAATTGGTGCGCACCACATGTTCGATGATCGAGGAGTCGAACTGCTTGGCATCCACGTATTCGCAGGTGCCAGCGTTGAGAATCACCGAGTCCAGCGAACCCCAGTCTTCGGCGATGCGCTCACCGATTTCTCGAACCGTCTGGCTGTTGGTCAGGTCTCCCGGCGCCACCAGGACCTGCCCTGGATAGCGTTGCGACAAGACCTTGAGCGGTGCGACCTGGCGAGAACTGACGGCCAGATGTGCACCGGTTTTCAGGATCTCTTCAGCCAGCGCCGCGCCGATGCCACTGCTGGCCCCGGTCAACCAATAACGCCGTGGAGGTGTACGACTCATCCCATTCTCCTTTTCAGCCAGGCGATGACCCGGCCCAATACTGGCAAGTGTTCATACAGCAGCGCCCCGGCATCGAAATAATCCCGATGGCGATAAACCTTGTCGTGCCACAACAGATGCGAGCAGCCGCTGACACGAATCACGCGGCCACCCGCCAGGCGCGGGTGGCGATAACTCATGAGCCAGCGCAGGTAGCCTTCGCCGTCGCCGATCTGGTCGAAACCATGAAAGTCGAAACGCAGCTCGCTGACGTTGGCGTACAGCTCGCCGAAATATTCGCGTAGCTGTGTGAGTCCCTGCACCTCGTGCAGCGGATCGGTGAAGTGAATGTCATTGCTGTACAGCTCGCCCAGGCTTTGCAGGTTGTCTTTGTTCAACGCTGAAAATTGCCGGGCGAAGCGGCGCAGGAATTCACTCATCATCGCCTCCTGTAGACGTACGCGAAGGCAGATTCTTGAAGGCCGCCAGTGCCCGCTGGCGCGAGGTGCTGAGGTTGACGATCGGTGACGGGTAGTCCGCGGCGCCGAACAAGCCACCGAGGTTGGCCGGGTTGTGCACTTCTTTTTTGTTGAGGTCGGCCAGTTCCGGCAGCCAGTGCTTGATGAACAGGCCTTCGCTGTCGAATTTTTCCGACTGGCTCAGCGGGTTGAAGATGCGGAAGTACGGCGCCGAATCGGTGCCCGTCGACGAACTCCATTGCCAGCCACCGTTGTTTGCCGCCAGATCACCATCAATCAGGTGGCGCATGAAAAAACGCTCGCCTTCGCGCCAGTCGATCAGCAGGTTTTTGGTCAGGAACATCGCCACGATCATGCGCAGGCGATTGTGCATCCAGCCGGTTTCAAGCAATTGGCGCATGGCCGCGTCGATGATCGGCAGACCGGTGCGCGCTTCTTGCCATGCGGCAAGATCGTCCGGCGCATCACGCCAGGCCAGCGCCTCGGTTTCCGGGCGAAACGCACGGTGGCGTGAGACACGTGGATAGCCGACCAAAATGTGTTTGTAGAACTCGCGCCAGAGCAGCTCGTTGATCCAGGTAACCGCACCGACCTTGCCGCTTTCGAATTCACCCTGATTGCTTTGCAGGGCGGCGTGCAGGCATTGCCGTGGCGAGATCACCCCGGCAGCAAGATACGCCGAGAGCTGACTGGTGCCGGGTTTGGCCGGGAAGTCGCGTTCGCTCTGGTAGTAGTCGATCTGCGCGTCGGTGAAGGTGTCGAGGCGGCGCCGGGCTTCCTGTTCACCGGCGGGCCATAGATCGCGCAAGGTCTGGCTCGGCGTCGAGAAACCCTTCACTGAGTCGGGAATCGGGTCGCTGTCGATGGCAAGTTTTGCCTGTTTGCCTGGGGCCTTGACCAACGCAGGCATCGAGCGATGCAGGCGTTCGTAACAGACTTTGCGGAACTGACTGAACACCTTGAAGTAACTCTCGGTCTTGGTCAGCACGCTGCCGGGTTTGAACAGCAACTGGTCGAGATAGCTGTGAAACGTGATGCCCTCGGCCTTTAACGTTTCGCCTACTGCTGCATCGCGACGGCTTTCATGGACGCCATATTCTTCATTGACGTGAACCGCCGCTATCTTCAGCTGGCGGCAGAGTTTGAGCAGTTCCGCCGGGGCTTGATCCCAATGGTTTGCAGTGCGAATCAGCAACGGGATGTTGAGCTTGCCAAGGCTTGCGCTCAGCTCACGCAGGTTGCGCAGCCAGAAGTCGACCTTGCACGGCGCATCGTCATGTTCCAGCCACTGCTGCGGGCTCAACAGGTACACGGCGACCGTCGGGCCGCGCGCTGCGGCAGCCGCGAGGGCAGTGTTGTCATGTTGGCGCAAGTCGCTGCGCAGCCAGATCAATTGCATGTCGGCACTCACGGCGTCCATTAAATCAGCCCACGCTGAACGAGTTCCTGATGCGCCAGAAGCGCGTCTTCAGCCAGGAACACATCAGCCATCTCAGAGGTTTTTACGGACAACTCGGCGTGGTGGATGCATACCGTTGGTCCGACCAGCATTTTTGGACAACTGACTCCGTTCAGTAGCTTGGGCAACTGCGCAAGGTTTATGGATTTGCTGGAATACAGCAGTACGCCACGGGCTTGTAGATGTTCGATCGCCAGCGCCAGTTCGGCAGCCGGCAGCGGCCAGTCAAACACTTGCACCGGACAGTCGGCGCTGCTGATCAGCCACGCGCATAGCCACAGATGAGGTTCCAGTGGCAGGTCGGAATGATTGATCAACAACAGCGGGGCGCCATTCAACTGACGATTGTTATGGTAGATGCGTGCGCCGAATTTGCTGCGTAACCACGAATAAAAGAACACCCGCTCCATCTGCGCGCCGAACTGGCCTTGCCAGCGCTGCTCCAGTTCCGCCAGCAACGGCATCAGCAATTGCTCGCACAGCGTGCGTGGCGGATAGAGCGCCATGGCCTGATTGACGCTGTCGTCGAGGCTGCGTTCATTGAGCTGGGTGACGGCGGTGAGCAGGGTTTGGCGCAAGCGCTGCCAGTCGTTCTCCACGGATTCGCTGAACGCCTGCGGTGCGTCGAGCAGCGGTTTGACCTGACTGACGGCAACACCACGGTTGAGCCAGGTGAGGATGGTCAGAATCTGTTGCACGTGTTCGGCCGAATACAGCCGGTGACCCTTGGGCGTGCGTTGCGGCACGACCAGCCCGTAGCGGCGTTCCCACGCGCGCAGAGTGATGGCATTGACGCCGGTCTGCCGGGCGACTTCGCGGATCGGCAGCCAGCCCTCGTCGAGGGCTTTTTTAAAATCCGCGCCCAGGTCTTCCTGGGCGCTGGTATCGAGTTTGTCATTCATTAGATTGCGTTTCGCAGACTGAGGTTTTCCGGGTGCGGTTGCAGGTAAACCTGTTGCGCGATGTACGAATCCGGATGGAGGCGAAAGTGATGCTTGAGCAAGGTCAACGGCACTACCAGCGGCACGATGCCTTGGCGGTACTGGCCGATGACGTGTTGCATTTCCTGTTTGTCTTCGGCGCTGATCGCCTGTTTCAGATAACCGCTGATGTGCTGCAGGACATTGCTGTGGGTGCCGCGTGTGGCGCATTTTTTCAAGGCTGCCATCAGTTCGCAGAAGTAGCGGGGGCCGAGTTCGACGGGATCGGTATCGGCCATGTTGCCGAGCAGTTTGCCCAGCGCTTTGTATTGCAGCGGGTTGTGGGCCATCAGCAAGTATTTGTAGCGCGAATGGAATTCGGTGAGGGCGCGACGACTCAGGCCCCCGGCGAGGACGTGTTGCCATTCGCTGTAGGCGAACACGCGGGTGATGAAGTTCTCGCGCAGCACCGGATCGTTGAGTCGCCCGGCTTCTTCCACCGGCAAATCCGGATGGCGGGCGCAGAACGCCTGGGCGTAGATCCCGCGCCCGCCGCCGTTCACCGGGGCGCCGTTGGCGTGGTAGACCTTGACCCGCTCCAGGCCGCAGGACGGCGATTGCTGCATGAAGATGTAGCCGCAGATGTCATTAAGTTCGGCGGCCATTTTCGTGCCGTACTCAGCCAATGGCTGGGTAACGTTGATCGACGGGTTTACCGTGCCGACCGCTTGTGGATGCTCGGCCTCGCCAATGAGGCGGATGGGTTCGCGCGGGATGCCCAGACCGATGGCGACTTCAGGGCATACAGGGACAAAGTCGAAATGCTCGGTGAGGATACGGCTGCACAGTCGCGATTCCTTGTGCCCACCGTTGTAGCGCACCTCGGCACCGAGCAGGCAGGCGCTGATGGCGATTTTTGGTTTGGCTGCGCAAGGATCTGACATGGACACCTCGAATCTATACCTGTACAGAGCTGTGTCTCTGTACAACTTTCTTCAGCATAGATTCATGGGTGTACAAGTCAAATCATTTGTATAGGTTTTTTTGCGATTGGACGCAATTCCTGTGGGAGCGAGCTTGCTCGCGAATACGGAATAACATTCAACAAATGCATTGATTGACACACCGCGTTCGCGAGCAGGCTCGCTCCCACAGGGGGGCGGTGGTTATTTCCAGCCCTGCAGCCATTCAGCGTTGTTTTGTAGCGTCTGCCAATCGAGGCGCTCAGCACGCTTGGTCAAGACCGCCTGCAATTCGACTTCCAGCACCGTGCCCTCCTCATCACGGAACAGCTCGGTCACCAGAAAATGTTTTTCACGATTCAGCGGGTGAGTTGCTGTCCATTTCGACAGCAGCAATTTACGCGGATTGATGCGGTTCATTGCAGGTGTTCGTGCAAACGGCGCGCGGCTTCCTGACCGCTGAGCCATGCGCCTTCGACTCGCCCGGACAGGCACCAGTCGCCGCAGGCATACAGACCCAGATCGGCGTCGGCCAAGGTGCCCCATTCGTGGCCGGTCGCGGGACGTGCGTAGAGCCAGCGGTGGGCGAGGCTGAAGCTCGGCGCGGGCATGGCGCTGTGCAGCAATTCGGCAAACGCACCGTGCAGTTGTTCGATCACCGCTTCCTTTGACAGGTCGATATGTTGCCGGCTCCACGCGCTGGTGGCATGCAGAACCCACGTGTCGAGGGTGTTGTCGCGCCCCGGTTTACTGCGGTTGCGCGCCAGCCAGTCGAGCGGGCTGTCCTGCACAAAGCAGCCTTCGATCGGCGTATCCAGTGGTGTTTCGAAAGCGAGGGCGACGGCCCAGGTCGGGTCCATTTTCACCCCGGCGGCAGCCCCGGCAAGTTTTGGTGCGGCGGCCAGCAGGGCAGTCGCTTGCGGCGCTGGCGTGGCGATCACGACATGACTGAACGGCCCGTGCGTGAAACCTTCGGCGTCCTGCAGATGCCAATGTTCTTCACCGCGATAGACCTCGGTAATCCGGCAGGCGAAGTGCACTTCCAGACCATCGAGCAAGCCACGGGTGATGGCGCTCATGCGCGGCGCACCGACCCAACGGGTCTGCTCGTCCGGCGACAGGTTCAGTTGCCCGCCCTGATAGGTGTAGAGCTGTGGTGTCCACTCGGCGACCCAGCCCTGGCTTTGCCAACGCTGCACTTCGGTGACGAAGCGGCGGTCGCGGGCAGTGAAATATTGCGCGCCCATGTCCAGCGAGCCAGCGTCGCTGCGCTTGCTCGACATGCGCCCGCCGCTGCCGCGACTCTTGTCGAATAACTGGACGGTGTGCCCGCTCTCTGTCAGAGCCTGGGCGGCGGAGAGTCCGGCGATGCCGGTGCCGATGATTGCGATAGGTACAGTCATAGGGGCCTCGTTTACCTTTCTGTACAGACTACGCCGTGGATGAAACCTGTACAATTTTGTTTTTTGGTATAACTTCTAACGTTCTCGTTCTGACAGCTTGGCCTATGGTTAAACAATAGAGCCTGCCCGATTGAAAAGATCCCTGCTTATAAAAATAGACTAGTGATCCGGGTTAAACGCCACGCGAGGAAGATGTCATGCACATATTGCTGACCGGCGGTACTGGTTTGATCGGGCGTCAGCTCTGCCGACACTGGTTGGGGCAGGGCCACCGCCTGACGGTGTGGAGCCGCAAACCGGAGAAAGTCACGAAAATCTGTGGTGCGCAGGTGCGTGGTATTGCGCGTCTGGAAGACCTCGGCGAAGCGTCTGTGGACGCGATCATCAATCTGGCCGGTGCGCCGATTGCCGATAGGCCGTGGACTCATCGCCGCAAAGCGTTGCTGTGGAGCAGCCGTATCACCCTCACGGAAACCCTGTTGGCCTGGGTGGAAACGCGTGCACAAAAACCGGCGCTGCTGATCTCCGGTTCGGCGATCGGCTGGTACGGCGACGGCGGTGAGCGCGAGCTGACGGAAGAATCACCGCCGGTGATCGATGACTTCGCCAGCCAGTTGTGCATTGCCTGGGAGGAAACCGCGCTGCGCGCCGAAGCCCTGGGTGTCCGCGTGGTGCTGGTGCGAACCGGGCTGGTGCTGTCGGCCGAGGGCGGCTTTTTGTCGCGCTTGCTGTTGCCGTTCAAACTCGGGCTGGGCGGGCCTTTGGGCAATGGTCGGCAGTGGATGCCGTGGATTCACATCAACGATCAAATCGCCCTGATTGATTTTCTTCTGCACCGCGAGCAGGCCACTGGTCCTTATAATGCGTGCGCGCCGCAACCTGTGCGCAATCGCGAATTTGCCAAGACGCTGGGCAGCGTTCTACACCGCCCGGCGTTCATGCCGATGCCGACGCTGGCATTGAAAGTCGGCCTCGGTGAGATGTCTTTGTTGTTGCTCGGCGGCCAGAAGGCCATCCCGGCACGCTTGCTGGAAGCGGGTTTCACTTTCCAGTTCACGGATTTACGCGCGGCTCTGGACGATCTCTCCGGCCGCCTCTGAAATAGGACGTTGCATGACCGATCACGCTTTGCTTCTGGTCAACCTGGGTTCCCCGGCCTCAACCTCAGTGGCCGATGTACGCAGCTACCTCAATCAATTCCTGATGGACCCGTACGTCATCGACCTGCCATGGCCGGTGCGGCGTCTGCTGGTGTCGCTGATCCTGGTCAAGCGTCCAGAACAGTCGGCCCACGCTTACGCCTCGATCTGGTGGGAGGAGGGCTCGCCGCTGGTGGTGCTCAGCCGTCGTCTGCAGCAGCAGATGACCACGCAATGGACCCACGGCCCGGTAGAGCTGGCCATGCGTTACGGCGAGCCATCGATTGAAACCTGCCTGCTCAAACTGGTGGCGGCGGGGCACAAGCGCATCACGCTGGCGCCGCTCTATCCGCAGTTCGCCGACAGCACCACGACCACAGTCATCGAAGAAGCAAAACGGGTGATTCGCCAGAAGAAACTCGACGTGCAATTGTCGGTGCTGCAGCCATTCTACGATCAGCCGGAGTACCTCGATGCGCTGGTTGAAAGCGCCCGGCCGCATCTGCAGCAGGACTACGATCACTTGCTGCTGAGCTTCCACGGTTTGCCTGAGCGGCACCTGACCAAACTCGATCCGAGTGGCAATCATTGCTTCAAGAATGAGGACTGCTGCAAGAACGCCTCGCCTGCGGTATTGGCGACGTGTTATCGCGCGCAATGCCTGCGGACAGCGGCGTTGTTCGCCGAGCGCATGGGCTTGCCGGAGGGCAAGTGGTCGGTGTCGTTTCAGTCGCGTCTGGGGCGGGCGAAGTGGATCGAACCGTACACCGAAGCGCGCCTGGATGAGCTGGCGAAAAGCGGCGTGAAGAAGATACTGGTGATGTGCCCGGCGTTTGTTGCCGACTGCATCGAGACCCTGGAGGAAATTGGTGATCGCGGCAAGGAACAGTTCCGCGAAGCGGGGGGCGAGGAGTTGGTGCTGGTGCCGTGTCTGAACGACGACCGGCAATGGGCGAAGGCGTTGGCGACCCTCTGCGAACGAGCGCCGCTGGCGCTGTGATGATCGTTCCCACGCTCTGCGTGGGAATGCAGCCCGTGACGCTCCGCGTCACTGGACGCAGAGCGTCCCTAGAGGCATTCCCACGCAGAGCGTGGGAACGATCACTCAGGGTTAGATCAGCGGCTCATCCGCCTTCTTGTTCTTCCAGCCATCATTGCCCGGCAGAATCAGGTTCAGCGCAATCGCCACCACCGCGCACAGCGCGATGCCTTTGAGGCCGAAATCATCCGGGCCAGTGCCGGTGCCGACCAGCACACCGCCAATGCCGAACACCAACGTCACCGACACGATCACCAGATTGCGTGCTTCGCCCAGATCGATCTTGTGACGGATCAGGGTGTTCATCCCCACCGCTGCAATCGAGCCGAACAGCAAGCACAAAATCCCGCCCATCACCGGCACCGGAATGCTCTGCAGCAGCGCGCCGAACTTGCCAATGAACGCCAGGCTGATGGCAAAGATCGCCGCCCAGGTCATGATTTTCGGGTTGTAGTTCTTGGTCAGCATCACTGCGCCAGTCACTTCGGCGTAGGTGGTGTTCGGCGGACCGCCGAACAGGCCGGCGGCGGTGGTGGCAATGCCGTCACCGAGCAGGGTGCGATGCAGGCCTGGCTTCTTCAGGTAATCGCGGCCAGTCACGCTGCCGACGGCAATCACGCCACCGATGTGCTCAAT
The DNA here is from genome assembly GCF_029543085.1 of Pseudomonas sp. A34-9. NCBI lineage: Bacteria > Pseudomonadati > Pseudomonadota > Gammaproteobacteria > Pseudomonadales > Pseudomonadaceae > Pseudomonas > Pseudomonas sp. A34-9. The sequence goes on along the minus strand of NZ_CP119967.1, from coordinate 5,422,726 downwards.
GGCCGGGGCCAACGCTACCGGAACGATGAACAGAATCGCCTGCCAGTTGAACTCCGGCGCGGTGAAATGCGGAATCGCGAACCACGGCGCAGCGGCAATCTTCGCCGTGTCGACCACGCCGAAATAGAACGCCATGCCGAAGCCGACCAGTACGCCCGAGATGATCGGCACCAGACGGAAAATGCCTTTACCGAACACCGCCACGATCAACGTGGTCAGCAGCGCCGGCATCGAGATCATCATCGCGGTCTGGTAGTGGATCAGTTCAGAACCATCGCCAGCCTTGCCCATCGCCATGTTCGCGGCAATTGGCGCCATGGCCAGACCGATGGAAATGATCACCGGACCAATCACCACCGGCGGCAGCAAGCGGTCAATGAAGCCCGTGCCTTTGATCTTCACGGCAAGGCCGAGGAAGGTGTAGACGAAACCGGCTGCCATCACACCGCCCATGGTCGCGGCGAGGCCGAATTGGCCCTTGGCGAGAATGATCGGCGTGATGAAAGCGAAGCTCGACGCCAGAAACACCGGCACCTGACGCCCGGTGACGATCTGGAACAGGATCGTCCCCAGACCCGCGGTAAACAGTGCCACGTTCGGGTCAAGGCCGGTGATCAGCGGCATCAGCACCAGGGCGCCGAAAGCCACGAACAGCATCTGGGCGCCGGACAGCACCGTGCGCCAGAGCGGATCGTTGAACTCTTGCTGCATGGTCACGCGTCCTTCTGCTTGGTGCCGAAGATCTTGTCACCGGCGTCGCCAAGCCCAGGAATGATGTAACCGTGCTCGTTCAAGCGCTCATCGATGGACGCGGTGTAGATGGTCACGTCCGGGTGAGCCTTTTCTACGGCGGCAATGCCTTCCGGCGCGGCAACCAGCACCATCGCGCGGATGTCCTTGCAACCGGCTTTCTTCAGCAGGTCGATGGTCGCCACCATCGAGCTGCCGGTGGCGAGCATCGGGTCGATGATCATCGCCAGGCGTTCATTGATTTCCGGAACCAGTTTTTCCAGATAAGTGTGCGCTTGCAGGGTTTCTTCGTTGCGGGCGACGCCCACCGCGGAAACCTTGGCACCCGGGATCAGGCTCAGCACGCCTTCGAGCATGCCGATACCGGCGCGCAGGATCGGCACGACGGTGATCTTCTTGCCGGCGATCTTCTCGACCGACACGGTGCCGCACCAGCCTGCAATATCGTAGGACTCCAGCGGCAAATCTTTTGTAGCTTCATAGGTCAACAGGGCGCCGACTTCCTGAGCGAGCTCACGGAAATTCTTGGTGCTGATATCGGCGCGGCGCATCAGGCCGAGTTTATGGCGGATCAGCGGATGGCGGATCTCGAGGATGGGCATGGAAAAACTCCGGCGGCGGGCAAAAAAACCGGCCTAGATTAATCTATCCGAGGGTGATGTCCTATAGGACATTCTGTACGTTAGTCCATTAAGGCTTGATTCGACCGGGCGGGATGCGTACCTTTGCCCGCTTTTCCAATTCCGCCAACCCCCTGGAGAGCGCCATGTCCGCTGATCTCGAGCATATCCGTCAAATCATGCGAGAGGCTGACTGCCTGTACACCGAATCTGAAGTCGAGGCCGCCATCGCCCGCGTCGGTGCACAAATCAACGAACAACTGGCTGACAGCAACCCGGTGGTGTTCTGCGTGATGAACGGCGGCCTGATTTTCTCCGGCAAACTGCTGACGCATCTGCAATTCCCGCTGGAAGCGTCCTACCTGCACGCGACCCGTTATCGCAATGAAACCAGCGGCGGCGACCTGTTCTGGAAAGCCAAGCCGGAAGTCTCGTTCATCGACCGCGACGTGCTGATCATCGACGACATCCTCGACGAAGGGCACACCCTCGGCGCGATCATCGACTTCTGCAAACACGCCGGCGCACGCAAAGTGCACACTGCCGTGCTGATCGACAAGGATCACGACCGCAAGGCGCGTCCTGACTTGAAAGCCGATTTCGTCGGCCTGCCGTGCATCGACCGCTACATCTTCGGTTACGGCATGGACTACAAAGGCTACTGGCGCAATGCCAACGGGATTTTTGCTGTTAAAGGCATGTAAGCAAGATCAAAGGATCGCAGCCTTCGGCAGCTCCTACATGGGATTGATGTACACCCTGTAGGAGCTGCGGAACGCTGCGATCTTTTGCTTTTAATCCCATGCTAGAGTGCTCGGCCCCGCCCCACGGAGCCTGTCATGCACCTCTTGATCCGCAGCCTCGCCGCCCTGTTGCTGACCTTCAGCCTGCCGCTTTTTGCCGCGCCGATGCACAGTCAATTCCTGCCGCCGGACGATCTGACGGTGCGCGATGCCGAACCCGAGCAGCAGCAATTGCTGCAGGTCACCGACTACTCCGTGGTTGTCGGCGCACAACGCCAGTCCAATCAACAACCGATCCCGGTCACTTCACCGCTGATGATCCGCCTCAAGGGCAAGTCCCTGAACAAGGGCGCGACCATCTCTCAGGTCCTGGTCAATTTCGACGGCGAAAGCAAAAGCCTGAAAAAGCCGGTTTATGACGACAAGAGCAAAACCCTGACGCTGTTTTATCCACAGGCCCAATACCGCGTGATCATCGATCTGCTGCGCAACGACACCGTGTATGTGCAGTTCCTCAGTTACGCCAACGGCCACATCTGGGCCGATTTGCACACTGGCAGCACGCGTTCGCGTTGAGCCCGGCGGCAGGGCAGGGGTAAACTGCCCGCCCCGTGTCATGTCTGCGAGCTGGAGTCGGCAATGCGTAAAGATAAGAAACAAGTGATTGGTGACGAGATCGGCGATGAGCAGATCAAGCTGTTCCTCGATTTTGAGCCGGTCGACGCCACTTCGCCGTCGTTGCACAAACTGATCAAGGCCTACCGTGGCCTGCGTATCGATGACTTCGAACGCTTTCTGGGCTTCTTCGTCGCGGCCGGTTACGACGTCGATGGCAAGGACGAGCAGGGCAAGACCTTTGTTGACCTGATCGCTGATCAGCGTAACGCGGCCGAGTACATCGAGCTGATCGACAAAGCTCGCGCTTAAGATCAAAAGATCGCAGCCTGCGGCAACTCCTTCATGGGATTGACGTACACCCTGTAGGAGCTGCCGAGGGCTGCGATCTTTTGCGTTTCATCAGGCATAAAAAAACGCCCCGCACTCACTGAGTACGGGGCGTTTTTTATGCGGCGTGATCAAGCGTAGCTTGGGGTCTCGCTGCTTTCTTCAACCAGCTCCAGCGCGATGTTGTTCTGCGTGTTGATCTTGCGATACAGCGCAGCATCGGTTTCCAGGACTTTTTCACGGGCCGGGAAGATTTCCGCCAGTTTGCCGGCCCACTCGCCTTTGGCCTTGGCCGGGAAGCACTTCTCGATCAGTTCCAGCATGATCGAAACGGTTACCGAAGCGCCTGGCGAAGCGCCGAGCAGGGCCGCCAGCGAACCGTCCTTGGCCGACACCAGTTCGGTACCGAACTGCAGGATGCCGCCCTTTTTCGGGTCTTTCTTGATGATTTGTACCCGTTGGCCGGCCACTTCCAGACGCCAGTCTTCGGCTTTCGCCTCTGGGTAGAAGCGGCGCAGGGAATCCAGACGCTGCTCCATCGATTGCATCACTTCGCTGACCAGGTACTTGGTCAGGTCCATGTTGTTTTTCGCCACCGCCAGCATCGGCCCGATGTTGCCGGCGCGAACCGACAGCGGCAGGTCCATGAAGGAACCGTGCTTGAGGAACTTGGTGGTGAAACCGGCGTATGGCCCGAACAGCAGGGATTTCTTGCCATCGACCACGCGGGTGTCCAGGTGCGGCACCGACATCGGTGGCGAACCCACAGCGGCCTGGCTGTAAACCTTGGCCTGGTGCTGTTTGACCACTTCCGGGTTGTCGCAGCGCAGCCATTGGCCGCTGATCGGGAAGCCGCCGAAGCCTTTGCTTTCTTCGATGCCCGAAGCCTGCAGCAACGGCAACGCCGCGCCGCCCGCGCCGAGGAAGACGAATTTGGCGTCGACTTCACGGGTGTTGCCGCTGTTGACGTCCTTGATGCTGACGGTCCAGCCAGCGCCGTTACGCTTGAGGCCGGTGACGCGCTTGCAGTATTTGACTTGAGTGTCCGGAGCGCTGGTCAGGTGCTTGAGCAACTGATTGGTCAGGGCGCCGAAGTTGACGTCGGTGCCGTTCATCACGCGGGTGGCGGCGAGGACTTCGTCCGGCGAGCGGCCCGGCATCATCAACGGCATCCATTCGGCCATTTTGGCCTTGTCTTCGGTGTACTCCATGTCGGAGAAAGCATGGTGCTTGCTCAACACGTCAAAGCGCTCCTTGAGGAAGGAAACGCCTTTATCGCCCTGGACGAAACTCAGGTGCGGCACCGGGCTGATGAAGGATTTGCACGAGCCGAAGGTGCCTTTCTTGGTCAGGTACGACCAGAACTGCTTCGACACCTCGAACTGGGTGTTGATGTGCACGGCTTTCTTGATGTCGACGGTGCCATCGGCGGCCTGCGGCGTGTAGTTCAGCTCGCACAGACCCGCGTGGCCGGTACCGGCGTTGTTCCACGGGTTGGAACTCTCCGCAGCACCGGAATCCATCAGCTCGACGACTTCCAGCTTGATCGCGGGGTCGAGCTCTTTGAGCAGTACGGCAAGAGTGGCACTCATGATGCCGGCCCCAACCAGTACTACGTCGACTGCTTCGTTATGCGCCATTTAACGCGTCTCCAAAATCTGCAGCACCAAATTGTCGGCATGGCTGCCAGGCGTTCCGGGACAGATCAATTGTGTCCAGGCTATCCGTGGTCAGGTCGCCATGTCCGAATCTTCGCAATTTTTCGCAACTTCGACGGATGCGTGCGGCCTGGCTTCAAGAGCTCCATGAACTCATTTCAGCACGCGGCTGGCAATTCGACTTATGGTCGAGACATCCGTTTTTGTGCAACCAAATCCGTAGCGGACAGGCTTCAGGCTCCGATATTCGAGGTATACCCGGTCCTGTGTCGTTGGGCTGTTTCAGACGCTAATGGTGCATGTTCAGACGCAAAACTTTTCATTTGCTCGCCACACTCTTGTGAAGTTGTGAAAACCCGTTTTTTTCACGCTCTTTTGAAGACGTGAACCTCAAAAAAGGGCTGTCCAGGCCTGGCACCTTGCCCGCAAAGGCAAAACAACGCGGTGGCCGAGCGTCATGACAGCTCTGCAGATTCGCGAAAAGCGGGGTTTTTGCCGGAAGAACAGGCAAGCGCGCCAACTTCACTCGATCTGTGTGGGCGGCTCTCTGTGGGCGATTTTGGGTGTCGATGCATGCGCATTGACGCTGTTGCGGGGCCCGATCAGGAGACGTCCTTATAATCGGGGGGAGATTGTATCGAAGAAATGCGCGCAGTTGCTCGTGTTTAATGACTTTTATTAGGCATCCGGTCAGATGCTCAACATCGCCTGCACCCGTGCGTGGGGCTGCGACGCTATGACGCGGGCGCTGGCGGGCAGAGGCTGGTGCAACCAGTTGAGGCGGATTTCTTCGATTTCCACCCAACCGTCGCCCATTGGCTGCAGGCTGCACTGCTTGAATGCCTGGCAATGACCGTTGCGATCGAGCAGGGCGAAGCTGCGGTGTAGCGGGCGTGGCGCGAACAACGAGATCAGATAACGCATGATTGAGTACCTTGTGGGGGACTGATTGCAAGGTTGCTAATGCGCCGTGACGTGAGCGTGTATGCCGGGTGAATAATCTGTGACAGGAACCGCTTTCCCATGGGTTTGTCAGACATTTCAGTATTCGCTGCCGGGCGCTGGTTACCCGCAGTGGCCCACCGCTATACTGCCGGCCTGTTTGTGCCTGATTCTGGAGAGAAGAGCATGTTGCAACGCCTGTTGTTCGGTTTGATCACTGTGGCCGGTTTGACCCTGGCCGGCTGCGCCCACAGCCCGCAACAACTGAGCCCGGAGCCGAAGCTGACCACTCAGCTGGCAGCCGTCGGCCGTGGCCAGCCAGTCGTCGTTCGTGTGGTTGACGGTCGTCCGTCGCCAACGTTGGGCACCCGTGGCGGCCTGTACCCGGAAACCAGCGCCATCACCGTGCAGCGCGAGCAGATCCTGCCGAAGTTGCAGGCTCAGGCTGAAGCCGCCGTGCGTCTGCTCGGCTTCACCCCGACCAACAACGCGCCAAACGCTCCGCAACTGACCGTGACCCTGGCCGAGCTGAAGTATCAGTCGCCGAAAGAGGGCATGTACGTGACTGAAGCAACCATCGGCGCGACCTTCCGCTCCGATGTACAGAACGCCAACCGTCGCTACAGCGGCCGTTACGGTGCGTCGCTGGACCAGCGTTTCGGCATGGCGCCGAACCAGGAAACCAACACCAAACTGGTCAGCGATGTGTTGAGCGATGCGCTGACGCGTCTGTTCAAGGACCCGACTGTGGGTCAGGTGCTCGGCGAGTAAGTTTTCGACGGATGTGAAAAAAGCCCGGACCAGTTATGGTTTCGGGCTTTTTTGTGGGTGTCAGGGTTGGAATTTGTGTCGTATGGGAAATCGATCCCCCTCACCCCAGCCCTCTCCCCCAAGGGGGAGAGGGGGAAGGGAGCCGATTTGCGTTGTTCTCGAGATCTACATCCACCTCGAAGTTTCAGGTCGATGTATTTCGACCAAACAACCCGGTCAGTCACCTCTCCCTACGGGCGGTCCGACGTTTCGGGAGGGCTAGGGTGAGGGTGCTTTTGCTTTTAGGCGGCCTGTGAGTAGAAATCGAGAACGCTCACGCCCGTCAGCAAATCAGTCTCGGGCAAATCCGCATGCTGATGCCCGCCCAGCGCGCAATACACCAGCCAATGGCGATCCTGGACATTGAAGGCAAGGCTGCCGACGAGACTCTGTTGTTCGTCGTAAGGTGTGATGAGGTACAGACGGTCCTGGTTTTCAGCGTGAAGCATGTCGCATTCCATGTGTGTTTCGAGGCGCGCAGGGTGGCCTATCCACATGACGATGCCGTGACACAGGACAGCCATCGGTCGATTGTCAGGTAATTTGTCGCAAAGGCTGGGGCAGGGTGGCGAGGTTTGGGTAGAATCCGCGCCGCAGTCGTCGATCTGGCGTCTGCCACACCGGTTCAGATAGAGGTCTGTGATGTCGCTGCACTTGATGACGCTGTTTACCGCCCATCCCGCCAAATTGATCAATCTGCTGGCGCTGTTGTTGGCGTTTCCGGGCAGTTGGCTGTTGCACGCGACCCGCCGCCGTGAACAACGCGCGATGGCCAGCATTGCCGCCCAGCGCCAGGCGCAGCCGAATGCCGAGCCGATTCTGGATTGGGCGACCTTGCGCATGAACCGGTTTTTCTATCGTTTCGGTTTTGCCTGCCTGGGCCTGGCGCTGATCGTTTCCTGGATCAGTACGCGCTTCTAAAAGCAAAAGATCGCCGCCTGCGGCAGCGCCTACACGAATCTCATGCAGGCACTGCCGCAGGCGGCGATCTTTTGATCTTGCCGTTGTTTTACAGCGGCAACCCAGCCTTGACCCGGAACTGATTGCGCACCGGCGTCGCATATTGCAGCACCAGATACGGACGATGTTCCTCAGGGCAAGCGTCCAGTCGGCTCTGCCACTCTTCCTGCGCCTTGGCCAGTTCATCCGCCGGGAACACCTCGGCAGCCTTCGGCACATTCAACTGCGGATCGGTGTCAGCCCACTGGGCATACGCCAGGTAATGCACCGGGAACAAGCGGTAACCGCCGAGAATCTGCTTGTCCATTTCGACCGCCAATTGCTTGGTGTCTTCAAACAGCTCGGTGATTGGCGCGGCGAAGTTCACGTGCACGCGGCCCTTGTAGCCGGTGATGCCCTTGGCAATGCTCACATCGTCCTCACCCGGCGCTTTCGCGTAGGTTCCGGTGGTGGCGCGGATGTACAGCTCACGGGCCTTGGCCTGGTCGCACGGGTCGTATTCGTAGCTGATCGACACCGGGGTGACGTTCAGCGAACGGATGACCTCGCCGAACGGCTCGTCCTTGCGGCTCATGTGGAACATCTTGAGGATCGCCGACTCGGTGCGGTCATCGCCGTCCTTCGCCCGACCTTCTGCCTGAGCGATCCAGATCGAGGCGCAATCGTTGCGGATCGAGTGGTTGATGTACGCCGACAACAGTTGATACGCAGCCATTTTTTCGCGACGGCCGGTGATCGAACGGTGAACGATAAAGCTCTTGTTCAAACGCATCAGGTCGCTGACGAACGGCTTCTGCAGCAGGTTGTCGCCGATCGCGATGCGCGGCGTCGGCAGGCCGGCGTGGTACACGGCGTAGTTGACGAAGGCCGGGTCCATCACGATGTCGCGGTGGTTGGCGATGAACAGATAGGCGCTGCCCGACTTGAATTGCTCGACACCGGTGTAGGTCACGCCGTCGGTGGCGCGCTCGATGGTGTGGTCGACGTAGGACTCGACCTTGTCCTGCAACGTCGCCACCGAGGTCACGTCGGCGAACTCACGACGCAGCCGATGGGCTATAAGTGGTTTGAGCATCCAGCCGAAGGCACCGGCAAAACGCGGGAAGCGGAAGTGGGTGAGGATATCTAGAAACGCCTTGTCGCCAAGCAGTCTTGCCAGTACCACAGGTACTTCGCTGTCGTCGTAAGGTCGGATGGCATCGAATTCGCCCATCATGCTCTCTTGTTGGAAACGGCTAGGGTAAGTAAAGGTTTTGATCGAAAACCCGCGGGGCACGGTCTGAAAAAGTAGCCAGACAAAAATAGCCCTGCAAATAGACCGGCGATTATACGCACAAGTCACTTGGGAGACCGCGATGCTGGAACCTGCTGAATACGAATGTCCTTATTGTGGGGAAGCGGTCGAGACGTCAGTGGACCTGTCCGGCGGCGATCAGACCTATATCGAAGATTGTCAGGTGTGTTGCCGGCCAATCACGTTTGTATTGCAGGTCCACGGAGAGGACTGGTTTCTGGAAGTGTTCAGCGAAAACGAGTGAGGCGCGCCCATGCAGCGAATCTACGATCCGGAAAACCTGATGGAAGGTGAAATGCTCAAGGGCATGCTCGCCAGCGAGGGCATCGAAGCGCATCTGGTCGGCCGCGATTTGCTTGGCGGCACCGGTGAGCTGCCGATCTTCGGCCTGCTCGGGCTGTCGGTGGATAACGATCAGGCCGAATACGCCCGTGAGCTGATCACCGCGTACAATGCCGCGCTGCCGCTGCCCGGCGATGAACCGGAGAGCTTTCCCGGGACGCTGGTCTGTTAGGCTGAGCTTCGTTTTACTTCAGAGTCGTGTTGCCCCATGTGTGGACGTTATGCCCTGTTTCGCTGGAACCGTGATTTTGCGGCCCTGCCAGGTTTTCCCGCCGATCAACAGGCGCAGTGGAACATTTCCCCCAATGATTCGGTGTTGATGCTGCGTGCCGGTGAAGACGGTGAGCGCACCCTGGCCCGCGCCCGTTGGGGACTGACGCCGCCGTGGCTGACCGATTTGTCGAAGACGCCGGCGCATGCCCGTGCGGAAACCGTGGCTGAGCAACCGATGTTTCGTGAGGCACTGCGCCAGCGTCGCTGCCTGCTGCCGGCGAATGGTTTCTACGAATGGCGCGGAACGCAGCGCAAGCGGCCGTACTGGCTGACGCCGGGGGAGGGCGCTTCGCTGTTTTTTGCGGCGATCTGGGAAGCGTATCCGGTGCAGGAGCAGGTCTGGTTGAGCACGGCGGTGATTACGCAGCCGGCGTCGAGTCAGCGGCGGCCGTTGATTCTCGATGAGGCGGGGCAGGCGGCGTGGCTCGATCCCGAGACGCCGTTGCATGTGTTGCAGGGCTTGCTGGCCAGTGAACCGGCGGCGTTGCGTGAGCGGGTGCTGGCGAATTTGATCAATGATCCGAAGCTCAATGGGCCGGAGTGTCTGACCCCGGGTTGACTGGGGCAGATCAAAAGCCCCTCACCCCAGCCCTCTCCCGGAGGTAGAGGGGGCCGACCGAGTTGTCTCGAGTGATCTACCGACCTGATGCATCGAGTCGATTATGGATTCAGCGAGTATCTTTCAGGTCGGCGTATTCCTTAAGCATCCCGCAATCAGTCCCCTCTCCCTCTGGGCGGTCCGACGTTTCGGGAGGGTTAGGGTGAGGGGCTTTGCGCTTTTCAGACCTTGAACTGATTGATCAACCGCCGCTGCTGCTCCGCCAGCTTGGTCAAATCCGCACTCGCCGAACTCGACTCATCCGCACCCCCCGCCACTTCATTCGCCACTTGCCCGATATTGATCACGTTACGGTTGATATCATCGGCCACCGCGCTCTGCTCTTCGGCGGCACTGGCAATCTGCGTATTCATGTCGTTGATCACCGACACTGCCTGAGTAATCGTCTCCAGCGCTTGTGCCGCTTTCGCCGCGTGCTGCACGCTTTCGTCGGTGCGGTTCTGGCTGTCTTCCATGACCCGCACGACATCGCGGGTGCCCTGTTGCAGTTGCTGGATCATCGTCTGGATTTCTTCGGTGGCTTTCTGCGTTTTTTGCGCCAGATTGCGCACCTCGTCGGCCACGACAGCAAAGCCGCGACCTTGCTCACCGGCACGCGCTGCTTCAATCGCCGCGTTCAGGGCCAACAGGTTGGTCTGCTCGGCAATCGCGCGAATCGCCGTGAGGATCGCGTTGATGTTCTCGCTGTCCTTGGCCAACGTCTGCACCACGTCCACCGCCTTGCCGATTTCCACTGCCAATACGCCGATCGAGTTCGATGTATCACGGACGATCTGCATGCCCTGACTGGCCGCCTGATCAGCATGGCCGGCCGCTTGGGCTGCCTGCGTCGCATTGCGCGCGACATCCTGGGCGGTGGCGGTCATTTCCTGCACCGCCGTGGCGACCTGATCGATCTCGGCCATTTGTTTCTGGATACCGATGTTGGTGCGAATGGCGATGTCGGCGGTGTGCTCCGAAGAATCGCTGACGCTCTGCACCGACGTCACCACTTGGGTGATCATCGCCTGCAATTTGGCGAGGAAGGTATTGAAGCCCTTGGCGATCGAACCCAGTTCATCACTGCGGTCGCTGCTCAGGCGTCGGGTCAGATCACCTTCACCTTGAGCGATGTCATTAAGCATGGCGACCATTTGCTTCAGCGGTCGGGCGATGCCGTGGCCGACCAGCCAGATCACCAGCAAGCCAATGCCGGCGATGATCAGACCGACCATGGCCATGCCGAACGTGTCGGACTTGCGTTCGGCATCGAGGTCGGCCTGCAGTTTTTGCAGATCCGCCATCACCGCGTTGAGCGGCAGTTGCAGCATCAATGTCCAGCGTGCGTCGGTCTGGCCGATGCCGAACGGCAGGTACAGCTCGATGCGGCCCTTGTCTTTGTTGACGGAGTAAGTCACTTCGCCGCGTTTGAGATTGGCCATGTTGGCAATCTGCTCGGCGTCGAGGATGTCGCTGACTTTTTCGCCGAACTTGCTGGCGTCCTGGGTGTAGGCAACGATCCGGCCGTTGCCGCCGATCAGGGCCATTTGCCCGGCTCCGCTGTAGAGCTTCTGGTTGGCGGCGAGGAGCATTTCCTGAATGAAGTTCACCGACAGGTCGGCGCCGACGATGCCCTGGAAGGTGCCGTTGAGCATGATCGGTTCAATGAAGGAGGCGAGCATGACGATCTTGTCGCCGACCTTGTACGGCGCCGGATCAATCACGCAGGCTTTTTTGCTCTCTTTCGAACACAAGTAATACTCGCTGGCGCGCACGCCGGTGGACAGGGTCTTCTGGTCGTCGACGTCGACCAGTTTGTCGAGGCCCAGGCTGCCGTCGTCGTTGCGGAACCACCACGGCAGGAAGCGCCCGTTGGCCGCGTCGATACCGACCACGCGGGTGCCGACATAGGCCGCGTCATTGTGGTCGAGGGCATTTTTTTCCCAGCCGATGTAGGTGCCGAGAATTTTCGGGTTCTTTTCGACGTTCTCCTTGATCAGGCTGATCAGTTGCTCGCGGCTGACGTTCAAGCGCGGCTGGCCATCGGCGTCGGGCGTGCCGAGCAGGGCGTTGACCCGCACCAGCCCACCGGCAATCAGCAGCGGCGCTTCGAGTTCGCGCTGGATCTGGCTGACCTGGGTTTGTGCCAGCGACGTCAGGCGCTGTTCGATGACTTGCTCGAACTGGGCCTGGGTGCGCTGTTGCACCATCTCTTGAGTACGGGCGCCGGAAAACAGCGCATACAGCACCAGCGCGACCACCACGCTAAGCACGATGGCGCCGGCCAGGGCGGCGACGGAAAACTGGATCGACTTGAACTTCATGGGAGCTCCGCACGCAAGAGGACGTCTGCGCTGATGTATCGGCAGTCGGCATCGGGCCATGAGTGCGAGCCGGTGCAATTGAAAGCCGATGTCGCAAATGGATCGGTGCGCGACGCAGTTGCTGCGGGCCTGGCGATCGCTGTGAATTTTTTACGACAGCTCAAGTGGGAAGCGTCTGAAAGTCGCTGCAACACGTCCGTTGTATCTAGCGTCGATACAATTACCCGCCTAGGATACGCGGCAGGTTTTCAGGGAGTTTTTGAATGAACAAGACATTGGTTGTAAGTGCACTGAGCGCAGCGCTGTTGCTGGCCGGTTGTCAGTCGGTCAACACCACCAGCGGCGGTGCCGTGGGTGTGGAGCGCAAGCAGTACATGTTCAGCATGCTGTCCTCGCAAGAGGTCGACCAGATGTATGCCCAGTCGTATCAGAAGACCGTCGGCGAGGCCTCCAGCAAGGGTGTGCTGGACAAGACCAGCCCCGAGGCCAAGCGGGTTCAGGCGATTGCCAACCGCCTGATCGCCCAGGCGCCGAACTTCCGTCCGGATGCGGCGCAATGGCAGTGGGAAGTCAATCTGATCAAGAGCGATGAGCTCAACGCCAACTGTGGTCCTGGCGGCAAGATCATTTTCTATACAGGGCTGATCGACAGCCTGAAGTTGACTGACGATGAAATCGCCGCAGTGATGGGCCATGAGATTGCCCACGCCCTGCGCGAACACGGTCGTGAAGCAATGTCGAAGGCTTACGGGATTGAAATGGCCAAGCAGGGCGCGGGTGCGTTGCTCGGTCTGGGTCAGGACAGCCTGGCGCTGGCCGACACCGTGGCCAACTACGGCATGACCCTGCCGAACAGCCGTGCCAACGAAAACGAAGCCGACCTGATCGGCCTGGAACTGGCCGCTCGCGCCGGCTACAACCCGAACGCCGCGATCACCTTGTGGAACAAGATGAGCAAGGCGTCGGAAGGTTCGCCGCCGGAGTTCATGAGCACTCACCCGGCCTCGGCCAGCCGGATTGCCTCGCTGCAGGCGGCGATTCCGAAAGTCATGCCGCTGTACGAACAGGCTCCTAAATCCTGAGTCGGTGATCGTTCCCACGCTCTGCGTGGGAATGCCTCAAGGGACGCTCCGCGTTCCAAAAGGGACGCAGAGCGTCCCCGGCTGCGTTCCCACGCAGAGCGTGGGAACGCTCCTTCTCTCAGGGTTAAACCCAGCCACTGCTCTGCATCGCCTTGTACACCGCAACGATTGCCAGAATCATGAACGCCGATGCCGCGAGGCGACGGATCAAGGTCAGCGGCAATTTGTCCGCCGCAAAGTTACCCGCCAATACCACCGGCACGTTGGCAATCAACATGCCCGCCGTCGTCCCGATAATCACCAGCCACAGTTCCGGATATTGCGCGGCCAGCATCACCGTGGCGACCTGAGTCTTGTCACCCATTTCAGCCAGGAAAAACGCAATCAGCGTGGTCAGGAAAGGCCCGAACTTGCGCGCGGTGCTGGTTTCATCGTCATCCATTTTGTCCGGGACCAATGTCCACAGTGCCGTGGCGGTGAAGCTCGCGGCGAGAATCCAGTGAAGTACGGCGTCTGAGAAAAAACTGCCGAACCAGGCGCCTACCGCACCGGCCGCTGCGTGGTTGGCCAGGGTCGCGGCAACAATACCGGCAATGATCGGCCAGGGTTTGCGAAAGCGAGCGGCGAGAATCAGCGCGAGCAGTTGCGTCTTGTCGCCGATTTCGGCCAAGGCAACGATTGCGGTGGGAACGAGTAACGAGTCCAGCATCAGGATTTCCTAAGGGGCGGGTCGACACGGCTATGACACGTACAGCCTTCCCGCCCCGGGTAAGGTGTGCGTGTCATAGGTCTTGTCAAACCCTGCGATCCGTCTGCTGCGGACGCTTGGGTCGCATACGCCATGATCTGAGGATCAAGTATGTTGACGTATGCCGGACGAGCTTGGCGCTCGTGGGAGACTACTCCCCTAGGACGGAGCGGATTCTGCCTTCGCAAAACCGATTGAGCAAGCCTCTTTTTTAAAAGAAGTTTCAGCCGCGCTTGGCGCGGTAGATGCGGAAACCATTGCCTTCGGCCTTGATTGCGCAGACACCCAGATGCTCCTCGATCAGCGGTTGATACTTCAGGAAGCTGTTCGCCACCAGCCGCAGTTCGCCGCCGTTTTTCAGGTGTTTCGCTGCTTTTCGCAGCAAGTTCTCGGTGGCGAAATAGTCGGTGTGCACGCCGACATGGAACGGCGGGTTGCTTAGAATCGCGCTCAAACCCATCGGTGCCGCATCGATACCGTCACCGGTCAGCACTTCGGCTTCCAGACCATTGGCCGCCAGGGTCAGGCGGCTGCTGGCGGCGGCGAACGCATCGACGTCCAGCAACGTGACCTGATTGTGTGGGTAGCGACGTTTGACCGCAGCGCCCAACACGCCCGCGCCGCAACCGAAGTCGAGCAAGTGGCCACTGGGCAGTTTGTCCAGATGCTCCAGCAGCAGGGCGCTGCCTCGGTCCAGGCGACCGTGGCTGAATACCCCCGGCAGGCTGATGACTTTCAACGGACCCTCGGCCAAAGGCAATTCATACGTCTGCGCCAGGCTTTCCAAAGATTTCGCTTCAGGCGCATTGGCCACGGTGACTTGCCAGAGCTGGCAATGGCGCGCGCTGTCGAGCTTGCGTGGCTTGCCGAAAGGGTTGAGTTGCTTGGACGCGCCTTCGATGCCGCTGCGTTTTTCGCCGACGAGAAACACCTCACGCCCGGCCAGGCGCGAAGCTACGGCGTTGAGGATGTAGTCGGTCAGATCCTTGGACTTGGGCAAAAACACCACGGCGCTGTCGAACTCACGCTGCGGGACGTTCACGCCAAAATCACTACGACCTTCGAAACGAGCGTCCAGCGCGGCTTGATCGCCGGCATGCCAGCACCAGCCGAATGCATTGGGCAGGCGCCCGAGCAAATCGTCGGCAGGCAAACCAGCCAGCAACAACGAACCTTGAAACCACTCGGGCTGACGAAGCAGTACTTCACTGCGCGGATCCATAACTGCTCCTCAAAAAAAAGTGCCGCAGTTTATCAACTGACGACCCGCAGCGCCTTACCGCTGAAGAACGCCTGGGCGTTTTCGCGCAATTGGCCGACGATACGTTGCCGCGCTTCAACACTGCCCCAAGCATTGTGCGGGGTGACGATGAGGCGCGGGATGTCGGCGGCCAGCAGCGGATTGCCTTGAGTCGGTGGCTCGACACTCAGCACATCGGTGGCCGCGCCGCCAAGGTGACCGTTGCGCAAGGCATCGGCGAGCGCCTGCTCGTCGATCAGTCCGCCGCGTGCCGTGTTGACCACGAATGCACCGGGTTTCATCGACGCCAGTTCGCGGGCACCAATGAAGTGGCGGGTGTCTTCGTTGAGCGGGCAGTGCAGGGTGAGGGCGTCGATCTGCGGCAGCAGCTCAGCCAGTGGCAAGCGATCCGGGCGGGCAGGGCGCCCCGGAATCTGTCCGAGCAATACGCGCATGCCAAACGCTTCGGCCAACCGCGCCACAGCACCGCCGAGTTCGCCATGACCCAGCAAACCGAGGGTTTTGCCTTCCAGCTCAACGATTGGGTAGTCGAGCAGGCAGAACTGTTTGGCCTGCTGCCAGCGACCTTCGCCAACGGCTGTCTGATAATCGGCCAGACGCGTGGCGAGGTTGAGCAACAGCATGATCGTGTGTTGCGCCACCGACGGCGTGCCGTAACCCTGGCAGTTGCACACGGTGATGCCCTGAGCGCGGGCGGCAGCAAGGTCGACGTTGTTGGTGCCGGTGGCGGTGATCAGGATCAGTTTCAGATCGGGGTTGGCGGCCATCGCGGCGGCGTCGATCAGGATCTTGTTGCTGATCGCTACGGTAGCACCTTGCAGGCGTTCGGCGACTTGCCCGGGCAAGGTCTGGGCGAACAGCTGCAGATCGCTGAAACACTCGCGCAACGGACTGAGGTCGAGGTCGCCGAGATCCAGCGAAGGGTGATCAAGGAATACCGCGCGGCGCGTGTTCGTCATCAACTGTACCTTTTGTGCTGTGAGCGTTGGGCGTAATCTGCCGAGCCTACCAGATGAAACAAATTGATACGCTTGGCCGAAAGGAGCCCCCATGTACTGGACCGAGTTCTTGACCGTTGCACTGATCCACTTGCTGGCCGTCGCCAGCCCCGGCCCGGACTTTGCCGTGGTGGTGCGCGAGAGCGTGACCCACGGTCGCCGCGCTGGCACCTGGACCGCGCTGGGTGTGGGCACGGCGATTTTCCTGCATGTCGGTTATTCGCTGCTCGGCATCGGCCTGATCGTGTCGCAGTCGATCGTGCTGTTCAACGCGTTGAAATGGGCGGCTGCCGCTTACTTGCTGTACATCGGCTTCAAGGCACTACGTGCGCAACCGGCGAAAACGGTGACCGATGATCTACATAAAGAGGCCGGCGTACGCACGGCTCGCGGCGCGTTCACGTCGGGCTTCGTGACCAATGGTCTCAATCCCAAAGCCACGCTGTTCTTCCTGTCGCTGTTCACGGTGGTGATCAACCCGCATACGCCGTTGTCGGTGCAGGCGGGTTATGGCGTTTACCTCGCCGTTGCCACCGCCCTGTGGTTTTGCCTGGTGGCTATGCTGTTCAGTCAGCAGCGCGTGCGGGCCGGTTTCGCCCGCATGGGCCATTGGTTCGACCGCACCATGGGCGCGGTGCTGATTGCCATCGGCGTGAAACTCGCGTTCACCGAGATGCACTGATCTCACCATGTAGGAGCTGCCGAAGGCTGCGATCTTTTGATCTTGATCTTAAAAACAACGTCAAAAGATCGCAGCCTCGTTTCACTCGACAGCGCCTACACGAGTTCGCTGAGCTTGCCCAGGTTGTTCAGGTAGTCGCGGGGATTCTCGCCGAGCAAACGGCGGAACATCGCACTGAACGCCCGCGCGCTGCCGTAACCCAAATCCCGCGCCACGCGCTGCACGCTGTCCCCGGCGAGCAGGCGCGGCAGGGCTTCCATCAGGCGCAGTTGCTGGCGCCAGGCGTTGAAACTCATCTGCAATTGTTGCTGGAACAGTCGCGCCAACGTGCGTGAGCTGGCGCCAACCTGCTGCGCCCAGTCTTCCAGGGTATTGGGGTGATCGGGCGTGTGCAGCAGCGCCAGACAGATGTTTTGCAGGCGCCGGTCAGCGGGCATCGGAATGTGCAGCGGCAGGTTTTCCAGACCGGCAAGTTCTTCGAGCATCAGTTGCTGGATCAACGGATTGTCGGCATGTGGCGGCCCTTGCACGGCACGCAGGATCAGCTCGCGCAGCAGCGGCGTCACGGCCAGTACGCAGCACTGTTGCAGGCTGGCGGGTGATAGTTCTGGTGCGATGAACAGCGAGCGCATCTGCACATCGCCGCTCATGAAAATCTCGTGTGCCACTTCTGGCGGAATCCAGACGGCGCGGCTTGGCGGGATCACCCACGCCCCCGATTGCGTGACCACGCGCATGATCCCACTGACGGCATACAACAGCTGCGCCTCGCGATGCAGGTGCAGCGGCTGGTGCGCGCCATCCAGGTAATCCCGGGGGTAGGCGCTCACCGGGCCGTGTTCGAAGTGGCTGATCAACATGTCTGATTTGATGACTTGCTTGGCAGGAATGCGCTTTATGGCCAACTTAGCATAAGCGTCACACAACAACGTAAAGCGTGCCGCCATGACTCAATCGACAAATGTCATTCGCTACATCAACGCCGCCCATGTGATCGATCACATGTTCATGCTGATTTTTCCCGCCGCCGTGCTCGGCATGACGCAGGCTTTCGGCCTCGATTACGCCACGCTGATCGGTCTGTCGCTGGGCGGTTTCATTGCCTTCGGCGCCTGTTCACTGCCCGCAGGTTGGCTGGGCGATCACTGGAGTCGGCGACAGATGATGCTGGTGTTTTTCTTCGGTATCGGTGCCTCGGCGATCTTTACCGGCCTGAGCAGCAGTCCGACCATGCTGGTTGTCGGCCTGACCCTGATCGGTATTTTTGCGGCGATTTATCACCCGGTTGGTACGGCGATGCTGGTGGCCTACGCACAAAACCGTGGCCGGGAAATCGGTATCAACGGCATGTGGGGCAATCTTGGCGTGGCGTTTTCTGCGTTGATCACGGGGTTGTTGGTGGCGCAATTCGGTTGGCGCTCGGCGTTTCTGATGCCGGGTGCAGTGGCGATTGTGCTGGGAGTTGGCTTCGCCTTGCAGGTGCGCGAAGAACCCATTCCGAAGCGCCCGCACACACCCCTCAAAGGTGCCGCCGGTCAGCGTATTTCGATGGTCATGGTGTTCGGCGTGCTGGCGCTGGCCACGGCCACGGGCGGCGTCGTGTTCAACGCCACCACCATGACTTATCCAAAACTGTTTCAGGAGCGTTTGCATGAGCTGTTCGCCTCGCCGCAGACCCTTGGCGTGGTGGTCAGTCTGGCGTATGCCTTCGGCGCGGTCGCGCAGTTGAGCATTGGTCGGGTATTGCATCGGCTCAGCCTGAAATGGCCGTTCATTGTCCTGACGCTGTGCCAGGCACCGCTGTTATTGGCGCTGGCCTATGCCGATGGATGGGCCGTGATTGCCCTCGGTGCCGCGTTCATGTTCGTGGTGTTCGGTCAGGTCACCGTCAACGATGCGATGGTCGCCAACTTCGTCGCGCCGCAGTGGCAATCACGGGTCTTCGCCCTGCGTTACTGTTTATCGTTCGGCGCCAGTGCGACGGCGATTCCGCTGATTTCCTATGTCGAACCGCGCCACGGTTTTGTAGGCCTTTACCTGATTCTTGCGGGTTTCGGCGCACTGACCTTCCTTGCGGCAGTGGTTTTCCCACGGACACCTTCTGAAGAGGCTGTAGGACAAACCGCCTGATAACTGACGAAAACCGGCAAATGCTGGCGCAAAGCTAGCATTTGTACGGCTTTGCAAATCATTCCTTTGGCTGATTTGGCTGGCGTATAAGGGTTCTAGAGTACCAATCTCTACGCCAACACCGTGCAGTCAGAAAAGGGATTCTTATGTTGCAGACTCGCGTCATTCCCCCGGCCGATGGGGCCTACCAGTATCCATTGCTGATCAAACGGCTGCTGATGTCCGGCGCCCGTTACGAGAAAACCCGCGAGATCATCTACCGTGACCAGTTGCGCTACAGCTACCCGACGCTGATCGAACGGGTCGCGCGGCTGGCCAACGTGCTGACGACGGCCGGTGTGAAGGCCGGTGACACCGTGGCGGTGATGGACTGGGACAGCCATCGTTACCTGGAATGCATGTTTGCCATTCCGATGATTGGCGCGGTGATCCACACGATCAACGTGCGTCTGTCGCCGGAGCAGATCCTCTACACCATGAACCACGCCGAGGACCGCTTTGTGCTGGTCAACAGCGAGTTCGTCGGGCTGTATCAGGCCATCGCCCCACACCTGACCACGGTCGAGAAAACCCTGCTGCTGACCGATCTGCCGGAAAAAACTGCCGACCTGCCGAATCTGGTCGGCGAGTACGAGCAACTGCTGGCCGCCGCCAGTGCGCACTACGATTTCCAGGACTTCGACGAAAACTCGGTCGCTACCACGTTCTACACTACTGGCACCACCGGTAACCCGAAAGGCGTGTATTTCACCCATCGGCAACTGGTCCTGCACACCATGGGCGTGTCGACGATCATGGGTTCCATCGACAGCGTGCGCCTGCTCGGCACCAACGATGTGTACATGCCGATCACGCCGATGTTTCATGTTCACGCCTGGGGTTTGCCGTACGTGGCGACCATGCTGGGCCTTAAACAGGTCTATCCGGGGCGGTACGATCCGGAGTTTCTCGTGGAGTTGTGGCGCAAAGAGAAGGTCACGTTCTCCCACTGTGTGCCCACCATTCTGCAAATGCTGCTCAACGCCAAAGGCGCGCAGGGCACCGATTTCGGCGGCTGGAAGATTGTCATCGGCGGCAGTGCGCTCAATCGCACACTGTATGAAACCGCCAAGGCCCGGGGCATTCAGCTGACGGCGGCGTACGGCATGTCGGAGACCGGGCCACTGGTTTCCTGCGCGCACCTGAACGACGAACTGATGGCCGGCACCGAAGACGAGCGCACCACTTACCGGATCAAGGCCGGTGTGCCGGGGCCGCTGGTGGAAGCGGCGATCGTCGACAGCGAAGGCAACTTCCTGCCCGCCGACGGCGAAACCCAGGGCGAACTGGTGCTGCGCGCACCGTGGCTCACCGAAGGTTATTTCAACGAGCCGCAGAAGGGCGCCGAGCTCTGGGCCGGCGGCTGGCTGCACACTGGTGACGTCGCCACGCTCGACAGCATGGGCGTGATCGACATCCGCGATCGCATCAAGGACGTGATCAAGACCGGCGGCGAATGGATCTCCTCGCTGGATCTAGAAGACCTGATCAGCCGTCACGTCGCGGTACGTGAAGTAGCAGTGGTGGGGATTGCCGATCCGCAGTGGGGCGAGCGCCCGTTTGCCTTGCTGGTGATCCGCGAAGGGCATGTGATCGGGGCGCGCGAGCTCAAGGAACACCTCAAGCCATTCGTGGAGTTGGGGCACCTGAGCAAGTGGGCGATTCCGAGTCAGATCGCCCTTGTTACCGAAATTCCCAAGACCAGTGTCGGCAAGCTCGACAAGAAGCGCATCCGCCTCGACATCACCGAATGGCAGGCCAACAACAGCACCTTCCTTTCGACACTTTGAGTGTCTGCTGGCGCGCCGAAAACGGCGCGCCAGACCCACCAAGCAAGCGCTTGGCTTGTGAAATCGAAAAAATCAGCCATCCTTGCCGGGCCGACATCTGTCGGACTGGCGAAAGGACTGTTCCAGAGTGGCCGGCAGCTGCAAATCACACTTTAGAGGGATCAAGCAGTACCACCTGCTGGCTATAGTCCGCTCAAGGATTTTTAAGAACGGGGCACACGCACAAAACGGGGCGATGCATCTTTGGAGTGATTTCGGGCCGCCTCTGGCACCCGGTCCTTCAGGCGTTTTTAAAAGTACTCACTGCCATAACAATAATGCACATGGAGTAGCGTCGATGACCTCAGTAAACCAGTTCTGGCGCCGGGCGAAACTGCCTCTGGCGGTCAGTCTTGCTTCTTCGCTCGCCGGGCCCGCATTCGGCGTCAGTTTCAACGTCGGTGAAATCGAGGGCCAGTTCGACTCGTCTCTGTCGATCGGTGCCAGTTGGTCTACTCAGAACCCGAACAAGAACCTCATCGGCGTCAACAACGGCGGCCATGGCCTGTCGCAGACATCCGATGACGGTCACGCCAACTTCAAGAGCGGTGAAACCTTTTCGAAGATCTTCAAGGGCATTCATGACCTGGAACTGAAATACGGCGACACCGGCGTGTTCGTCCGTGGCAAGTACTGGTACGACTTCGAACTCAAGGATGAAAGCCGCGAGTTCAAGGACATCAGCGATTCGGGTCGCAAAGAGGGCGCCAAATCGGCCGGTGGCCAGATCCTCGACGCCTTCGTCTACCACAACTACGCGATTGCCGATCAGCCGGGTTCCGTGCGTCTGGGCAAGCAGGTGGTGAGCTGGGGTGAAAGTACCTTCATCGGCGGCGGCATCAACTCGATCAACCCGATCGACGTCTCCGCGTTCCGTCGTCCGGGCGCCGAGATCAAGGAAGGCCTGATCCCGGTCAACATGTTCTACGTGTCCCAGAGCCTTACCGAAAACCTCTCGGCCGAAGCGTTCTATCAACTGGAATGGGACCAGACCGTCGTCGATAACTGCGGCACGTTCTTCTCGCAGCCGGACATCGTTGCCGACGGTTGCAACGACAACCTGCGCGTGCTGAACAAGCGTTCGCAAATCCCGGCGGTCGCCCTGGGGCCATTGGCAGCCAACGGTGTCAACGTCAACGAAGAAGGCGTTCTGGTGCGCCGTGGTCCGGACCGCGATGCCCGTGACAGCGGTCAGTGGGGCGCCTCCTTCAAATACATGTACGAACCGCTCGACACCGAGTTCGGCGCCTACTTCATGAATTACCACAGCCGTGCGCCGATCTTCAGCGCCACCGGTGCACCGCAATCGGTCTACAACACAGCGCGCGCGCTGCCGGGGCCGTTTGCCGCACTCGCACCGCTGTTGGTCGCGGGCAACTCCAACTACTTCATTGAATACCCTGAAGACATTCGCCTCTACGGTCTGAGCTTTTCCACCACCCTGCCTACCGGTACGGCGTGGAGCGGTGAGATCAGCTACCGTCCGAACGCACCGGTGCAACTGAACTCCACCGACATCCTGTTCGCCGGTGTACGTCCGATCGGCGGCGCGCTGACCAACGCTTCGATCCTCAATGGTGTGCCGGGCCAGGATCTGCACGGTTACGAGCGCAAGGAAATCACCCAGATCCAGACAACGTTCACGCACTTCTTCGATCAGGTCATGGGCGCCAGCCGTCTGACCCTCGTCGGCGAAGTCGGCGCGACCTACGTCGGCGGGCTGGAAAGCCGCTCCGACATGCGTTATGGCCGCGATCCGGTGTTTGGCCCGGGTG
Organism: Pseudomonas sp. A34-9; assembly: GCF_029543085.1. NCBI lineage: Bacteria > Pseudomonadati > Pseudomonadota > Gammaproteobacteria > Pseudomonadales > Pseudomonadaceae > Pseudomonas > Pseudomonas sp. A34-9. The sequence continues at coordinate 5,399,923 of NZ_CP119967.1, read as the reverse complement.
AGTTGCCGGCCACGGGCGGTGTCAATACCTGCGCCAACATTCTCAACGCCAGCACCATCAACGGCGCCGGGCCGGGTTCGCCACAGAACAACCGCAGCCGCAATTGCGAAAACGACGGCTTCACCACATCGATGTCGTGGGGCTATCGCGGTCGTGCGATCTGGGAATACAACGACGTCTTCGCCGGGGTGAACCTCAAGCCGAACGTGGCCTGGTCGCATGATGTCAGCGGTTACTCGCCAGGCCCTGGCGGCAACTTCGAGGAAGGTCGCAAAGCGGTCAGCCTGGGCGTTGATGCCGAATACCAGAACACCTACACCGCGAGCCTGGCCTACACCAACTTTTTCGACGGCAAGTACACCACTGTGGATGACCGCGACTTCGTTGCGCTCAGCTTCGGCGTGAACTTCTAAGCACTGCATTTCAGGACGAACGAATTTATGAAAATAACAAAGAGTCTGTTCCACGCCGGTGTTCTGGGCCTGTCGCTGCTGGCGACCGGCGTCATGGCCGCGGTGCCTGCTGCCGAAGCCGACAAACTGGGCAAGAGCCTGACGCCGATGGGCGCTGAAATGGCCGGTAACGCCGACGGTTCGATCCCGGCGTGGAAGCCGCTGCCGAAGAATGCCGGCTCGGTCGACAGCAAGGGATTCCTGTCCAATCCATACGCCAGTGAGCAACCGCTGTTCACCATCACCGCGAAAGACGTCGACAAGTACAAGGACAAACTGGCGCCGGGCCAATACGCGATGTTCAAGCGTTACCCGGACACCTTCAAGATGCCGGTCTATCCGTCCCATCGCGGTGCGACCGTGCCGGATGACGTGTTCGCCGCGATCAAGAAAAACGCCACCACCACCAACCTGGTGTCCGGCGGTAATGGTCTGGAAAACTTCGACACCGCTGTACCGTTCCCGATTCCGAAGAGCGGCGTAGAAGTCATCTGGAACCACATCACCCGCTATCGCGGCGGCAGCGTGACCCGTCTGGTGACCCAGGCCACACCTCAGCCGAACGGCTCGTTCAGCCTGGTGTACTTCCAGGATCAGTTCGTGTTCCGCGACAAGATGAAGGACTACGACCCGAAAAACCCGGGCAACATCCTGTTCTACTTCAAGCAGAAAGTGACCGCGCCGGCGCGGCTGGCCGGTGGTGTGCTGCTGGTGCACGAAACCCTCGACCAGGTTAAAGAGCCTCGTTCGGCGTGGGTCTACAACGCCGGTCAGCGTCGTGTGCGCCGTGCGCCACAAGTGTCCTATGACGGTCCGGGTACTGCCGCCGACGGTCTGCGTACCTCCGACAACCTCGACATGTTCAACGGTGCGCCGGATCGCTACGACTGGAAGCTCGAAGGCAAGAAAGAGATGTACATCGCCTCCGACAGCTACAAGCTCGACGATCCGAAGCTGAAGTACGCCGACATCATCAAGGCCGGTCACATCAATCAGGATCTGGCGCGTTACGAGCTGCGCCGCGTCTGGCATGTGGTTGCCACCCTCAAGGAAGGTCAGCGTCACATCTACGCCAAGCGTGACTTCTACATCGACGAGGACACCTGGCAGGCAGCGGTGATCGACCACTACGACGGTCGTGGCCAACTGTGGCGTGTGGCCGAAGCGCATGCCGAGAACTACTACGACAAGCAAGTGCCGTGGTATGCCCTGGAAACCCTCTACGACTTGCAGTCCGGCCGCTATCTGGCACTGGGCATGAAGAACGAAGAGAAGCAGGCGTATGACTTCGGTTTCACCGCCACCACCAGCGACTTCACCCCGGCCGCCCTGCGTCAGGATGGTGTTCGCTAACCCGCTGTAACCCGAGGCCGCATCCTCGTGAAAACGCCCCGACTGGTTCGGGGCGTTTTTTTTAGATCAATCTTGCGCCGTTCGCGTAGGAGCTGCCGAAGGCTGCGATCTTTTGATCCTGCTTTTGATTCTGGAAAATCAACATCAAAAGATCGCAGCCTTCGGCAGCTCCTACAGGGGGGACTCACAGGTGGGTGTAGCCTTTTTGTAGCCATTTGTAGCAGTAACCTTCATAACCGGTTCGTTTAAGGCTAGTCTGCGGACATCTGCAACGCCGCCAACAGCAATTCGAACAAGAGCCGGCCATGACTGATCTGTCCCCACTTCCGGGTCCCGCAAGCGTTGCCGTCGCGGCACTTGACGGGCGTTTTTTCCGCCCGCCGTTGCCCGATGGCTACGTCTTGCGACCACGCCTTTGCGAGCGCCTGCAGGCCGGGCTCGGTGGGCGCTTGTTGCTGGTCAGCGCCCCCGCCGGCTTCGGCAAGAGTTCGTTGGCGGTGGAATTCTGCCAAAGTCTGCCGGCGCATTGGCAAAGCCTCTGGCTGGGCCTGAGTCCTCGCGACAATGATCCCGGACGCTTTCTCGAACGTCTGCTCGAAGGCTTGCAGGACTACTTTCCACAACTGGGCAGTCGCGCACTGGGCCTGCTGAAAATGCGCCAGCGCCATCAGCCCTTTGCCTTCGAAGAATGGCTCGACGGCTTGCTCGATGAGCTGGCGCTGCACCTCGATCCTGCTGCGCCGTTGCTGCTGGTGCTCGATGATTATCATCTCGCGCAAGGCCCGGTGCTTGACCGTTGCCTGCAGTTTTTCCTCAATCATCTGCCTGATGGCTTGCTGGTAATGGTCACCAGTCGTCAGCGCCCGGACTGGCATCTGGCGCGCTTGCGTCTGTCGCGGCAACTGCTGGAGCTGCATGAACAGGACCTGCGCCTGACCCACGATGAAGCCCTGACGCTGCTTGATCGCCACAGCAGCTCCCTGCGCGGCGAAGCCTTGGAAAACCTGATCCTGCGCAGCGAAGGCTGGGTCGCCGGTTTGCGTTTCTGGCTGCTGGCGGTGTCCGAGGCGGGCAGCGATGCGGCGTTGCCGCAAGCGCTGAATGGCGGGGAAGGGCTGATCCGCGATTACCTGTTGGAAGAAGTCATCGATTGTCTGCCCGCCGAAGTGCAGGCGTTCCTCTATGACACCGCACCGCAAGAGCGTTTTTGCAGCGAACTGTGCGACGCCGTGCGCGAAGCCCACGACAGCGCCGAGATTCTGCGTTTCCTGTTGGCCCATCAGGTCTTTCTGGTGCCGCTGGACGAGCACGGTCACTGGTATCGCTATCACCATTTATTCTCTGATTTATTGCGCAGCCGGCCGATTGCCCAAGCGATGGTACCGACGGCCACGCTGCATCTGCGTGCCTGTCGCTGGTTCAACGCACAGGGGTTGCTGGATGAAGCGGTTGAACAAGCGTTGCGCGCCGGTCACCTCGATGTCGCCGCAAACCTGGTGCAGAACCTCTCGGAGGAGCAACTGCTGGCCGAGCAAAACGTCGGCATGCTGCTGCGCTGGAAAATGGACTTGCCCGACAGCCTGTTGATCAGCACGCCACGCTTGATCGTGTTGTACAGCTGGGCGCTCGGGCTGGCGTGTCAGCTCGATGCCGCCGAAGAATTGTCCAGCCACTTGAGCCGCTTCCTGCCGGCACCTTCCGCTACCGCGCAGAAGTCGATGCTCGCGCAATGGCTGGCGCTGAGCGGGATCATCGCTCGCGGTCGTGGGCATCGAGAATTGACGATCAGATATTGCACCGAGGCTCTGGAAAGTCTGCCGGCCAAGCGCTATGGCCAGCGGCTGATGTGTCTATCGACCTTGTCCAATCTGGCCATTGCCGACGGTGACCTATGGCGCGCCCGCGGCCTTAACCGAGAGTCGCTGGAGTTGGCGCAGCGCGTTGGCAACCCGTTGTTCGAAGCGTTGGCGCACTACGATCGTGCGCGGGTGTTGCAGGCCCGCGGTGAAATTCTGCGTGCACTCGATGAAGTCCATCAGGGCTTGGAGCGGTTGCGCGGCCTGTCGCCGCAACGTTTGTATGCGGTGCGCGCGCGGCTGACCCTGTACGAGGGGTTTCTGTTGGCGATGCGCTTGCAGCCTCAGGCCGCACGTGTGCGCTTGTTGGCCGGAATCGGCGAGGCGCGGGCCTGTCGCGACATCAGCGTATTGATCGGCCATTGCGTCATCGCGCGTCTGGATGGCAGCAGCGGCGAGTTCGCCAAGGCCTTCGCCGAACTCGCCGAAGCCGAACGCCTGATGCACATCTGGGACGTGCCGCCGATCTACTACCTGGCGATGATCACCCTGGTCAAATGCGAACTGTGGCTGGCGCAGGGTCGCACCGATCTGGCCGAGGCGTGGCTGGCGCGACTTGGCCAGACGTACACGGGCGAACGCGCTGCCGCGCCGCCAGAGTTTCATCCACAGCTGCCCTTGCATGTTGAACTGCAACAGGCGTTGCTGGACATGATTCAGGGGCAGCCGATGCTCGCCGAAGGGCGTTTGAACGTGTTGCATGAAAATGGTCAGCAAACCGGGCGACAGCTGCTCAGCGTGATGGCATTGACGCAGAAAGTGGCATTGTTGCTGGTTGGGGGGCGGGAGCCGGAAGCGCGCAAGGCGCTGCACCAGGCGCTGGAGGCGGCGGCCGGTGGCGTGTTGCAGCCGTTCGATGGCTTGGTGAAGGGGCACACGGACTGGTTGCGCGGGCAGCTGCAGACTTCACCGACATTGTCAGGGCAACAATTGCTGGAATATTTTCCGCCTGCCGCAACGCGTCCAGTCGTCGAGTCTGGCGCCGCTGAACAGCTCAGCAGCAGGGAGCTTGCAGTGCTACGCCTGATCGCCCAAGGCTGTTCGAACCAGCAGATCAGCGAGCAACTGTTCATCTCGCTTCATACGGTGAAAACCCATGCCAGCCATATTAACAGCAAGTTAGGGGTTGAACGGCGTACTCAGGCGGTGGCGCGGGCCAAGGAGTTGGGTGTTTTGATCTAGCGCTATGGCTTATCGACACCCACAAAAACGCCCCGAATAATCGGTAATGCTGTTCACTTAAGCGGAGCAGCCTTGCGATCCAAGGGAAACCGGGTTTTTGAGATCTTCATCGTCCTTGGCCTTGAAGTCCTTTGACGGTGATCCAGAAATAGCCCGGCAACGCCTTTTCTTCGTTCTGCTAACCGTCTGCCCTTCGCCGAAACGGGTTTGGCCGCTGCCATCACAATCAATTGCACGGCGAGTCTGGCGGTCGGCCAAGGTGTTTCCAGAACCGAAATGGTCTCGCAACTCCGGCGTATCCGGCGTGCGCAGAAGCGCACCATCGACTGCAAAGACTTGCAAGTCCTGCCAGGCATCATCGCGATAGCACTGCGCGCCCCATTGAGTGCCAGTTATGCGAAACAACCACTCAACCGGTTCGGCGCCAAGCCGCTTGCGGGCCTCGGTCACTCCGCTACGGGCCAACAGATGATCAGAAGCTAGACCTTGGGCGCAGATGTTCAAGCGCCGGGCGACTTCATGAACATGTTCGTCGCGAAACAATGCCATGCCGAGCATCAGCCAGAGCACTTGGTCGGCAGGCAAGCGACGCCGCCGGATAGTGGCCTGGCTGGACAAATCCAGCGCAGACGCGACGCACTCGATTGGGATATTTTGAGTTAAGTGCTCAAGTCCACAGAAGTTGAAAAGGTCGCCGAGGTCGAGCAAGTCCCGTTGAACAGACATAAAAAAATCCGATGCCAGAGATCTGGCATCGGATTTTCGAAGAAGCCCGGCGAGGATCCAAATGCTTAAGTGAACAGCATTACGAATAATCGGGGCGTTTTTTGTTGATGTCCTGACCCGCGAGCAGGTCGGGTAGCAGTTGGATCAGGCCACCAGATCGTTGGCGCTGAAGCTGTTCACACCCACCAGCTGGATCTCGAAGTCCGCACCGGCGTTGCCGCTGACGTTGCCCGAGAGGACGTGATCAACAAAGCGCAACTGCCCCGCACCCGTGAAGGCATTCGCACCAATGAAGCTGAAACCGTTGACGCCGGCACTCAGCAGATTGGCATCGAACTTCGTCAGGTCGATCTTATCGCCCTGCAGGCTGTTGAAGTCGGTGATGACGTCGCGATTGGCACCGATGCCCATTTCATTGACTGCAGCGAACACGAAGGTATCGGCTCCTGTGCCGCCAATCAGGGTGTCGATGCCGGCGCCACCGTCGAGGATGTTGTTGGCAGCGTTGCCGGTAATGGTGTTGTTGAGGGTATTGCCGGTGCCATTGAGATTATCGCTGCCGAGCAATATCAGATTCTCGAGATTGCTTCCCAGGGCGTAACTCACGTAGGAGAAAACCGAATCGATTTCAGTCAGAGAGGTGCCAAGTTCGATGACGGTGTCGCCCGCGTTATCGACCACGTAAGAGTCGTTACCGGCGCCGCCGGACATGATATCGGCGCCAGCCTTGCCATCCAGGATGTTGTTGGCGCTGTTGCCGGTCAAGGTGTTGCTCAGGTCGTTGCCGACCAGGTTGAGGCTGTCGGAGCCCAGAATCTGACCAGCTTCGATATTGGCGGACAAGACGTAGCTGACGGTGGTCTGGACCAGATCGACGCCTTCGTTGGCCGCTTCGATGACGATGTCGTTGGCATTGTCGACGATATACGTGTCATCGCCGGTGCCACCGCTGAGGGTGTCGACACCGGCGCCGCCATTGAGGATGTCGTTGCCGGCACCGCCTTGAAGGTTGTTGGCCTGAGCATTACCGAGCAGGGTGTTGTTCAGGTCGTTGCCCAAGACCGAAAACGCGCCGACAGCCTGGAGGGTGACGTTTTCGATGTTGCGCAAACTGCTGATGTTCAGATCGACGGTGCTGGTCTGCGGCGTTGGCGTGTAGCCGATGTATAAGGTGTCCAGACCTTCGCTGGCCAACTCCTGGATCAGAGCCAGTTCGCCGACTTGATCGACCAGATAGGTATCGTTGCCAGCTCCTCCGATCAGGGTGTCCAGACCGTCACCGCCGTTCAGGATGTTGTTGCCGCTGTTGCCGGTCAACACATTGTTTTGGGCGTTACCGCTGGCGTTGGTGTTCATGATCCCGGTGAGGGTCAGGTTCTCGACGTTGGCACTGAGGGTGTAGCTGACCGACGCCATCACGGTGTCGATTTCATTGGTCAGGGCGCTGGTTTCGACGACTACATCCTGGGTGTTGTCGACGATGTAAGTGTCGTTGCCGGTTCCGCCAATCAGGGTGTCGATGCCGGCGCCACCGTCGAGGGTGTTGTTGGCAGCGTTGCCGGTAATGGTGTTGTTGAGGGTATTGCCGGTGCCATTGAGATTATCGCTGCCGAGCAATATCAGATTCTCAAGATTGCTTCCCAGGGCGTAATTCACGTAGGAGAAAACCGAATCGATTTCAGTCAGAGAGGTGCCAAGTTCGATGACGGTGTCGCCCGCGTTATCGACCACGTAAGAGTCGTTACCGGCGCCGCCGGACATGATATCGGCGCCAGCCTTGCCATCCAGGATGTTGTTGGCGCTGTTGCCGGTCAAGGTGTTGCTCAGGTCGTTGCCGACCAGGTTGAGGCTGTCGGAGCCCAGAATCTGACCCGCTTCGATATTGGCGGACAAGACGTAGCTGACGGTGGTCTGGACCAGATCGACGCCTTCATTGGCCGCTTCGATGACGATGTCGTTGGCATTGTCGACGATATACGTGTCATCGCCGGTGCCACCGCTGAGGGTGTCGACACCGGCGCCGCCATTGAGGATGTCGTTGCCAGCTCCACCGATCAGAGTGTCCAGACCGTCACCGCCGTTCAGGATGTTGTTGCCGCTGTTGCCGGTCAACACATTGTTTTGGGCGTTACCGCTGGCGTTGGTGTTCATGATCCCGGTGAGGGTCAGGTTCTCGACGTTGGCACTGAGGGTGTAGCTGACCGACGCCATCACGGTGTCGACTTCATTGGTCAGGGCGCTGGTTTCGACGACTACATCCTGGGTGTTGTCGACGATGTAAGTGTCGTTGCCGGTTCCGCCAATCAGGGTGTCGATGCCGGCGCCACCGTCGAGGGTGTTGTTGGCAGCGTTGCCGGTAATGGTGTTGTTGAGGGTATTGCCGGTGCCATTGAGATTATCGCTGCCGAGCAATATCAGATTCTCAAGATTGCTTCCCAGGGCGTAACTCACGTAGGAGAAAACCGAATCGATTTCAGTCAGAGAGGTGCCAAGTTCGATGACGGTGTCGCCCGCGTTATCGACCACGTAAGAGTCGTTACCGGCGCCGCCGGACATGATATCGGCGCCAGCCTTGCCATCCAGGATGTTGTTGGCGCTGTTGCCGGTCAAGGTGTTGCTCAGGTCGTTGCCGACCAGGTTGAGGCTGTCGGAGCCCAGAATCTGACCCGCTTCGATATTGGCGGACAAGATGTAGCTGACGGTGGTCTGGACCAGATCGACGCCTTCGTTGGCCGCTTCGATGACGATGTCGTTGGCATTGTCGACGATATACGTGTCATCGCCAGCTCCGCCAATCAGGGTGTCGATGCCGGCGCCACCGTCGAGGATGTTGTTGGCAGCGTTGCCGGTAATGGTGTTGTTGAGGGTATTGCCGGTGCCATTGAGATTATCGCTGCCGAGCAATATCAGATTCTCGAGATTGCTTCCCAGGGCGTAACTCACGTAGGAGAAAACCGAATCGATTTCAGTCAGAGAAGTACCAAGTTCGATGACGGTGTCGCCCGCGTTATCGACCACGTAAGAGTCGTTACCGGCGCCGCCGGACATGATATCGGCGCCAGCCTTGCCATCCAGGATGTTGTTGGCGCTGTTGCCGGTCAAGGTGTTGCTCAGGTCGTTGCCGACCAGGTTGAGGCTGTCGGAGCCCAGAATCTGACCAGCTTCGATATTGGCGGACAAGACGTAGCTGACGGTGGTCTGGACCAGATCGACGCCTTCGTTGGCCGCTTCGATGACGATGTCGTTGGCATTGTCGACGATATACGTGTCATCGCCGGTGCCACCGCTGAGGGTGTCGACACCGGCGCCGCCATTGAGGATGTCGTTGCCAGCTCCACCGATCAGGGTGTCCAGACCGTCACCGCCGTTCAGGATGTTGTTGCCGCTGTTGCCGGTCAACACATTGTTTTGGGCGTTACCGCTGGCGTTGGTGTTCATGATCCCGGTGAGGGTCAGGTTCTCGACGTTGGCACTGAGGGTGTAGCTGACCGACGCCATCACGGTGTCGATTTCATTGGTCAGGGCGCTGGTTTCGACGACTACATCCTGGGTGTTGTCGACGATGTAAGTGTCGTTGCCGGTTCCGCCAATCAGGGTGTCGATGCCGGCGCCACCGTCGAGGGTGTTGTTGGCAGCGTTGCCGGTAATGGTGTTGTTGAGGGTATTGCCGGTGCCATTGAGATTATCGCTGCCGAGCAATATCAGATTCTCGAGATTGCTTCCCAGGGCGTAACTCACGTAGGAGAAAACCGAATCGATTTCAGTCAGAGAGGTGCCAAGTTCGATGACGGTGTCGCCCGCGTTATCGACCACGTAAGAGTCGTTACCGGCGCCGCCGGACATGATATCGGCGCCAGCCTTGCCATCCAGGATGTTGTTGGCGCTGTTGCCGGTCAAGGTGTTGCTCAGGTCGTTGCCGACCAGGTTGAGGCTGTCGGAGCCCAGAATCTGACCAGCTTCGATATTGGCGGACAAGACGTAGCTGACGGTGGTCTGGACCAGATCGACGCCTTCGTTGGCCGCTTCGATGACGATGTCGTTGGCATTGTCGACGATATACGTGTCATCGCCGGTGCCACCGCTGAGGGTGTCGACACCGGCGCCGCCATTGAGGATGTCGTTGCCGGCACCGCCTTGAAGGTTGTTGGCCTGAGCATTACCGAGCAGGGTGTTGTTCAGGTCGTTGCCCAAGACCGAAAACGCGCCGACAGCCTGGAGGGTGACGTTTTCGATGTTGCGCAAACTGCTGATGTTCAGATCGACGGTGCTGGTCTGCGGCGTTGGCGTGTAGCCGATGTATAAGGTGTCCAGACCTTCGCTGGCCAACTCCTGGATCAGAGCCAGTTCGCCGACTTGATCGACCAGATAGGTATCGTTGCCAGCTCCACCGATCAGGGTGTCCAGACCGCCATCGCCGTTCAGGATGTTGTTGCCGCTGTTGCCGGTCAACACATTGTTTTGGGCGTTACCGCTGGCGTTGGTGTTCATGATCCCGGTGAGGGTCAGGTTCTCGACGTTGGCACTGAGGGTGTAGCTGACCGACGCCATCACGGTGTCGATTTCATTGGTCAGGGCGCTGGTTTCGACGACTACATCCTGGGTGTTGTCGACGATGTAAGTGTCGTTGCCGGTTCCGCCAATCAGGGTGTCGATGCCGGCGCCACCGTCGAGGATGTTGTTGGCAGCGTTGCCGGTAATGGTGTTGTTGAGGGTATTGCCGGTGCCATTGAGATTATCGCTGCCGAGCAATATCAGATTCTCGAGATTGCTTCCCAGGGCGTAATTCACGTAGGAGAAAACCGAATCGATTTCAGTCAGAGAGGTGCCAAGTTCGATGACGGTGTCGCCCGCGTTATCGACCACGTAAGAGTCGTTACCGGCGCCGCCGGACATGATATCGGCGCCAGCCTTGCCATCCAGGATGTTGTTCAGCGCGTTACCAATCAGCGTGTCATCAGAGGCCGAGCCGATGGCGTTCTCAATCTTGGCGCCAAAAGCAATCGTCAATGCATCAGTAACAGCGGTATTGTTCGTGAGATCGAGAAACGCTTTGCCGATGGTGCTATAGGCACCTTCATTCAGGTTGATACGCACCGACTGAAGCTGGTTGCTGCCATCGATAGTATCGTTACCGCCGGCGTCCCAGATCGTTTCGAATACCGATTGGTTCGGTGCCCACTTGTAGACATTATCCCCGTTATGCCAAAGCGAGTTGGCACCGTACAGGCTCTGGATCGCCAGTATGTCCAATAGCATCGGCGTAGTGGGTTGATAAGAGTACGAGTCGTTGTAACTCATGACGGTGTAAAAGACGCTGTCCAGCGCGGGGTCGAGCAGCAACGTATTGCTCGCACTTGGGGAGAACGGATGCTTCAGGCCCAGCGCATGACCGATTTCATGTACAAAGGTCAGGTAGTCATAGGTGCCTTGGACCGGGTTAGCACTGTTCGTCGCCGGGCCAATCCATACATCCCCGCCCCTTGGGGTATCGTCGGGAAAGTAAGCCCATGCGGCGGTCTTCGGATCCATCGACAAGTAACCGCCGAAGCGCAAGTCGCCGACGTTAGAAAGGTTATCGGTCGTCAGTGTGAAGTTGATATTTGCAACAGCACTCCAGGCACTCAGCGCGCCAATGACTGCGTTTTGCTGTGCGGAAGTCAGTGCATACGCAGCGGTGTACTCATTATCAGGGCTATATTTGGTGGCAAAGTACGAAGTGGTTTCGGAAATAAAGCTGTAGCTGAGCTGGGTAGTGCCGAACGGACTCCAGTTGGAGCCTAACCAATAGGTGCCTGAAATTAGGCTGTCGACAGATTTGTTGCCAGTCAGCGAGGAAGGGAAGCTAAAAGAATAAGTCGTTGGTGTAGGCATACGAGGTTCCTGAGTGCGCTGCGGCCCTTCCTGAATGCGACCGCTACAAAAAAATGCGATTTTGCACCAGAATTTGTATGTTTGACATCATTGGGCCATCATTTTCTGATGTATGGCGTCAAATTACTGACCTGGCGTCATGTATCGGCGTGTGCAGTAGAATCCTGAGCTAACGCTTTTTGCTTCCGAGGATTCTTCATGTCCGTTCCAGGTCCTGCGCTTATTCGCGAAACCTTCCCCGTCGGCCCACTTCAGTGCAACTGCACCATCATCGGCGACCCGCTCACCAAAAAAGCCATCGTCGTCGACCCGGGCGGCAACCCTGATCTCATCATGGCGCGCGTCGATGCTTTGGGTTTGAAAGTCGTCAGCATCATTCACACCCATGCGCATCTCGATCACTTTCTCGCCTCCGGGCAGATGAAAGAAAAGACCGGCGCGACCCTGCATTTGCACAAAGAAGACCAGTTCCTCTGGGACAACCTCGAAATGCAATGCCAGATGTTCGGTGTGCCATACGTTCCGGTGCCATCGCCGGATCGCTGGCTCAGCGATGACGAAGAACTGGCCTGCGGCTGCGGCGTCGCACTGCACACGCCGGGGCATACACCCGGTTCCATGAGCTTTTGGTTTTCCGAGGCTAAGCTGTTGATAGCCGGCGACACGTTGTTTCGTCGCGGCGTAGGGCGCACGGATTTGTGGGGCGGTGATCAGGCGACCATCGTGCGTTCGATCAAGCAGCGGCTATACACGTTGGACGAGGATGCGACCGTGGTGACCGGACATGGGCCGGATACGCGTCTGGGTGACGAGATGCGCGAAAACCCGTTTGTGCGCGCCTAAATATTTTGTCACGAGTGCCCGGCGGAATTTTTGTGCATTGTCACGATCCAACGCCCGCGCAGGTCCATTAGCCAAGTGGCCCGCTGCATCACAGAATGCAAAAACCAGGAGCTCTCCATGTTCACCAAGCGTCGTTTGATTATTGTCGCTACTGCCGTGGCCTTGCTGTCCGGCTGTGCTTCGCCCAACCCGTATGACAATCAGGGGCAGGCCGACGGTGGCTCGCAAGGCATGAGCAAAACCGCCAAGTACGGTGGCCTCGGCGCCCTGGCCGGTGCGCTCGCCGGTGCCGCCATCGACCACAACAACCGCGGCAAAGGGGCCTTGATCGGTGCCGCTGTGGTGGGTGCATCCGCTGCCGGTTACGGTTACTACGCCGACAAACAGGAAGCCAAACTGCGCGCGAGTATGGCCAATACTGGCGTTGAGGTGCAGCGTCAGGGTGATCAGATCAAGTTGATCATGCCGGGCAATATCACGTTCGCCACTGATTCGGCGAACATCGCGTCCAGCTTCTATCAGCCACTGAACAACCTGGCGAGTTCGTTGAAAGAGTTCAACCAGAACCAGATCGAAATCGTCGGCTACACCGACAGCACCGGCAGCCGCCAGCACAACATGGACCTGTCCCAGCGTCGTGCGCAGAGTGTGGCGACCTACCTGACTTCACAGGGTGTCAGCGGTGCCAACCTGTCGGCGCGAGGCGCCGGTCCGGATAACCCGATTGCCAGCAACGGTGACGTCAATGGCCGGGCGCAGAACCGCCGGGTTGAAGTCAACCTGCAGGCGATCCCGGGCCAGCAGTATGGTGGTCAGCAGCAACCGCAGCCGGGTACGGTTCAGCAGTATCCGTAACTGAAGAGCTGAATGAAGAAATGCCCGGTCCAGTGATCGGGCATTTTTTTGCCTGAACGCAGTCGCCCTGTAGGAGCTGCGGCACGCTGCGATCTTTTGATCTTTAGCTTTGACAACAAGATCAAAAGATCGCAGCCTCGTTTCACTCGACAGCTCCTACAGGGTTACTGGGCCTGTGCAGGTAACACAAACTCAATAGGCACAAAAAAGCCCCCGGACAACACAATTGTCCGGGGGCTTTTTTATCAGCGAAGGCTGATTATTTCTTCAAACCATAGTGCTCATCGAGCATGCCCGGCGAGTTCGGGGTCTTCGGTGCGTAGTCGCGTGGTGGCTCCTGATCGCGCGGTGGCGTCAGGCGTTCGCGTGGCGCCACTGCTGCGTCGGCGTGCAGGGCGGCGATCAGGCGCTGGCGGGTCTGCTCGTCCAGGGCCAGACGATTGGCGCCCTCGGCGAGATGATCCTGCACTTCCTGATAACTCTGGGTCAGTTTCTTGACCAGCGTCGCGGTGCTGTTGAAGTGGGTGACCACCTCGTTTTGATAACTGTCGAAACGCTCCTGGATATCATCCAGTTGACGCTGCGTACGGCTCGGTGCGGCGTTCGGCGCAACGCGCGCGATCAGGAATCCAATGGCGACACCCACAACCAGGGCAAGAGTCGGTAACAACCAAACTAAGAGCGAGTGTTCCACGAGTCCTTCCTCTATAAACGGCTTTGCTTTACGTTAACGGCTCGAACCTGCGCTGTATACCGCGATTCACTCGCAATAGATTGGCACAGACAATTTGCTAGACGAGTCGACCCGATTCGAGGTCACGGAGTTCCTTCCTTGCTGATGCGTGAAACCCCTGTAGTGATTGATGGCCCAGTCGGCCAAATCGAAGCGCTGTACCTGGATAACGAGCAGCCAAACGGCATCGCGCTGATCTGCCATCCGAACCCGGTGCAGGGCGGCACCATGCTCAACAAGGTCGTCTCGACCCTGCAGCGCACCGCGCGCGACGCAGGCCTGATCACCTTGCGCTTCAACTATCGCGGCGTTGGTGCCAGCGAAGGGACGCACGACATGGGCACCGGCGAAGTCGATGACGCCCAGGCTGCTGCCGCATGGCTACGGGAAAAACACCCGGATCTGCCACTGACGCTGTTCGGTTTCTCTTTCGGCGGATTTGTTGCAGCAAGTCTCGGCGGTCGTCTTGAAGCCCAAGGCGTGCAGCTAAAACATCTGTTCATGGTTGCGCCTGCGGTGATGCGTCTTGGCGAGCAGGATCAACTGCCACAACACGGCGAACTCACCGTGATCCAGCCGGAAACCGACGAAGTCATCGATCCGCAGCTGGTTTACGACTGGTCCGAGCAACTCCAGCGCCCCCATGAGCTGCTGAAAGTGGCAGAATGCGGACACTTTTTTCATGGCAAGCTGACCGATCTCAAGGATCTGATCCTGCCGCGTCTCTCGAATTGATTGCAGTCTGACAAGCGATTACCCATGACGAACCGTACCCGTATCCTCACCGGCATCACCACCACCGGCACGCCGCACTTGGGCAACTACGCCGGTGCCATCCGCCCGGCGATCCTCGCCAGCCGCGACAGCAATGCCGATTCGTTCTACTTTCTGGCCGACTACCACGCCCTGATCAAATGCGATGACCCGCTGCGCATCCAGCGCTCGCGCCTGGAAATCGCCGCGACCTGGCTGGCCGGTGGCCTCGATGTCGACCGAGTGACCTTCTACCGCCAGTCCGACATCCCGGAAATCCCCGAGCTGACCTGGCTGCTGACCTGCGTGGCCGCCAAGGGCCTGCTCAACCGTGCGCACGCCTACAAGGCGTCGGTGGACAAGAACGTCGAAACCGGTGAAGACCCGGACGCCGGTATCACCATGGGCCTCTACAGCTACCCGGTGCTGATGGCGGCGGACATCCTGATGTTCAACGCGCACAAAGTGCCGGTCGGTCGTGACCAGATCCAGCATGTTGAGATGGCCCGCGACATCGGCCAGCGCTTCAATCACCTGTTCGGTCAGGGCAAAGAATTCTTCACCATGCCCGAAGCGCTGATCGAAGAGAGCGTGGCGACGTTGCCAGGTCTCGACGGTCGCAAGATGTCGAAGAGCTACGACAACACCATCCCGTTGTTCTCCAGCGCCAAAGAGATGAAGGACGCGATTTCGCGGATCGTCACTGACTCCAAAGCGCCTGGCGAAGCGAAAGATCCGGACAACTCGCACCTGTTCACTCTGTTCCAGGCCTTCGCCACGCCGGCGCAGGCTGACGAATTCCGCAGCGAACTGCTCGGCGGTCTGGGTTGGGGCGAGGCGAAGAACCGTCTGTTCCAGTTGCTCGACAACCAACTCGGCGAGGCTCGCGACAAGTATCACCAGTTGATCGAGCGTCCGGCTGATCTGGAAGACATTCTGCAGATCGGTGCGAAAAAGGCCCGAGCGGTTGCCACGCCGTTCCTCAACGAACTGCGCGAAGCCGTCGGCCTGCGTTCCTTCGTCAATCAGGTGCAAGTCGCTGCGACCACCAAGAAGAAAGCCGCGAAGGCCGCGCGTTTCGTCAGCTTCCGTGAGGACGACGGCAGCTTCCGTTTCCGTCTGCTGGCAGCCGATGGCGAGCAACTGCTGCTGTCGCGCAACTTTGCTGATGGCAAAGCCGCCGGCCAAGTGACCAAGCAACTGCAATCCGGCCAGGCGCTGGACGTGCGCAGCGTAGACCTGAGCTTCAGCGTCTGGCTGGAAGGCGAGTGCGTTGGCGACAGCCCGGCATTCGCCGACGCAGCTGCGCGGGACGCGGCCATTGCGGCTCTGCGCGTTGCGCTGACCCCGGTTCAGGACTAATCGGCGGCACGGTCCGACCAAGGGCCGATTGCCATTCCCACGGGCCGTCGCTACAGTGACGGCCCGTTTTTGTTGCCTTGCTAACGAATTATGACGCCCCTAGAACGATACCAAGCTGATCTGAAACGCCCGGACTTCTTCCATGACGCTGCGCAGGAAACTGCTGTGCGTCATTTGCAGCGTCTGTACGAGGATCTGATCGCCGCCGATCAGAACAAGCCGGGTCTGCTGAGCAAACTGTTCGGCAAAAAAGATCAGGCGCCGGTCAAGGGCCTGTATTTCTGGGGCGGCGTAGGTCGCGGTAAAACTTACCTGGTCGACACCTTCTTCGAAGCGCTGCCGTTCAAGGAAAAGACCCGCACCCACTTCCACCGCTTCATGAAGCGTGTGCACGAAGAAATGAAAACCCTCGGCGGCGAGAAAAACCCGCTGACCATCATCGCCAAGCGCTTCGCGACCGAGTCGCGGGTGATCTGCTTTGATGAATTCTTCGTCTCCGACATCACCGACGCGATGATCCTCGGCACGCTGATGGAAGAGCTGTTCAAGAATGGCGTGACCCTGGTCGCGACCTCGAACATCGTGCCGGACGGTTTGTACAAGGACGGTCTGCAACGGGCGCGTTTCCTGCCAGCGATTGCGCTGATCAAGCAGAACACCGAGATCGTCAACGTCGACAGCGGCGTCGACTACCGTCTGCGGCACCTCGAACAAGCGGAGCTGTTCCACTTCCCGCTCGACGAAGCGTCCCACGAAAGCCTGCGCAAGAGCTTCCGTGCGCTGACGCCAGAGTGCACCGCAGCGGTCGAGAACGACGTGCTGATCATCGAAAACCGCGAGATCCGAGCGCTGCGCACATGCGACGACGTGGCCTGGTTCGACTTCCGTGAACTGTGCGATGGCCCACGTAGCCAGAACGACTACATCGAACTGGGCAAGATCTTCCACGCCGTGCTGCTCAGCGGTGTCGAGCAGATGAGCGTGACCACCGACGACATCGCCCGTCGTTTCATTAACATGGTCGACGAATTCTACGACCGTAACGTCAAGCTGATCATTTCGGCTGAAGTCGAGTTGAAGGATCTGTACACCGGTGGTCGTCTGAATTTCGAGTTCCAGCGCACGCTGAGCCGACTGCTGGAAATGCAATCGCACGAATTCCTGTCGCGGGCGCACAAGCCTTAAGCGGATTTTCGGCAAGGAAAAAGGGCCTGCTATTGCAGGCCCTTTTTTGTGCGCTGAAGATCAAAAGATCGCAGGCTTCGCCAGCTCCTACAGGTGTACGCCATTCTGTAGGAGCTGCCGCAGGCTGCGATCTTTTGCTTTTAGGCAGCCTGCTGAAACTGCTGCCGATACTGGTTTGGCGACAGTTCAGTGTGCTGACGGAACAACCGCGCAAAGAAGCTCGCGTCGTCGTAACCGACCTCATAACTGATGGTCTTGATGCTCTTGCGGCTGCCGGACAACAAGCCTTTCGCCGTCTCGATACGCAGCCGTTGCAGGTAATGCAGCGGCTTGTCACCGGTGGCGGTCTGGAAGCGCCGCATGAAATTGCGGATGCTCATGCCATGCTCGCGCGCCACGTCTTCAAAGCGGAACTTGTCGGCGAAATGCTCTTCGAGCCAATGCTGGATCTGCAGGATGATCACGTCCTGGTGCAGTTTCTGCCCACCGAAACCGATGCGTCCCGGCGAATAGCTGCGCTGCACTTCATAGAGAATGTCGCGGGCTACGGCTTGCGCGACATTGGCCCCACAGAAACGCTCGATCAAGTAAATGTAAAGATCGCAGGCTGACGTGGTGCCGCCGGCGCAATACAAGTTGTCGGCGTCGGTCAGGTGCTTGTCCTGATTGAGATAAACCTTGGGGAAGCGCTCGGCGAACGCATTGAAGAAGCGCCAGTAGGTGGTCGCTTCCTTGCCGTTGAGCAGACCGGCCTCGGCCAGCCAGAACACGCCGGTGGCTTCGCCGCACAAGACGGCGCCGCGCGAGTGTTGTTCGCGCAGCCACGGCAGGACTTGTGGATAACGGCTGCACAGCGTATCGAAATCGTCCCAGAACGCCGGGAGGATAATGACATCGGCGTTTTCCAGGCCACCGTCGACCGGCATCACGACGTCACTGAAGCTGTTCACTGGTTTGCCGTCGGGGCTGACCAGGCGTGTTTCAAACGCTGGCGTCAGGCCGTGGCCCAATTGTTTGCCATAACGCAGGCTGGCCAGGTGGAAGAAATCCTTGGCTTGCATGAGAGTGGAGGCGAAAACCCGGTCGATTGCCAGGATGCTGACGCGCCGCAAGGGCGTGGAGACTTGCTTGGACATAATTCAACTTTTGTTTTGTTTTTATAAGGGAAAGTGGTCACCAGACGGCTGGATCGTCTTATTTTTTGTCGGATGTGTCCAGTGTCCTGTGTCAGAGGGGAGGCTTAGTCTCTGAAGGTCATCTCCCTCCAACAACAAAGAAAGGTGCCGCATGATCCCCAGAACCTTGTTTAGCCCCGAGCACGAATTGTTTCGCGACAGCGTACGAACCTTCCTCGAAAAAGAGGCGGTGCCGTTTCATGCGCAATGGGAGAAGCAAGGCTATATCGACCGCAAACTCTGGAACAAGGCAGGGGAGGCGGGGATGCTCTGCTCGCACCTCCCTGAAGAGTACGGTGGGTTGGGGGCGGACTTTTTGTACAGCGCAGTGGTGATCGAGGAGGTCGGTCGACTGGGCCTGACCGGCATTGGATTTTCGCTGCATTCGGACATTGTCGCGCCGTACATCCTGCATTACGGCAGTGAGGCGCTGAAGCACAAATATCTGCCGAAACTGGTTTCGGGCGAGATGGTCACAGCCATCGCCATGACCGAGCCGGGTGCGGGGTCCGACCTACAAGGCGTGAAGACCACCGCTGTGCTGGACGGTGACGAATATGTCATCAACGGTTCGAAAACCTTCATCACCAACGGCTTTCTCGCGGACCTGGTGATCGTCGTCGCCAAGACCGATCCGAAGGCCGGCGCCAAGGGCACCAGCCTGTTTCTGGTCGAAGCGAATACGCCGGGCTTCGACAAGGGCAAGCGCCTGGAGAAGGTCGGCATGAAGGCGCAGGACACCTCGGAATTGTTTTTCCAGGACGTGCGTGTGCCGAAGGAAAATTTGTTGGGGCAGGCCGGCGCAGGCTTTGCCTATCTGATGCAGGAATTGCCTCAGGAACGTCTGACTGTAGCGATCGGTGGCCTGGCTTCAGCTGAAGCGGCGTTGCAATGGACGCTTGATTACACCCGTAATCGCAAGGCCTTCGGCAAGGCGATTGCTGACTTCCAGAACACCCGCTTCAAGCTGGCGGAGATGGCCACGGAAATCCAGATCGGCCGAGTGTTCGTCGATAAGTGTCTGGAGCTGCACCTGCAAGGCAAGCTGGATGTGCCGACAGCGGCGATGGCCAAATACTGGGGCACCGATCTGCAATGCAAAGTGCTCGACGAGTGCGTGCAGTTGCATGGCGGCTACGGTTTCATGTGGGAATACCCGGTAGCCCGGGCGTGGGCGGATGCGCGGGTGCAGCGGATTTATGCGGGGACCAATGAAATCATGAAGGAGATCATTGCGCGTTCACTCTAAGCTTTGATCGTTCCCACGCTCTGCGTGGGAATGCCGCCGGGGACGCTCTGCGTTCCGCTGTGGATGTGACGCGGAGCGTAACGGGATGCATTCCCACGCAGAGCGTGGGAACGATCAGAAGCTTTTAGCGGCAGATCAAGGCGCCGGGTTCGGATGATCCTTGTGAATCGCCTCGATCCCCGCCAGCACTTCATCGGAAAGTTTCAGATCAAAACTGGCAATGTTGCTGTGCAGTTGCTCCAGCGTCGTCGCGCCAATGATGTTGCTGGTGACGAACGGTTGCTGCGTCACGAACGCCAGCGCCATTTGCGCAGGATCCAGACCGTGTTCACGGGCCAATGCGACATAACGGCTGCACGCCGCTTCCGACTGAGCGTTGAAATAGCGGCTGAAGCGGCTGTAGAGGCTCAGACGGCCTTTGGGCGGGCGAGCACCACCTTCGTATTTGCCTGAAAGAAAACCAAACGCCAGCGGCGAATAGGCCAGCAGACCGCACTGTTCGCGGATGGCGATTTCCGCCAGGCCTACTTCGAAGCTGCGATTGAGCAGGTTGTACGGGTTCTGGATCGACACCGCGCGCGGCCAGCCACGGGCTTCGGCCAGTGCGAGAAAACGCATGGTGCCCCATGGCGTTTCGTTGGACAGGCCGATGTGGCGGATCTTGCCGGCCTTCACCTGTTCGTCGAGTGCCTCGAGGGTGTCTTCGAGCGGCGTCAGGTTGGCTTCGATCTTGTGTTTGTAGCCCAGTTGTCCGAAAAAGTTGGTACTGCGCTCCGGCCAGTGCAGTTGATACAGATCGATGTAATCGGTCTGCAGGCGCTCGAGGCTGGCATCCACCGCGGCGGTGATGTGCTGGCGGTTATGGCGCAGGTTTTTGTCGCGGATGTAGTCGATGGTGTTGCCCGGGCCGGCGATTTTGCTGGCGAGGATCCAGTCGGCGCGATCACCGCGGCTTTTGAAGTAATTGCCGATGTAGCGCTCGGTGGTGGCGTAGGTTTCGGCTTTCGGCGGCACCGGGTACATCTCGGCGGTGTCGATGAAATTGATCCCGGCCTCTTTGGCCCTTTCTATTTGCGCGAAGGCTTCAGCTTCAGTGTTTTGCTCGCCCCAGGTCATGGTGCCGAGGCAGATTGCACTCACGTTCAGGTCGGTACGGCCTAGCTGGCGATAGTCCATCGGGTGCTCCTTGGGCAAAACAATCATAAAAGCAGGTTGAAATATTTTTCGCAATCTGCATAATTGCCGACCTCTTTCTGCAGTGGAAGTGATGCGCCGCCGCCGAAGAATCTTGCCGTTGAACGGACGCGCCGACCCGAGCCCCCGAAAGCGTCTGTATCCGGCTGCCTTTGACTTGTCAAAGTACGCACTATTCAGTAAGATCCGCCGTCTAATTTACAGGGCGGCCCCTGAGGCTATAAAGAATGAAAACTTTTACTGCTAAACCGGAAACAGTAAAGCGCGACTGGTTTGTCGTCGACGCTGCTGGTCAGACCCTGGGTCGTCTGGCCACCGAAATCGCGAGCCGTCTGCGTGGCAAGCACAAGCCTGAGTACACTCCTCACGTTGACACCGGCGACTACATCGTCGTAATCAATGCTGAGCAGATTCGTGTTACCGGTGCTAAAACCACTGACAAAATGTACTACTCCCACTCCGGTTTCCCGGGCGGCATCAAGTCGATCAACTTTGAAAAGCTGATCGCTAAAGCCCCTGAGCGCGTGATCGAGACCGCGGTTAAAGGCATGCTGCCTAAAAACCCACTGGGTCGCGACATGTACCGTAAGCTGAAAGTCTATGCGGGCGCTGCACACCCACATACTGCTCAGCAGCCCCAAGAACTGAAGTTTTAACGGAATAGTACATTATGTCGGCGACTCAAAATTACGGCACTGGCCGTCGCAAGACCGCAACCGCACGCGTTTTCCTGCGTCCGGGTACTGGTAACATCTCCATCAACAACCGTTCGCTGGATAACTTCTTCGGCCGCGAAACTGCTCGCATGGTAGTTCGTCAGCCGCTGGAGCTGACTGAGACTGTCGAGAAGTTCGACATCTACGTCACCGTGATCGGTGGTGGTGTAAGTGGTCAAGCTGGCGCAATCCGCCACGGCATCACTCGCGCTCTGATGGACTACGACGAAACCCTGCGTGGCGCTCTGCGCAAAGCTGGCTTCGTTACTCGCGACGCCCGTGAAGTTGAACGTAAGAAAGTTGGTCTGCGTAAAGCGCGTAAGCGTCCGCAGTACTCGAAGCGTTAATTCCGCTTCCACGTTCAAAAAGAACGCCCGCCTCCTCACGGAAGCGGGCGTTTTTTTATGCCTGTGATTTATCAAAGAATTGCGCTGCGACAACTTGCCACTTCCGTAGACCCCCTATACTGCAAGGCTTGAGGGTAAGAGCTCCGGGTAATTCCCTTGTCAGAATTGGGGCTTTTCATTACCATTCGGCAAAATTTTTATAAGTAACATTGATTTATTTAGTAGATGCCTGATTTAACAGGCCACAAAAGCTGATGGGAGAGGACTGAATGAGCAATGACGGCGTGAATGCAGGCCGGCGTCGCTTCTTGGTAGCAGCCACATCCGTGGTGGGTGCTGCAGGAGCGGTGGGGGCTGCGGTCCCGTTCGTGGGGTCATGGTTTCCCAGTGCCAAGGCGAAAGCCGCCGGTGCACCGGTGAAAGTGAATATCAGCAAAATCGAGCCAGGACAGCAGATGATTGCTGAATGGCGCGGCCAGCCGGTGTTCATTGTCCGCCGTACTGCGGAAATCCTGGGGAATCTCAAGAAGATCGAGGGCCAGCTCTCCGATCCAACCTCCAAAAACTCCACGCAACCTACCTATGTCGACCCTGAAGTGCGCTCGATCAAGCCGGAAATTCTGCTGCTGATCGGGATCTGCACACACCTGGGTTGCTCACCAACCTTCCGTCCCGAAGTGGCACCTGCGGATCTGGGTAAAGACTGGGTCGGTGGCTATTTCTGCCCTTGCCACGGTTCCCACTACGATCTGGCTGGCCGCGTCTACAAGTCGCAACCTGCGCCTTTGAACCTGCCAGTTCCCCCGCATTCCTATGAGACCGATGACCTGATTGTCATTGGCGTCGATACGGAGAAAGCGTGATGAGCAAGTTCATGGATTGGGTTGATGCGCGCTTTCCTGCGACCAAAATGTGGGAAGACCATCTCAGCAAGTATTACGCTCCAAAAAACTTCAACTTCTTCTATTTCTTCGGCTCCCTGGCGCTGTTGGTGCTGGTCAATCAGATCGTTACCGGTGTCTGGCTGACGATGAGCTACACGCCGTCGGCAGAAGAAGCCTTCGCTTCCGTTGAATACATCATGCGCGATGTCGAGTACGGCTCGATCCTGCGTCTGCTGCACTCGACCGGCGCTTCGGCGTTTTTCATCGTGGTTTATCTGCACATGTTCCGGGGTCTGCTCTACGGTTCGTACCAGAAGCCGCGCGAGCTGGTCTGGGTCTTCGGCATGCTGATTTACCTGGCGCTGATGGCCGAAGCCTTCATGGGTTATCTGCTGCCGTGGGGCCAGATGTCCTACTGGGGTGCCCAGGTGATCATCTCGCTGTTCGGTGCGATTCCGGTGATCGGCAACGACCTGACGCAGTGGATTCGTGGTGACTACCTGATCTCCGGCATCACCCTGAACCGCTTCTTTGCCTTGCACGTTGTCGCGCTGCCGATCGTCATTCTCGGTCTGGTGGTGCTGCACATTCTGGCGTTGCACGAAGTGGGTTCGAACAACCCTGATGGCGTCGATATCAAGAAGCACAAAGACGAAAACGGCATCCCGCTGGACGGCATTGCTTTCCACCCGTACTACACCGTGAAAGACATTGTCGGTGTCGTGGTGTTCCTGTTTATCTTCTGCTTTATTGTGTTCTTCTTCCCGGAAATGGGGGGCTACTTCCTCGAAAAACCAAACTTCGAGCAAGCCAACCCGTTCAAGACACCAGAGCATATTGCCCCGGTTTGGTACTTCACGCCGTTCTACGCAATCTTGCGGGCGATCCCCGACAAACTCATGGGCGTGATTGCCATGGGCGCGGCGATTGCGGTGCTGTTCGTGCTGCCATGGCTGGACCGCAGTCCAGTCAAATCGATGCGCTATAAAGGCTGGATGAGCAAAATCTGGCTGCTGGTGTTCTGCATTTCGTTCGTGATTCTCGGCATTCTGGGCGTACTGGCCCCGACGCCTGAGCGGACTCTGGTATCGCAGGTCTGCACCTTCCTGTACTTCGCCTACTTCATTCTGATGCCGTTCTACACCAGGCTCGAGAAGACCAAACCGGTTCCGGAAAGGGTGACTGGCTGATGAAAAAGTTATTTTTTGCTCTGATTTTTGCTGCTTTGCCTGTGCTGTCCTTTGCCGCTGAACACGGTGGTCCTGAGCTGGAAAAGGTCGACATCGACGTTTCCGACAAGGCGGCTTTGCAGGATGGCGCGCGTACCTTTGCCAACTATTGCATGGGTTGCCACAGTGCCAAGTTCCAGCGTTACGAGCGGGTTGCCGATGATCTGGGCGTTCCTCACGAGATGATGCTGGAGAAGCTGGTGTTCACTGGCGCCAAGATCGGCGATCACATGAACATTGGCATGCAGCCGGCTGACGCCAAGACCTGGTTCGGCGCGGCACCACCGGACCTGACCCTGGTGGCGCGCGTGCGTGGTACTGACTGGCTTTACGGTTACCTGCGCTCGTTCTACGAGGATCCGGCACGTCCCTGGGGTGTAAACAACAAGGTCTTCCCGAACGTCGGCATGCCTAACGTGCTGGTCGGCCTGCAAGGTCGTCAGGTCGTGGGTTGCAAACAAGTGCAGATCGTCGAGGACGGCAAGAAGCAATACGATCCGCTGACCGGCACGCCTTTGACGCATGAAGCGTGTGATCAGCTGACCATCGTGCCGAAGACCGGTACTCTGAATGCAGAGCAGTTCGATGAGAAGGTCAAGAATCTGGTAACCTTCCTGGCTTACTCGGCTAACCCGGTTAAGCTGCAACATCAGCGCATCGGTACTTATGTCTTGCTGTACCTGGCGTTCTTCTTTGTGTTCGCCTACCTGCTCAAGCGTGAATACTGGAAAGACGTGCACTGATACGCTTCAAGCATTGCTGTTAATCGCGCGCGCCCAAGGGCGCCTCCAATAACGCAACGTCTGGTTCGCCAGGCGTTGTGGGAGGTGCCCTCTGGGCGCGCGCGTTTTTCCGGTTCCGACAAATTCAACAAGCGAGGAGGATCGCCATGGGCGTGACCAATCGGTTGGCCTGTTACTCCGACCCCGCCGACCACTATTCCCACCGAGTGCGCATTGTGCTTGCAGAGAAGGGTGTCAGCGCCGAGATCATTTATGTGGAAGCTGGTCGCCAGCCGCCTAAACTGATTGAGGTAAACCCTTACGGCAGTCTGCCGACGCTGGTCGATCGTGACCTGGCGTTGTGGGAGTCGACCGTGGTGATGGAATATCTGGATGAGCGTTACCCGCACCCGCCGTTGATGCCGGTTTACCCGGTGGCGCGTGCCAACAGCCGCCTGCTGATTCATCGCATTCAGCGCGACTGGTGTGGTTTGGTGGATCTGATTCTGGATCCCAAGTCCAAGGAGGCCGCGCGAGTCGTGGCGCGCAAGGAATTGCGTGAAAGCCTGACGGGTGTGTCGCCGTTGTTTGCCGACAAGCCGTTTTTCCTCAGTGAGGAACAAAGTCTGGTGGATTGCTGCCTATTACCAATACTCTGGCGTTTGCCTATTCTGGGTATTGAACTGCCGCGGCCGGCCAAGCCGCTGCTTGATTATATGGAGCGTCAGTTTGCGCGTGAGGCTTTCCAGGCGAGTCTGTCTGGTGTCGAACGCGATATGCGCTAAGGCTTAAGGAGCCGCTATGAACTCCAGTCGACCCTATCTGGTCCGCGCGCTCTACGAGTGGATTGTTGATAACGATTGCACCCCGCACATGCTGGTCAACTCTGAATACCCGGCGGTGCAAGTGCCGCAGGGTTTCGCCAGTGACGGGCAGATTGTCCTGAACATCTCGCCGAGTGCCGTGCGTCATCTGCACATGGACAACGACGTGGTGACCTTCGAGGGTCGCTTCGGTGGCGTCCCGCACAGTCTGTACGTGCCGATCAGCGCGATCCTGGGGATCTACGCCCGGGAGAACGGTCAGGGTATGGTATTCGATCTCGAGTCGCCAATGGATGACGAAGAAGAGATCGAGTCGGATGACGACTTGCCGCCACCGGACAGCGAGCCGCCGCGCCCTAGTGGCCGGCCAAGCCTGAAAGTGGTGAAATAAAAAAAGGCGATCCAGATGGATCGCCTTTTTTGTGCGCGTTACAAAACTGTAGAAGCCGCCGAAGGCTACGATCTTTTGATCTTGTTTTGATAGATCAAAAGATCGCAGCCTCGTTTCACTCGACAGCTCCTGCAGGCGCGGGTGTTCAGTCGATGTATTCGAACAGCTTCACAATCTTCTGCACACCGGAAACGCCTTGTACCAGATTGGTCGCCTGAGTGGCTTCCTGTTTGGTCAGCAGGCCCAGCAGGTAGACGATACCGTTCTCGGTCACGACCTTGATGCGCGAGCCAGGGATGCTGGCGTCGGTGAGCATCTGGGTCTTGATCTTGGAGGTCAGCCAGGTGTCGTTCTGGCGAGCCAGGAAGCCGGACGGCGGTATGACCTGCAGTTCGTTATGAACGGTTTTTACCCGCTGGACGGCGGCTGCCGCCTGCTCAGCCTTGGCTTTCAAGTCTGCGCGAGGGGTTTGACCGGCCAGCAATACAACACCGTTGAAGCTGGTGACGACGATGTGCGAATCGTTGTCCAGGGCCGGGTCGGCCTTGGCCACGTTCACACCGACTTTGGTTTCGATCAACGAGTCGTCGATCTTGCTGCCGAAGGTGCGCGTGCCACGGTCGTCGTCGATCGGTGCTTCACGGCTGGCGTTCACCACCGAGGTGCAGCCGCTGATGCCGAGGCATAGGGTCAAGGCCAGAAGGCCAAGGCGATTAGGGGTCATTCTTCACTCCCGAACAGTTGGCTGTCGATCAGATCGCAAAGGCAATGGATCGCCAGCAAGTGGACTTCTTGAATACGTGCAGTGACATTGGCCGGTACGCGAATCTCTACGTCCTCGGGCAGCAGCAGCGACGCCATGCCGCCGCCATCGCGTCCGGTCATAGCTACGACAATCATTTCGCGATCATGTGCGGCCTGGATCGCTTGAATAATGTTCGCCGAGTTACCACTGGTCGAAATCGCCAGCAGGACATCGCCTGGCTGACCGAGCGCGCGGATCTGTTTGGAGAACACTTCGTTGTAGCTGTAGTCGTTGGCGATCGAGGTGATCGTCGAGGTGTCGGTGGTCAGGGCGATGGCCGGCAGGCTCGGGCGCTCGCGCTCGAAGCGGTTGAGCAACTCGGAAGAGAAGTGCTGGGCGTCGCCGGCCGAGCCGCCATTGCCGCACGAAAGCATTTTGCCTTCGTTGAGCAGGGCGTTGACCATGATCTGGCTGGCTTGCTCGATGTGCGGTGCAAGTACGTCCATCGCCTGTTGCTTGGTGTCGATACTGGCCTGGAAAAGCTGGCGAATTCGGGATTGCATGTCCATCTGTGTGACCTTAAGTAGCGCGGCTGTCCGGCACATGAATGTGCAGCCCGCAAAGCAAAGAGCAAAATTTGTCGGTGGGATTGTCCGGGTCGCAACGCCGACGATCAACCGTCGAAAGCATTCTGCAACCAGTTCAATTGATCCGGATGGCTGTCGATGGCCACCACGTCGAAGCGGCAGGGGGAATTGGCCCAGCGCGACTCGCGCTGAAGAAAATACTGCGCAGCGAAAATCAGTTTCTGCTGCTTGCGCCCATCGATGCTAGCGAGCGCGCCACCCCATTGAGTGTTTTTTCTGTAGCGAACTTCAACGAATACTACTGTATCGCCATCAAGCATGACCAGATCAAGCTCGCCGCGTTTACACAACCAGTTCCGCGCCAGCAGGCGCAGACCTTGTTGTTGCAGATGCTCGAGCGCCTGGCGCTCGGCATCCTTGCCGCTTTGCGAGCGTGACCTGTCGGGCATCAGCGCGGGGTGTCCGGCAGGCGCTGAACCTGGCCGCTGACAAACTGCGCCCAAGGCAACTGGCGCACAACGCGCTGGGTCTGGGTCATGCCGAGGCTGCCCGACTCACCGTCGATGCGGCTGTCCGGCAGCGCCTTGAGTTGACCCAGGCGTGGCGCCAGGCGATAGGCATCGACACCCATGGCGTACAGGCGGCCGAGGCTGCCCGCGGCTTGCGGCCACTGCGCAACCACTTGTTGACGCAATGGGTCGCTGCTGTCCAGCAGCCATGGGGTTTCGCAGAAGCGAATGCCGTTCATGTCGTTGTACTGGTTGACGTCGCCACTGGCGCTGTAAACGTGCGAGGTCGCGTAAACCGGAACGTCACCAGCGTACTGGAAGTTCAGGGTCGGCTTGATCTGCTGCGCTTGCTGAGGGGTGGCAGCGAGGAAGATGAACTCGATGTCCTGACGACGCGAAGGTTGTGCGGCAACGTTAGTGCCGGCAGCATTTTGCAGGCTCTTGGCGCGGGCTTCGCTCTGACGCAGCTGGAACATGTCGGCGATCTGCTGAGCCAGTTGCACCGGCTGATCAACACGCTCGGTCGCTACGATGCTGCCACCATTAGCCTGCCAGTCCTGACTGAAGGCGCGCAGTACGCGGGCGCCCCATTCGCCTTTCGGCACCATGATCGCGGCGCGGTGCAGGCCATCGGCACGGGCACGACGCGAGACTTCGCGAGCTTCGTCTTCAGCGGCCAGGCCGAACTGGAACAGTTGCGCCGGACCCTGATCACCTTCGCTGTAGTTCAGCGCGAGGGTGGTGATCGGCAGTTGCGGACGGGTGCTGAGCTGTTTGACCAGTGGTTTTTCCAGCGGGCCGACAACCAGTTGCACGCCGTCAGCCTGAGCCTTGCGGTAGAACTCGTCCATCGAGGTCAGCTTCGAGCTGTCGTAGAACTCGATCGCTGGCGGTTTTTGTCCGGCCTGTTGAGCCTGGTAGTGCGCAGCCATGAAGCCTTCACGCAGTGCCTTGCCAACAGCGGCCAGCGGGCCGTCCTGCGGCAGCAGCAGGGCGATTTTGCTCAGCGGCTGGCTGGCCAGTTCCTTGAGCTTGGTCAGCGGCAGCGGCAGGTTGATTGCGGCCGGGTGTTTTGGGTTCTGTGCGCGCCAGGTGTCGATCGCGGCTTGCTGTTGTTCCAGGGTGCCCGCGGATTTCACCGCCATGGCCAGGCCCATCCAGCCGCCGAGGTCATCAGTGGTGTTCGGTTGCAGCTGATCGGTGGGCAGCGAGCCAATCAGGGTCCAGATCGCTTCGTGGTTCTTGCTCGCGGCGTCGCCTTGCAGCATCGGGGCGATGAACACGCGCTCACGGGCGGCAGCCAGCGTCTGGCCGTCGGCCTCAAGGGCGCGGGCGTGTACGGTGCCGGTGCGCACTTGCTGCTCTTCAGGCATCTCGCCCAAGTGTTGCAGGCTTGGATGGCTCAGGGCGGTCAGCGCAGCTTTCGGCTGATTGCGCGTCATCGCCAGTTCAGCGTTCAAGGTGCTGGCAAAAATCTGCTGGCCGGGCTTGAGTTGCTCCATCGGCACTTGTTGCAGGATCTGCGCGGACTGTCCGGCGTTACCCTGACGGTAAGCCAGATCCGCAGCGCTCAGGCGCAGCAGGGCGGCTTTTTCCGGGGTTTTCGCCTGGCTAGCCTGTTCGAGCAGTTGCTCGATGCTGGCATCCGGGGTCCGTGGAAGTTCGCCAAGGCTGGAGGAGGGGGAGCTGGCGCAAGCCGCCAACAAGGCAGCGAGGCAGAGGGCAGTGAACAGCCGCAGGCAAGCGATCATGTAAGTGTTCCTGATACTCGATCAAATTAGCGTCGAATTGTACCCAAGCACTGGCCGGGGCGCGATGTTAGTGGCGTGAAACGGGCAATTTAGCTGGAGTAAATGTTGCGACAGCACACAACTGCGGGCAAAACCGGGTTTGGCTCAGGCGTATCGCCCGTCGCGTGACGCGCTACAATGCCCGCTTTTACCGAACACGAGGTGTGCGCTTTGACTGCTCCAGGTCCTTTGAATTCCGCTGCTGGCTCGCTTTATGTGGTGGCGACGCCCATCGGCAACCTGGACGACATCAGCGCCCGGGCCCTGAAAATCCTTCGCGAAGTGGCGCTGATCGCTGCCGAAGACACGCGTCACTCGGCGCGTCTGATGCAACACTTCGGGATTGGCACGCCGCTGGCCGCGTGTCACGAACACAACGAAAGAGATGAAGGTAGTCGCTTTATTACTCGTTTGCTGGCCGGTGATAACGTGGCGCTGATTTCCGATGCGGGGACGCCGCTGATTTCCGATCCGGGTTATCACCTGGTGCGTCAGGCGCGTGCGGCCGGGATCAATGTGGTGCCGGTGCCGGGGGCCTGTGCGCTTATCGCAGCGCTGTCGGCTGCGGGGCTGCCATCCGATCGCTTTATCTTTGAAGGTTTTCTGCCGGCCAAGTCGGTCGGGCGCAAGGCGCGCCTGGAAGCCGTAAAAGAAGAGCCGCGCACGCTGATCTTTTACGAGGCCCCGCACCGCATCCTTGAATGCCTGCAGGATATGGAAGCAGTGTTTGGCGGTGAGCGTCAGGCATTGCTCGCCCGTGAAATCACCAAAACCTTTGAAACACTCAAGGGCCTGCCATTGGCCGAGCTGCGCGCGTTCGTCGAGTCCGACAGCAATCAGCAGCGCGGCGAATGCGTAGTGCTGGTCGCCGGCTGGACCGCGCCGGAGTCTGAAGACGCGGTCAGCAGCGAGGCGATGCGTATCCTTGATCTGTTGCTCGAAGAAATGCCGCTCAAGCGCGCAGCCGCCTTGGCAGCGCAGATCACCGGCGAGCGTAAAAACGTGCTGTATCAGGTCGCGCTCGACAAACAAAAAGACGTGTAAGCCGTCGCCCACAGCGGTCTTGAGGCTTTTAGCGCTTGTTCTTCAGGCGCTCTGCCGTTAACCTGCGCGGCGGAGAGTCGATCGGACAGTCGCTGCCCTCTATGAAAATTAGGGGGGGGAGGAAAGTCCGGGCTCCATAGGGCGAAGTGCCAGGTAATGCCTGGGAGGCGTGAGCCTACGGAAAGTGCCACAGAAAATAACCGCCTAAGCGCTTCGGCGCCGGTAAGGGTGAAAAGGTGCGGTAAGAGCGCACCGCACGTCTGGCAACAGTTCGTGGCTAGGTAAACCCCACTTGGAGCAAGACCAAATAGGGTCCCAAGGCGTGGCCCGCGCTGGGACCGGGTAGGTTGCTAAAGATGTCCAGTGATGGCCATCGTAGACGAATGACTGTTCAAGACAGAACCCGGCTTACAGATCGACTCTCCACCTTTTTCTTTCCCTGCTTGAATCATTGGCGACAGGGCTGTGTAATATCAGCAGGCCTGCTCTGAAAGTTCGGCAGCGGCAAATGCAGTAATAGCCATTTCCCACCTTGCTTCAATCAACAGCAGAAGCACTTTTGTAATACCGAAAAAATCTTACTCTTAACAAATTACTTTAACTTTCGAGCGCAGCTATCAGTGCTGCATCAAGTTATGGGTCGAAACTCTGCGCCAGATTGTCGTTACTCCTCCTTTTATGCTCCTAAATCTCCGTTCTGTAAGGGTTTTCCTTTAATCCGCGCCTTGACGGTGTGGTGGGCGCATTCCTATAGTGTGCGCAAGTGGCGGAAAGTGGCATGAAGTGGGTTTTTTGAGCTCAAAACGATAAAAATTGGAGAAACGCAGACGTGTTTCGCGGAGCTAACGCTATCAGTCTCGACGCAAAGGGCCGTCTCGCTATGCCGAGCCGGTACCGTGACGAGCTCGATTCGCGCAGTTCCGGCCAATTGATCGTGACCATTGATGCCGTTGATCCGTGTCTGTGTGTCTATCCGCTCGACGAGTGGGAAATTATTGAAACCAAGTTGCGCGCCCTCCCTTCGCTTCGCGAAGAGAACCGTCGCTTGCAGCGTTTATTGATCGGCAACGCCGTCGACCTCGAGCTCGATGGCAGTGGTCGTTTTCTGGTCCCGCCGCGTCTGCGCGAATACGCAAAGCTTGATAAGAAAGCGATGCTGGTAGGCCAACTGAACAAGTTCCAATTGTGGGACGAGGATGCATGGAACGCGGTATCTGCCGCTGACCTTGCTGCCATTCAACAACCGGGCGCGATGCCTGATGAACTGCGTGATTTGATCCTGTGACTATTGATAGCGGCTTTAACCACATCACCGTACTGCTTGACGAAGCCGTCGAGGCTCTCGCCGTACGTCCTGATGGCTGCTATCTGGACGGTACGTTCGGGCGCGGCGGCCACAGCCGGTTGATCCTCAGCCAGCTCGGCACGGACGGTCGGCTCATCGGATTCGACAAAGATCCTCAAGCGATTGCCACCGGGCAAACGCTAGCGGCCGAAGACGGCCGCTTTGTCGTTGTGCAGCGCAGCTTTGCCGAACTCGGTTCGGTGGTTGCCGAGCAGGGTCTGAGCGGCAAGGTCAGCGGCATTCTGCTCGACCTGGGCGTGTCTTCGCCGCAGCTCGACGACGCTGAACGCGGCTTCAGTTTCCTCAACGACGGTCCGCTGGACATGCGCATGGACCCGTCTCGTGGCATCAGCGCTGCCGAATTCGTCAACACCGCGCCGGCTGAAGAAATCGCCCGGGTGTTCAAGGAATACGGCGAAGAACGATTCTCCGGTCGCATGGCCCGCGCCGTCGCCGAACGCCGCGATATCAAGCCGTTCGAGCGCACTGCCGATCTGGCTGAAGTGTTGAAAGTCGCCAACCCGGCGTGGGAAAAGGGCAAGAACCCGGCCACTCGTGCATTTCAGGGTTTGCGCATTCACGTCAACAACGAACTGGGTGATCTGGAAGCCGGCCTCGAAGCCGCGCTGGACGCCCTGGAAATCGGCGGCCGTCTGGTCGTGATCAGCTTCCACTCGCTGGAAGACCGCATCGTCAAACTGTTCATGCGCAAGCTGGTGAAAGGCGAAGCCGACAACCTGCCGCGCAACCTGCCGGTTCGCCACGTGGCGTTCGAACCGAAAATCAAAGTCCATGGCAAAGCGCAGACGGCCTCCGACGCCGAACTCAAAGCCAACCCACGTTCCCGTAGCGCCGTCATGCGCGTCGCGGAGAAGCTGCGGTGAGCAAGCTTTTCGCCAAGCCACTGCCCGGCGGCAGCTTTCTGATGCTGCTGCTGTTCATCGGCGTGCTCGTGTCGGCCATCGCCGTATCGTACAGCGCGCACTGGAACCGGCAGTTGCTCAACACCCTTTACAACGAACTCAGCGTGCGCGACAAGGCGCAGGCCGAGTGGGGCCGGCTGATTCTTGAACAGAGCACCTGGACCGCGCACAGCCGGATCGAAGTGCTGGCCACCGAACAATTGAAAATGCACATTCCCGGCGCGGCTGACGTGAAGATGGTGGCGCCATGATGAAGCTCGAAGGCGCACTGTTCCCATGGCGCTTCCGCCTGATGGTGGCGCTGCTCGGCGTGATGGTCGCGGCGATCTGCTGGCGCATCATCGATTTGCAAGTGGTTGACCGTGACTTCCTCAAAGGTCAGGGCGACGCGCGCAGTCTGCGTCATATTCCGATTCCTGCTCACCGTGGTCTGATCACCGACCGTAACGGTGAGCCTTTGGCCGTGAGTACTCCGGTGACCACGCTGTGGGCCAACGCCAAGGAAATGCAAACGGCCAAAGAGAAGTGGCCGGCACTCGCCGCTGCGCTGGGCCAGGACCCGAAAGCCCTGACCGAGCGCCTTGAGGCGCAAGCCAACAAAGAATTCATTTACCTGGTGCGCGGGCTGACCCCCGAGCAAGGCCAGTCTGTGCTCGACCTGAAAGTGCCGGGCGTCTACGGCATCGAAGAATTCCGCCGGTTCTATCCGGCCGGTGAAGTCACCGCGCACATGGTCGGGTTTACCGACATTGATGACCACGGTCGCGAAGGTGTCGAACTGGCTTATGACGAATGGCTCGCCGGGGTACCGGGCAAACGACAGGTCATCAAGGATCGGCGCGGACGGCTGATCAAGGATGTCCAGGTCACCAAAAACGCCAAGGCCGGCAAGCCCTTGGCGTTGTCGATTGACCTGCGTCTGCAGTATTTGGCCAACCGCGAGCTGCGTAACGCGATCATCGAGAACGGCGCCAAGGCCGGCAGCCTGGTGATCATGGACGTCAAGACCGGCGAAATTCTCGCCATGGTCAACCAGCCGACCTACAACCCGAACAACCGTCGCAACCTGCAACCGGCGATGATGCGTAACCGCGCGATGATCGACGTGTTCGAACCGGGTTCGACCATGAAAGCCATCTCGATGAGCGCCGCGATCGAAACCGGCCGCTGGAAACCGAGCGACACCGTCGAGGTGTATCCGGGTTCCCTGCAGATCGGCAAGTACACGATCAAGGACGTTTCCAAGACCGAAGGCCCGGTGCTCGACCTGACCGGCATTCTGATCAATTCCAGTAACGTCGGCATGAGTAAAGTCGCCTTCGATATCGGCGGCGAAACGATTTTCCGCCTCGCGCAGAAAGTCGGCCTCGGCCAGGACACAGGCCTGGGCTTCCCGGGCGAACGTGTCGGCAACCTGCCGAACTACCGCGAGTGGCGCAAGGCTGAAACCGCGACCCTGTCTTACGGCTACGGTATTTCCGTGACTGCGATCCAGTTGGTCCATGCGTTCTCGGCATTGGCCAACAATGGTCGCCTCGCACCACTGACCTTGATCAAAACCGACAAACCACCGCAGACCACGCAAGTGCTGCCGGAAGCGGTCGCAAAAACCATGCAAGGCATGCTGACTCAGGTGATCGAAGCCCCACGCGGCGTGTTCCGCGCACAGGTGCCGGCGTATCACGTGGCGGGCAAGTCGGGTACTGCACGTAAAACGTCGGTCGGCACCAAGGGCTACGCGGAAAACTCCTACCGCTCGCTGTTCGCCGGCTTCGGCCCGATGAGCGATCCGCGTTACGCCATCGTGGTCGTGATCGACGAACCGTCCAAGGCCGGCTACTTCGGTGGTCTGGTATCGGCGCCAGTGTTCAGCCGTGTGATGTCCGGCACCCTGCGCCTGATGAACGTTACGCCGGACAACCTGCCGGCGACGCAGCAAGCCAACGCCACCCCGGTCGTTCCGCTGAAAGCCAATGGAGGGCGCGGCTGATGTCATTAAGTCTGAACAAGATATTCCCCCACGCCGGCCACGATCTGTTGATCCGTGAATTGGCGCTGGACAGCCGCAACGTACGCGCGGGCGATTTGTTCCTCGCCGTGCCCGGCGGCAAATTCGATGGCCGTGCGCACATTGCCGATGCCCTGCAACGTGGTGCGGCTGCGGTTGCTTATGAAGTTGAAGGCGCCACCGTGCTGCCGATCACTGACGTGCCGCTGATCCCGGTCAAAGGTCTGGCGGCGCAGTTGTCGGACATCGCCGGACGTTTTTACGGCGAGCCAAGCCATCACCTGAACCTGATCGGCGTGACCGGCACCAACGGCAAGACCAGCGTGACCCAATTGGTTGCGCAGGCGCTGGATTTGCTCGGTCAGCATTGCGGCATTGTCGGTACCCTGGGTTCCGGCTTTTATGGCGCACTGGAAAGCGGTCTGCACACCACGCCAAACCCGATCGCTGTACAAGCGACCTTGGGCGACCTGAAAAAGGCCGGCGCCAAAGCCGTGGCCATGGAAGTGTCGTCCCACGGTCTGGATCAGGGCCGCGTCACTGCGCTGGCGTTTGACGTTGCGGTGATGACCAACCTGTCCCGCGATCACCTGGATTATCACGGCACCATGCAAGCGTACGCCGAGGCCAAGGCCAAGCTGTTCGCCTGGAATGATTTGAAGTGCCGCGTGGTCAATCTCGACGACGAATTCGGCCGGCAACTGGCCGCTGAAAAACGTGAGTCGCGCCTGATCACCTACAGCCTGCTCGACAGCAGCGCCTATCTGTACTGCCGCGAAGCGCAGTTCGATGACCACGGCGTGCGCGCCACGCTGGTCACGCCGCAGGGTGAGCATCATCTGCGCAGCACCTTGCTCGGTCGCTTCAACCTGAGCAACGTAATGGCCGCCGTTGGCGCCTTGCTCGGTCTGGACTACGCGCTCGACGAAATTCTCAAAGTGCTGCCGAAACTTGAAGGCCCGGCCGGGCGCATGCAGCGTCTTGGCGGTGGCACGCAGCCGTTGGTGGTAGTCGATTACGCCCACACCCCGGATGCCCTGGAAAAAGTCCTGACCGCGTTGCGCCCGCACGTCAAAGGTCAGCTGCTGTGCCTGTTCGGCTGCGGCGGTGACCGTGACCGCGGCAAACGTCCGTTGATGGCTGAAGTGGTCGAGCGTCTGGCCGATCAGGTGCTGGTCACCGACGACAACCCGCGTACCGAAGATCCAGCGGTGATTTTCGATGATATCCGCGCCGGTTTTACGGCTG
This sequence comes from Pseudomonas sp. A34-9, assembly GCF_029543085.1. Lineage (NCBI taxonomy): Bacteria > Pseudomonadati > Pseudomonadota > Gammaproteobacteria > Pseudomonadales > Pseudomonadaceae > Pseudomonas > Pseudomonas sp. A34-9. The sequence goes on along the minus strand of NZ_CP119967.1, from coordinate 5,363,822 downwards.
TGGATAAAGTCACCTTCGTCGCCGGCCGTGGCCAGGCGATTGCGCAACTGATTGCCGGTGCTTCGGCTGACGACGTGATTGTCCTGGCCGGTAAAGGTCACGAGGACTATCAGGAAATCAATGGCGAGCGCCACGCTTTCTCCGATCTGGTCGAGGCCGATCACGCCCTGACCGCTTGGGAGGTAGCCCATGCTTAAGGCCCTGAACCTCAGCGAATTGACCAACGCGCTCAATGCACGTTTGATCGCCGCCGATGCCAGCTTCGACGGCGTCAGCATCGACAGCCGTGCGATCCAGCCTGGGCAACTGTTTATTGCCCTGACCGGGCCGCGTTTCGACGGTCATGACTACTTGAACGACGTCGCCGCCAAAGGCGCGGTGGCTGCGCTGGTCGAGCGTGAAGTCGCCGACAGCACGCTGCCGCAACTGCTGGTCAAAGACACCCGTCAGGCGCTCGGCCAGTTGGGCGCGCTGAACCGTGCGGCCTTCACTCAGCCAGTCGCCGCGATCACCGGTTCCAGCGGCAAGACCACCGTCAAGGAAATGCTCGCGAGCATCCTGCGCACGCGCGGTCCGGTGCTGGCCACCCGTGGCAATCTGAACAACGACCTCGGCGCGCCGCTGACCCTGCTCGAACTGGCCCCGGAGCACACGTCGGCCGTGATCGAACTGGGCGCCTCGCGTCTTGGCGAAATCGCCTACACCGTCGGGCTGACCAAGCCGCACGTGGCGATCCTCAACAATGCCGGCACCGCTCACGTTGGTGAGTTTGGCGGGCCGGAAAAAATCGTCGAAGCCAAAGGCGAAATCATCGATGGGCTGGCGGCTGATGGTGTCGCCGTGCTCAACCTCGATGACAAAGCCTTCGGTATCTGGAAGACCCGTGCGGGCGCTCGCAAAGTGCTGACCTTTGCATTGAGCAATTCGCAGGCGGACTTCTACGCCAGCGACTTGAGCACCGATGCCCGTGGTTGCCCGGCCTTCAATCTGCACACACCTGAAGGTGTCGAGCGCGTTCAACTGAACCTGCTCGGCACCCACAACGTCGCCAACTCCATGGCCGCCGCCGCTGCCGCTCACGCTTTGGGCGTGTCGCTGTTCGGCATCACTACCGGGCTTGGCGCGGTACAACCGGTCAAGGGTCGCACCGTCGCGCAGCTGGCGAAGAACGGCATGCGCGTGATCGATGACACTTACAACGCAAACCCCACCTCTATGTGCGCGGCCGTTGATATACTCGCCGGCTTTTCCGGCCGCACCGTCCTGGTGCTCGGAGATATCGGCGAGTTGGGCGATTGGGCGGAGCAGGGGCACCGCGACGTGGGCGAGTACGCCCGGGGCAAGGTTTCCGCGCTTTATGCCGTTGGACCAAACATGGTTCACGCCGTAAACGCTTTCGGTGAGCAGGCGCATCACTTCGGCAGCCAAGCCGAACTGATTCAGGCCCTCGACGCCGAGCAGGACACAAACACCACCATTTTGATCAAGGGTTCGCGCAGTGCAGCGATGGAAAACATCGTTGCGGCTCTGTGCGGGTCCAGTCTGGAGAAACATTAATGCTGCTGCTGCTAGCGGAGTATCTGCAACAGTTCTACAAAGGCTTCGCGGTCTTTCAGTACCTGACCCTGCGCGGGATTCTCGGTGTGCTGACCGCGCTGGTTTTGTCGCTGTGCTATGGCCCGTGGATGATCCGCACTTTGCAGAACCGTCAGATCGGTCAATCCGTGCGTAACGATGGTCCGCAATCGCACCTGTCCAAGTCGGGTACCCCGACCATGGGCGGCGCGCTGATTCTGTCTTCGATCGGTGTCAGCACATTGCTTTGGGCTGACCTGAGCAACCGTTACGTCTGGACTGTTTTGCTGGTGACCCTGTTGTTCGGCGCCATCGGCTGGGTCGACGATTACCGCAAAGTCATCGAGAAGAACTCGCGTGGCCTGCCGAGCCGCTGGAAGTATTTCTGGCAGTCGGTGTTCGGCCTCGGCGCGGCGATCTTCCTTTATATGACGGCTTCCACCCCGGTGGAAACCACGCTGATCCTGCCGATGCTCAAGGACTACAGCATTCCGCTGGGCCTCGGTTTCATCGTGCTGACCTACTTTGTGATCGTCGGTTCGAGTAACGCGGTCAACCTGACTGACGGCCTCGACGGTCTGGCGATCATGCCGACCGTGATGGTTGGCGGTGGTCTGGGCATCTTCTGCTACCTGTCGGGTAACGTGAAATTCGCCGAATACCTGTTGATCCCGTATGTGCCGGGCGCGGGCGAGCTGATCGTGTTCTGCGGTGCGTTGATCGGTGCCGGTCTGGGCTTTCTCTGGTTTAACACCTATCCGGCGCAAGTGTTCATGGGCGACGTCGGTGCACTGGCACTCGGCGCAGCGTTGGGCACCATCGCGGTGATCGTCCGTCAGGAAATCGTCCTGTTCATCATGGGCGGCGTGTTCGTGATGGAAACCCTGTCAGTCGTCATTCAGGTTGCGTCCTTTAAGCTGACCGGTCGCCGTGTGTTCCGCATGGCACCGATCCACCACCATTTTGAACTCAAGGGCTGGCCCGAGCCGCGCGTGATCGTCCGTTTCTGGATCATCACCGTGATTCTCGTGCTGATCGGCCTTGCCACCCTGAAGCTGAGGTAGAACGAGTGTCCCTGATCGCTTCTGACCACTTCCGCATTGTTGTCGGCCTCGGCAAGAGCGGCATGTCCCTGGTTCGCTTCCTGGCGAACCGGGGCACGTCGTTTGCCGTGGCGGATACGCGGGAAAATCCACCGGAACTGGCCACGCTCAAGCGTGACTATCCGCACGTGGAAGTGCGTTGTGGCGAGCTGGACGTCGAATTCCTGTGCCGTGCCGACGAGCTTTACGTGAGCCCCGGCCTGGCACTGGCGACCCCGGCCCTGCAAGCCGCTGCGGCCCGTGGCGTGAAACTGTCCGGCGATATCGAGCTGTTCGCGCGTAACGCGCAGGCGCCGATCGTGGCCATCAGCGGTTCCAACGCAAAAAGCACCGTGACCACCCTGGTCGGCGAGATGGCGGCTGCGGCCGGCATACGCGTCGCCGTCGGCGGCAATCTCGGCACCCCGGCGCTGGACCTGCTCAGCGACGACGTCGAGCTGTACGTGATGGAGCTGTCGAGCTTCCAGCTGGAAACCACCGACCAGCTCAACGCTGAAGTGGCCACCGTGCTGAACATCAGCGAAGACCACATGGATCGCTACAGCGGTCTGCCGGCGTACCACTTGGCCAAGCACCGGATCTTCCGTGGTGCGAAGCAGTTCGTGGTCAACCGTCAGGACGCGCTGAGCCGTCCGCTGATGGGCGAGGGCCAGCCATGCTGGACCTTCGGCCTGACCAAACCGGATTTCAAGGCGTTCGGTATTCGTGAAGAAGACGGCGAGAGGTATCTGGCCTTCGAATTCCAGAACCTGATGCCGGTGCGTGAGCTGAAGATTCGCGGCGCACACAACCAGTCCAACGCCCTCGCGGCATTGGCGCTGGGGCATGCCGTGGGCTTGCCGTTCGACGCCATGCTCTCGGCCCTGCGCGCGTTCGCCGGCCTCGAACATCGCTGCCAGTGGGTGCGTGATCTCGATGGCGTCGCTTACTACAACGATTCCAAGGCCACTAACGTTGGCGCCGCGCTGGCGGCCATCGAAGGCCTCGGCGCGGACATCGACGGCAAGGTAATCCTGATCGCCGGCGGTGATGGCAAGGGTGCCGAATTCAACGATCTGCGCGATTCGGTGGCGGCCAACTGCCGCGCCGTGATCCTGATGGGCCGCGACTCCGACAAGATCGGCGAGGCCATCGGCGACGCCGTGCCTTTGATTCGCGCCAATTCGCTGGTCGACGCCGTCGCGCAATGCCGTGCCGCCGCCCAGCCGGGTGATGTGGTGCTGCTGTCGCCGGCCTGCGCCAGTTTCGACATGTTCAAGAATTACGAAGACCGTGGTCACCAGTTCGTCCGCGCCGTGGAGGATCTGGCATGAGCCTGCGCAATATCATCAAGCCGTATCCATCGCCGATCATCACCGGGCGCGGCATCGACCTCGACTTCCCGATGCTCGCCGGTTGCCTGGCGTTACTCGGCCTGGGCCTGATCATGATCGCCTCGGCATCGACCGAGGTCGGCGCGGCACAGTCGGGCAGCGCGCTGTATTACATGACCCGCCACTTGATCTATGTGGTGCTCGGTCTGGGCGCGTGCATCGTCACCATGATGATTCCGATCGCCACCTGGCAACGCCTCGGCTGGCTGATGTTGATTGGTGCGTTCGGTTTGCTGGTGATGGTGATCATCCCGGGCATCGGCCGCGAAGTGAACGGTTCGATGCGCTGGATCGGTTTCAGCTTCTTCAACGTGCAGCCGTCGGAAATCGCCAAAGTGTTCGTGGTGATTTACCTCGCCGGTTATCTGGTGCGGCGTCAGAAAGAAGTGCGCGAGAGCTGGATGGGCTTCTTCAAGCCATTCATCGTGCTGCTGCCGATGGCCGGTTTGTTGCTGATGGAGCCGGACTTCGGTGCCACCGTGGTAATGATGGGCGCTGCGGCAGCGATGCTGTTTCTGGGCGGGGTCGGGCTGTTCCGCTTCTCGCTGATGGTGGTATTGGCAGTCGGGGCCGTGGTCTTGCTGATTCAGATGCAGCCGTATCGTATGGCGCGTCTGACCAACTTCGCCGACCCGTGGGCCGACCAGTTCGGCGCCGGCTATCAGTTGTCGCAAGCCTTGATCGCGTTCGGTCGCGGTGAATGGCTGGGCGTCGGCCTGGGCAACAGCGTGCAGAAGCAGTTCTACCTGCCGGAAGCGCACACTGACTTCGTGTTCTCGGTTCTCGCTGAAGAGCTCGGCGCCGTCGGTTCGCTGTGCACCGTCGCGCTGTTCGTGTTCGTGTGTATTCGCGGCATGTACATCGGCTTGTGGGCCGAGAAAGCCAAGCAGTTCTTCGCCGCGTATGTGGCTTACGGTCTGTCGTTCCTGTGGATTGGTCAGTTCCTGATCAACATCGGCGTGAACGTCGGCCTGCTGCCAACCAAGGGTCTGACCTTGCCGTTCCTCAGTTATGGCGGCAGCTCGTTGGTGATCTGCTGTGCCTGTCTCGGCTTGTTGCTGCGGATCGAGTGGGAGAGTCGGACCCACCTGGGCAGTGAAGAGATGGAATTCCATGAGAGCGACTTCGCCGAGGAGCCGAATCATGGGCGCTAACGTATTGATCATGGCCGGCGGCACCGGCGGCCACGTGTTCCCGGCGCTGGCCTGTGCCCGCGAGTTTCAGGCGCGCGGCTACACCGTGCACTGGCTCGGTACGCCACGCGGGATCGAGAACGAACTGGTCCCGGCCGCAGGGCTGGAACTGCACCGGATCAACGCTACCGGCCTGCGCGGCAAGGGCAAGCTGTCGCTGCTCAAGGCGCCGTTCATGCTGTTGAAATCGGTATGGCAGGCGCGGGCGATCATTCGTCGCTTGAAGCCGGTGTGTGTGGTCGGCTTCGGTGGTTATGTGACTGGCCCCGGTGGCCTTGCCGCGAAACTGGCCGGCGTGCCGGTGATCGTTCATGAGCAGAACGCCGTGGCCGGCACCGCCAATCGGTTGCTGGTGCCGTTCGCCGCCCGGGTGTGTGAAGCGTTCCCCGACACCTTTATTCTGTCGGACACCCGCCGTACCACCGGAAACCCGGTGCGCAGCGAGCTGTTCCTCGACACATCGCGACCAGCCCTGGCCGGTCGCAAAGCGCGTTTGCTGATCCTCGGCGGAAGCCTTGGCGCAGAACCGTTGAACAAGTTGCTGCCTGAAGCCCTGGCCCAAGTCGCTGCCGATTTGCGCCCGGAAGTGTTTCATCAGGCCGGCAAAAACCACGATGAAGTGACTGCAGAGCGCTACCGCGCCGCCGGCGTCGATGCGCAGGTGCAGCCGTTCATCAAAGACATGGCCCAGGCCTATGGCTGGGCTGACCTGGTGGTGTGCCGCGCAGGCGCGTTGACCATCAGTGAGCTGGCTGCCGCCGGTCTGCCCTCGATGCTGGTGCCTTTGCCCCACGCAATCGACGATCACCAGACCCGCAACGCCGATTATTTGGCCCGCGAAGGCGCTGCCTTCCTGATGCCGCAAAGAACGACTGGTGCCGCGGACCTTGCCGCGCGCCTGACAGAGGTCTTGATGCAACCGCAACGACTCGAAGATATGGCCCAAGCGGCCCGCCGTCTGGCGAAACCCGATGCCACCCGTAGCGTGGTCGATACCTGTCTGGAGGTGGCCCATGGTTGAGAATCAGAAAGCCATGCCACAACCGGAAATGCGCCGCATCCGTCGCATCCACTTCGTCGGCATCGGCGGCGTGGGCATGTGTGGCATCGCCGAAGTGTTGTTGAACCTGGGCTATGAAGTCTCCGGTTCCGACCTGAAAGCCTCGCCGGTCACCGAGCGTCTGGAATCGTTCGGCGCGCACATCTTCATCGGCCACCGTGCCGAGAACGCCGCGACCGCCGATGTGCTGGTGGTGTCGAGCGCTGTGAACACCTCCAACCCGGAAGTCGCGACTGCGCTTGAGCGGCGCATTCCGGTGGTACCGCGTGCCGAAATGCTCGCCGAACTGATGCGCTATCGCCACGGCATCGCCGTCGCCGGTACCCACGGCAAAACCACCACCACCAGCCTGATCGCTTCGGTGTTCGCGGCCGGTGGTCTGGATCCGACGTTCGTCATCGGTGGTCGTCTGAATGCTGCGGGCACCAATGCCCAGCTCGGCACCAGCCGCTACCTGATTGCCGAAGCCGATGAAAGCGATGCCAGCTTCCTGCACCTGCAACCGCTGGTGGCCGTGGTCACCAACATCGACGCCGACCACATGGCGACCTACGACGGTGACTTCAACAAACTGAAGAAAACCTTCGTCGAATTCCTGCACAACCTGCCGTTCTACGGTTTGGCAGTGATGTGCCTGGACGATCCGGTGGTGCGTGAAATCCTGCCGCTGGTGAAACGTCCGACCGTGACTTACGGCTTCAGCGAAGACGCTGACGTTCGCGCGATCAATATTCGCCAGCAAGGCATGCAGACGTTCTTCACCGTGCTGCGTCCGGACCGTGAACCGCTGGACGTGTCGGTGAACATGCCCGGCAACCACAACGTCCTCAATTCGCTGGCGACCATTTGCATCGCCACCGACGAAGGCGTCAGCGATGAAGCCATCGTTCAGGGCCTGTCGGGGTTCCAGGGTGTTGGCCGACGCTTCCAGGTCTACGGCGAACTGCCGGTGGACGGCGGCAACGTGATGCTGGTCGACGATTACGGTCACCACCCGACCGAAGTCGCTGCCGTAATCAAAGCCGTACGCGGTGGCTGGCCGGAGCGCCGTCTGGTGATGGTTTACCAGCCGCACCGTTACAGCCGCACCCGTGATTTGTACGACGATTTCGTCAATGTCCTGGCCGACGCCAACGTGCTGCTGCTGATGGAAGTCTATCCGGCCGGCGAAGAGCCGATCCCGGGCGCCGACAGCCGCAAGCTGTGCAACAGCATTCGTCAACGCGGTCAGCTCGACCCGATCTACATCGAGCGTGGCGTCGATCTGGCGCCGCTGGTCAAGCCACTGCTGCGTGCTGGCGACATTTTGCTGTGCCAGGGCGCCGGTGATATCGGCGGTCTCGCGCCGAAGCTGTTGAAAAGTGAATTGTTCGCTGGCGCCGTGGCGGCGTCGGTCGAGGGGAAGTTGAAATGACTGCTGCCTACGCCAAGCTGTTCTCCACTATTGCGCCGAAAGACTTCGGCCGCGTCGCCGTGCTCTTCGGTGGCTTGAGTGCCGAGCGTGAGGTTTCGCTGAAATCCGGTAACGCCGTGCTCGACGCCCTGCAAAGCGCCGGCGTGGACGCGTTCGGCATCGACGTTGGCGATGACATTCTGCAACGTCTGCTCAGCGAAAAGATCGACCGTGCGTTCATCATTCTTCACGGCCGTGGCGGTGAAGACGGCTCCATGCAGGGCCTGCTCGAAGTGGCCGGCATTCCGTACACCGGCAGTGGCATTCTGGCTTCGGCATTGGCGATGGACAAGCTACGCACCAAGCAGGTCTGGCACAGCCTCGGGATTCCGACGCCGCGTCACGCCGTGCTGTGCAGCGAAGCCGATTGTATTTCGGCGGCGACGGAACTGGGCTTCCCTTTGATCGTCAAACCGGCGCATGAAGGTTCAAGTATCGGGATGGCCAAAGTGAGTTCTGCGTCCGAGTTGATCGACGCATGGAAAGCGGCCAGTACCTACGATTCGCAAGTCTTGGTTGAGCAATGGATTCAAGGTCCGGAGTTCACCATCGCCACCCTGCGTGACCAGGTGTTGCCTCCGATTGCCCTGGGTACACCGCACACGTTCTACGACTACGACGCCAAGTACATCGCCAACGATACCCAGTACCGCATTCCGTGCGGGCTGGATGCGGACAAGGAAAAGGAACTCATGGATCTCACGGCCAAGGCCTGTGAGGCGCTGGGTATTGCCGGTTGGGGCAGGGCGGACGTGATGCAGGACGCCGACGGGCAGTTCTGGTTCCTGGAAGTGAACACCGCTCCGGGCATGACCGATCACAGTCTGGTACCGATGGCGGCCCGTGCGGCCGGCCTGGATTTCCAGCAACTGGTCCTGGCCATTCTGGCCGCCAGTGTTGAAGACGCTCGAGGTTAAGACGATGCAAGGCGCTCAGCTCAGACATCAGCCTCCCGCACCCGGCCGCAAGCCGGTGCCACGGGGTGCCAGCCGTATGGTGGCGAAAGAGCCGATGTCCGCGCGCCTGCCGAAAGCCAATTTCAGCTTTCTGAAGAGCCTGTTCTGGCCGGTGCTGTTGGTGGTGCTGGGCTTTGGTACTTACGAAGGTGCGACACGTTTGCTGCCGTACGCCGACCGGCCGATCACCAAGATCGCCGTGCAAGGCGACCTGAGCTACATCAGCCAGCAAGCGGTGCAGCAGCGGATCGCCCCGTATGTGGCGTCGAGCTTCTTCACCATCGACCTGGCCAGCATGCGCACCGAGCTTGAGCAAATGCCGTGGATCGCCCACGCCGAAGTACGTCGGGTATGGCCGGACCAGGTGGTGATTCGCCTCGAAGAACAACTGCCGGTGGCGCGTTGGGGCGACGAATCGTTGCTCAACAACCAGGGCCAGGCGTTTACGCCCAAGGAACTGGCGAACTACGAACACCTGCCACAGCTGTTCGGCCCACAACGGGCTCAGCAGCAAGTCATGCAGCAGTATCAGGTGCTGAGCCAGATGCTGCGGCCGTTGGGCTTCTCGATTGCGCGCCTGGAATTGCGTGAACGCGGGAGTTGGTTCCTGACCACCGGTGCCGGCAGTTCCGGCCCCGGCATCGAGTTGCTGCTGGGACGCGGCAACCTGGTGGAAAAGATGCGCCGCTTTATCGCCATCTATGACAAGACGCTTAAAGACCAGATTACGAACATTGCGCGCATCGATCTGCGCTACGCCAACGGCCTCGCTGTTGGCTGGCGGGAACCTGTAGCGCCGACGACAGCCCAACCCGCTGTCGCAAAGAATTAAGAAGAGGCAGGACCCATGGCAAACGTGCAAAGCGGCAAAATGATCGTCGGTCTCGATATCGGCACCTCCAAGGTGGTGGCGCTGGTCGGCGAGGTCTCCGACGACGGCTCGCTGGAAATCGTCGGGATCGGTACCCATCCGTCCCGTGGCCTGAAGAAGGGCGTGGTGGTCAACATCGAGTCCACCGTGCAATCGATCCAGCGCGCGATCGAAGAAGCCCAACTGATGGCGGGCTGCCGCATTCACTCGGCGTTCGTCGGCGTGGCGGGCAATCACATCCGCAGCCTGAACTCCCACGGCATCGTCGCGATCCGTGATCGCGAAGTCAGCTCGGCCGATCTTGAGCGTGTGCTTGATGCCGCCCAGGCCGTTGCGATACCGGCTGACCAGCGCGTGCTGCACACCCTGCCGCAGGATTACGTGATCGATAACCAGGAAGGCGTGCGCGAGCCGTTGGGCATGTCCGGCGTGCGTCTGGAAGCCAAGGTTCACGTGGTCACCTGCGCCGTCAACGCCGCACAGAACATTGAAAAATGCGTGCGTCGCTGCGGTCTGGAAATCGACGACATCATTCTCGAGCAACTGGCCTCGGCCTACTCGGTACTGACCGACGACGAGAAAGAACTGGGCGTGTGCCTGGTCGACATCGGCGGCGGCACCACCGACATCGCGATCTTCACCGAAGGCGCCATCCGCCACACGGCAGTGATCCCGATTGCCGGTGATCAGGTGACCAACGACATCGCCATGGCGTTGCGCACCCCGACCCAGTACGCCGAAGAGATCAAGATCCGCTACGCCTGCGCTCTGGCCAAACTGGCCGGTGCCGGTGAAACCATCAAGGTGCCAAGCGTCGGCGACCGTCCACCGCGCGAACTGTCGCGTCAGGCCCTGGCCGAAGTGGTCGAGCCGCGTTACGACGAACTGTTCACGCTGATCCAGGCCGAGCTGCGCCGCAGCGGCTACGAAGACCTGATCCCGGCCGGCATCGTCCTGACCGGTGGTACCTCGAAGATGGAAGGCGCCACTGAACTGGCCGAAGAAATCTTCCACATGCCAGTTCGTCTGGGCGTGCCGCACGGTGTCAAAGGCCTGGATGACGTGGTGCGCAACCCGATTTATTCCACTGGCGTTGGTTTGTTGATGTACGGCCTGCAAAAGCAGTCCGACGGGGTTTCGTTCTCCGGCATCGGCAGCCGCGACAGCTACAGCAACGACGAGCCACAGGCGCCGTTGCTGGACCGATTGAAGAAGTGGGTTCAAGGCAACTTCTAACGTTTTACCGCAACACCGCAACAAAAAAGCAGTAGGCGAAAAAACTAGAGAATGTAAGGAGAGGGAAAATGTTCGAACTCGTAGACAACATCCCCGCAAGCCCGGTAATCAAAGTTATCGGTGTTGGCGGTGGCGGCGGCAACGCTGTCAATCACATGGTCAAGAGCAACATCGAAGGCGTTGAATTCATCTGCGCCAACACTGATGCTCAAGCGCTGAAAAACATCGGCGCGCGCACCATTCTGCAACTGGGCACCGGCGTGACCAAAGGTCTGGGCGCTGGCGCCAACCCTGAAGTAGGTCGTCAGGCCGCTCTCGAAGACCGTGAGCGCATTGCCGAAGTCCTGCAGGGCACCAACATGGTGTTCATCACCACTGGCATGGGTGGCGGTACCGGTACCGGTGCTGCGCCGATCATCGCCGAAGTGGCCAAGGAAATGGGCATTCTGACCGTTGCTGTAGTAACGCGTCCGTTCCCGTTCGAAGGCCGCAAGCGTATGCAGATCGCCGATGAAGGCATCCGCATGCTCTCCGAAAGCGTCGACTCGTTGATCACCATTCCCAACGAGAAGCTGCTGACCATCCTCGGTAAAGACGCAAGCCTGCTGTCGGCTTTCGCCAAGGCTGACGATGTACTGGCCGGTGCCGTTCGCGGTATCTCCGACATCATCAAGCGTCCGGGCATGATCAACGTCGACTTCGCCGACGTGCGTACCGTGATGAGCGAAATGGGCATGGCGATGATGGGCACTGGCTGCGCCAGCGGTCCGAACCGTGCACGTGAAGCGACCGAAGCGGCCATCCGCAACCCGCTGCTGGAAGACGTGAACCTGCAAGGCGCACGCGGCATCCTGGTGAACATCACCGCCGGTCCTGACCTGTCCCTGGGTGAGTACTCCGACGTGGGTAGCATCATCGAAGCCTTCGCTTCTGAGCACGCGATGGTCAAGGTCGGTACCGTTATCGATCCGGACATGCGCGACGAGCTGCACGTCACCGTGGTTGCCACCGGTCTGGGCGCGAAAATCGAGAAGCCTGTAAAGGTCATCGACAACACTGTTCACACCTCCATGGCTTCGGCTCAGGTGCAACAACCGGCTGCGGCCCGTCAGGAAGCGCCAGCGGTGAATTACCGTGATCTGGACCGTCCGACCGTCATGCGCAACCAGGCTCAGGCCGGTGCTGCGGCTGCCGCGAAGATGAATCCGCAAGATGATCTGGACTACCTGGACATCCCGGCTTTCCTGCGTCGTCAGGCCGATTGATGGAATGTATCAGGGCTATGAAGGTGATTGGTGTTCAGCAAAGGCATGGTCTGCTATCATCGCCAGCCTTTGTTGATACCAGTTCGCAATTTGCGCTGAAGCGGCCCAAGCCATGATTAAACAACGCACACTGAAAAATATTATCCGTGCCACAGGTGTAGGCCTGCACTCCGGTGAGAAGGTCTATCTGACCCTCAAGCCTGCGCCTGTCGACACTGGCATTGTGTTTTGTCGCGCTGACCTCGACCCTGTGGTGCAGATTCCTGCCCGCGCGGAAAACGTCGGTGAAACCACTATGTCGACGACGCTGATCAATGGCGACGTCAAAGTGGACACGGTAGAGCACTTGCTCTCGGCCATGGCTGGCCTGGGCATCGATAACGCCTACGTCGAGCTCTCCGCGTCCGAAGTCCCGATCATGGATGGCAGCGCTGGACCTTTCGTATTCCTGATTCAATCGGCAGGCCTGGAAGAACAGGACGCCGCCAAGAAATTCATCCGCATCCTGCGTGAAGTGACAGTGGAAGACGGCGACAAGCGCGCCACTTTCGTCCCTTTCGAAGGGTTCAAGGTGAGCTTCGAGATCGATTTCGATCACCCGGTATTCCGGGACCGCACCCAAAGTGCAAGCGTGGATTTTTCCAGCACTTCGTTCGTAAAAGAAGTCAGCCGCGCCCGTACCTTTGGTTTCATGAGTGATATCGAGTACCTGCGCAAGCACAACCTCGCACTCGGCGGCAGCGTTGAAAACGCAATCGTGGTCGATGCCGATGGCGTGTTGAACGAAGACGGCCTTCGCTATGAAGACGAATTCGTGAAGCACAAGATCCTCGATGCCATTGGCGACCTCTACCTGCTGGGCAACAGCCTGATTGGTGAGTTCAAGGGCTTCAAGTCCGGTCATGCACTGAACAACCAGCTGCTGCGCAAGTTGATTGAGCAGACAGACGCTTGGGAAGTGGTGACGTTCGAAGACGCCAGCACCGCACCAATCTCTTACATGCGCCCGGTTGCGGCGGTGTAAGTAAAAAACCTCTCTAGTTTTTTGAAGGCCATCCTCGGATGGCCTTTTTTTATGCTTTTTAAAAGAGCAAAAGATCGCAGCCTTCGGCAGCTCCTACAGGGGGACGCATTCCAAATGTAGGAGCTGCCGAGGGCGGCGATCTTAAGAAACAATCACCCGATTACGCCCACCTTCCTTGGCCTGATACAACGCCTTGTCCGCGGCAAACAACAACTGCTCCAGCGTCATCTCACTCGTCGCTGTCCACGTCGCGATGCCAATACTCACGGTCATCGGCCGCTCGGCCCCGTCGACCAACGGCAACTGCTCCACGGCCTGCCGAATATGCTCGGCAATCTGCTGCGCGCCGTGGCTATCGGTCTCCGCCAGGATCACCGAAAACTCCTCACCACCATAACGTGCGACCAGATCCGCCGGTCGGCGTACATTCTCGGTAATGACGTGGGCCAGCCTCCTTAATGCGTGATCGCCGGCCTGATGCCCGTGCCGGTCATTGAAGGCCTTGAAGTGATCGGCATCAATCATCATCACCGACATCGGTTTGCCCGAACGCTGGGCGCGGAACCACTCGTGACGCAGGGCCTGATCGAGCATGCGCCGATTGGCTACGCCCGTCAGCGCATCGGTGGCGGCCAGTTGCGCCAGCTCGCGCTCGGCCCGTTGGCGCAAACGCAACTCACGGGCCAGCAGCCAGGTCAGCCACAACAAACCCATACACAACACGCCTGTGGCTCCACTGATCAAAATCGCGGTACGCCGCCAGGTGCCAAACACTTCGTCGCTGGACAGCGCGACCATCACCGTCAGCGGCAGATTGCCGACCCGCGAATAGGTATAGAGGCGCTGTTGCTGATCCATACTCGAGGTGCTGGTGAAACTGCCACTGCCATCCTTGTCCCCGAGGATTCGCACGACATTCGGTCGGTTGCCGAAGCTCTTGCCGATGGAATCGCTTTGCAGATAAGGCTTCTGCGCGAGCAGGACGCCGTCACTGTTGATGATGTTCAACGTGCTGTCTTTGCCGATGTCGAGGCTGTTGAACAACTGGTCGAAGTAGTCGAGTTTCATCGACGCCACGGCCACGCCGGCGAACTCACCGGTGTCCGAGGAAATCCGCCGGCTGAAGCTGATTCGCCACTGATTGGCCTCGTCGCAGTCGCAACGGGTCTTGAACGGGCGGCTGATGAACATGCCAACGTCGCGGTTGAATGCGTGGGCGAGGAAGTAATCGCGGTCGGCGAAGTTGCCCGGTTTCGGCTCGATCCGCGAGGAGTCGGCAATCACGTCCCCATGCTTGTCGAGCAACAGAATGTCGCCCTTGAAGCGCGCGGTGGTGGAGCGGTCAAACAGCGCCAGATGACGGATCTGCGGTGAGACATCTTGCAGGTCATCGCGCTGGGCAGCGGCGATCAGGCCTTGCAGGGTCAAGTCGTACAACTCGACGGTGCGCAGCACATCGGCGTCGATCAGCTGGGCGATGGTGGTGGCGCTGCGGGTCGCCGATTCCTGAGCGTTGGCATGCTCGCGGATCAGCAGGAAGGTGACGATGCACAGAATCGCGATCACGGTCAGCGAACTGCCGCAGATCAGCAGCAACTCGGGGCGTCCGGTCTTGCCCGCAACAGGTGGGGTACGGCTCGCGATCATGATTGGGCTGTCGGTTGGGGGGCGTCTTATAAGCGTAGTTGCACAAACACTGCTGCCAAAGCCAGAAACCATCGCAATGTGGGAGCGAGCCTGCTCGCGAAAGCGCTGTGTCATTCAACCTGGATGTCGAATGGTAGACCGCTTTCGCGAGCAGGCTCGCTCCTACAGGGTGCATCACTGAATTCAAGACGGTGTTATGGCGCCGATCTTAGAAGACGTTGATCGGGTAGTCGATGATTACGCGGTATTCATCTGTGTCCGAATCAATCACGCCGTAGCCGTTGCCGCCACGGTTGGTTGCCCATTGCAGGTGCACGGCCAGATCCTTGGCCTGGCCGCTCTGCACGACGTACTTCAAGTCGAGATCGCGTTCCCAGTGTTTGGCGTTGCGGCCGTCGGCACTGTACCAGTTGGAATAGCCTTTGCTGTCGGGGTCAACCTTGGTCAGGTCGACAGTGCCGCGCGAGTAGGACACAGACGAGGTCAGGCCCGGCACGCCGACACCGGCGAAGTCATAGGCGTATTTAAGCTTCCACGAGCGCTCGTTCGGGCCGTTGAAATCGGAGTACTGCTGCGAGTTGTCGAGATAAACGCTGTCGCCCTGGCTGATGTAATCGAACGGCGTGTTGCCGTTGACCCGCTGGTACGCGGCGGTAACGCTGTGGCTACCCACGCCGACGGTGAAATGCAGGCTGTAGGTGTTGTTGTCGATGGTGCCCAGCAGCGCATCACCGGTGTCTTGCGTGTGATAGAAATGCAGGCCCGGGTTGAGGCTGACCAGATCGTTCAACTGCCAAGTGTAGTCGAGGTCGTAGTAGTACTGGTTCCAGATGTCCTTCAGCTCGGACGCATAAAGACTGCTGGTCAGGCCTTCGACACCGCTCCACGCCACGCCGGCCCAGTTCAGGTGCTGGCTCTCGTCGCCATCCGCCAGTGTTCCATACGAGGTGCCAATACGCGTATGACCGCTTTGGTTGTACGGCTTGGTGAAACTCGCCTGACCACCTTCGATCAACCAGCCGTCGAAGCTGTGGTTGGTCAGGCTCACACCACGAAAGGTCTGCGGCAGCATGCGCGTATCACCGCCAGCGATGACCGGATTGGTGAGGAACAAGTCACCGGCCTTCAACTCGGTATCGAAGGCGCGCATTTTCAGCGTGCCACCTGCGGTGGAAAAAGCCCCCGGCGCTTTGCCGCCATTCTCTCTGACCGGCAGGATGCTCGAACCATCGGTGCCGCCACCGCCATCCAGCTTCAGCCCGAGCATGGCGTGGGCATCGATGCCGAAACCGACCGTACCTTCGGTGTATCCCGACTGGAAAACCCCGAGAAAGCCCTGGCCCCACTCGATGTTGTCGTCCGCTTTCTGCAAGCGGTTGCGATTCATGTAGTAGTTGCGGGCGTTGAGGTTGAGGCTCGACCCTTCGACAAAGCCTTCCTTGGCAGGCTCGTCAGCGTGAGCGGCAGGGGCAATCGTTGCGGCAATTGCAATGAATAGCGGGGTGAAGCGAACTGGGTAACGCACGTGCGATGGAGCTCCTTGGGTCAACTGGCCCCTCAATGTCCTGAGGGGCTTGATGTTTCTTGTTGTTACAGACGAACCAAACGGCTTTCAGACCACAACGAAAAAAGGCCGCTGAAAGGCAGCGGCCTGGAATGACGACGGTTGAACGGGAAGAGCCAAACAACCGCGTCGAGGGAAACGTTGGCGCGGTGCGCGACTCAGCTGTCTTTCTCGGACGCTTGAGCCTGGGAAGTCGCCGCCTGCGGGGCTTGCGTGGCGTCTTGCGCCTTGGCCATCACGTCGGCCTGATATTGATCGTAGGCCTGCGCGCGAGCGGCGTTGTGCGCTACGAACGACTGCGATTCTTCAGCCATCGCCATCGGCGACAGGATCAATGAGGACAAAACGAATGCGCTGGCAATACCCATACTGTTGGACATCTTGAAAACCTTCTCGCTTGGCGAGTGCTGTTTGGTGCGGGCAAAGATAAGGTTGCCGGGCGTCGGGAAACAGCGTGATTTTCATAAATGACTGTTACAGCAGAAGCAAAAGTCACCCCCTCACCCCAGCCCTCCCGAAACGTCGGACCGCCCCCAAGGGGGCGAGGGGGAAAGGGAGCAGATATCCATACTTTTCAAGGCCTGAGTTCGGCTGGATTTTTCAGGTCGGTGTAACTCGAAAGAACAACGCGGTCAGTCCCCTCTCCCTATGGGCGGTCCGACGTTTCGGGAGGGTTAGGGTGAGGGGCTTTTCAGACCGGCAAATAAATCCCGAAGGTATTCATCCCGCGATCACTGCGCACAAACACATCCCCGCCATGCATCAGCGCAATCGCCTTGACGATCGCCAGCCCCAAGCCATGGTTATTACCGCTGTTGCTACGCGACGCATCCACCCGATAAAAACGCTCGAACAAGCGTGGCAAATGCTCGCTGGCAATCGGCGAGCCGGGGTTGGCCACACCGATACTCACCTGATGCGCTTCAACCTCGATGCGCACCTCGATCACCTGACCCGGCCCGGTGTGCTGCACCGCGTTGCTCAGCAAGTTGATCAACGCCCGACGCAAATGCGCGACCTCGATCTGCACCTGCGCATCACCGCTGACCTGCACCTGAACCTGTGCGTCTTCAAGAATGAAATCCAGATACTCCAGGGTCGTCGCCACCTCATCGGCCAGCGACGTGGAAGTGAGTTTGGTCGCCTTGTTGCCTTGGTCGGCACTGGCCAGAAACAGCATATCGTTGATGATCGAGCGCAGCCGTTCCAGCTCTTCCAGATTGGATTGCAGCACTTCGAAATAATGTTCGGCAGAGCGTCCGCGGGTCAGCGCCACCTGGGTCTGGCCAATCAGATTGGTCAGCGGCGAGCGCAACTCATGAGCGACGTCGGCGTTGAACGATTCCAGCCGCGAGTAGGCCTGTTCAACCCGCTCCAGCGTCGAGTTGAACGAGTCGACAAACTGCTCAAGTTCCGGCGGCAGTGGTGACAAACGCAAGCGTCCGGCCCGCAGCGGTGGTGCCAGTCGTTGCGCTTCGTGGGACAGCTTGATCAGCGGTTTGAGACCGATCCGCGCCACCCAGTAACCCAGTGCCGAAGCCATCAACACACCGACAATCGCCAGCCCGATCAACGCGATCAACAGGTTGTGTTGAGTCTCATGGAACGTCTCGGTATCGATGCCGATCATGAAGCGCAGCGGCGGGCGCTGGTCCTTGGCTGGCAGCTCGGTCAGCAGCACTTTCAGCGGATAAGGATGATCGGCCAATTGCATGTCATGCATGCCCAGCGGGCCTTTGGCGAAGGCACGAATTGCAGCATCCGGCTGACCGTATTCGTAACCCGGATCACCACTCACCACCCAGAACCGAATGCGTTTGTCCTCTTCGCCGAGCAGCTTCAACTTGGCGTTGATCTTCACCCAATGCTCCGGTGTACCGAAGCGATTGAGCGCTGATTCGAGCACGCTGTAACGCGCATCCAGTTCGGCTTCCGGCAACAAGCCCAAGCCCTTGTCCACCTGCTGATACAACGCACCGCCGATCAACAGAAACACCAGCAGCGCCACCAGCGTGAACATGCCGCTCAGGCGCAGGGCAATCGAGTTACTGGACACCACGGCTCTCCAGCACATAACCCATGCCGCGAATGGTGTGCAGCAGTTTCTCGTCGAACGGCCCGTCGAGTTTGGCGCGCAGGCGTTTGATCGCGACTTCGACGACATTGGCGTCACTGTCGAAATTGATGTCCCAGACCATCTCGGCAATCGCGGTTTTCGAGAGGATTTCACCTTGCCGGCGGGCCAACACGCTCAACAGCGAGAACTCCTTGGCGGTCAGATCCAGGCGCGTGCCGGCGCGGGTGGCCTTGCGGCTGATCAGATCTATCCACAGGTCGGCGATGCTCACCTGCACCGGTTCATGGCCGCCGCTGCGCCGGGTCAGCGCTTGCAGACGCGCGACCAGTTCGAGGAAGGAGAACGGTTTGCCGAGGTAATCGTCGGCGCCGTCGCGCAGGCCCTTGATCCGGTCTTCGACGCGCTCGCGGGCGGTGAGCATGATCACCGGGGTCTGCTTGCGCGCACGCAACGCGCGCAACACGCCGAAGCCATCGAGGCCCGGCAACATGACGTCGAGGACGATCACCGCGTAGTCGCTTTCCAGCGCCAGATGCAGGCCCTCGACGCCGTCGCGGGCCAGATCCACGGTGTAACCCTGTTCCGTCAGACCGCGGTGCAGATAGTCCGCGGTTTTTTCCTCGTCTTCGATAATCAGAACGCGCATGACCCGCCTCAGTCTGTGGTTGCCAGTGCCGGCAAAGGTTCTGGCTTGGGCCGATGGAACAGCCGCTCAAGCCATAAGTATATGACCGGCGTGGTGAACAGCGTCAGCATCTGGCTGACCAGCAAACCGCCGACCACCGCGATGCCCAGCGGCTGGCGCAGCTCGGCGCCGGTGCCGTAACCGAGCATCAGCGGCAGGGCGCCGAGCAGGGCGGCAAGGGTGGTCATGATGATCGGCCGGAACCGCGTGATGCATGCTTCGAAAATCGCATCCTGCGGCGACAGGCCTCGGTGTCGCTGGGCTTCCAGGGCAAAGTCGATCATCAGAATGCCGTTTTTCTTGACGATACCGATCAGCAACACCAGCCCGATCAACGCCATGATCGAAAAGTCCTGGCCGCAGATCCACAGCATGATCACTGCGCCAAGGCCCGCCGCCGGCAGCGTCGAGATGATTGTCAGCGGGTGCACGAAGCTTTCATAAAGCACGCCAAGAATGATGTACACCGCCACCAGTGCCGCCAGAATCAGCCACGGCTGACTGGCCAGCGAACTCTGGAACGCCTGCGCCGCGCCCTGGAAATTGCCGCTGATCGCCGTCGGCATGCCGATCTCGGCCTTGGCCTGATTGAGCAGAATCACCGCATCACCCAACGCCACGCCGGGCGCCAGGTTGAACGACAGGTTAGCGGCCGGGAACATGCCGTCATGGGCAATCGACAGAGGGCCAATGGTCGGTGCATCGAACTTGGCCAGCGCCGACAGCGGCACCATCTCGCCACTCAACGGCGAACGCAGGTAGAAGTAGTTGAGGCTCTCGGCCTTGCCGCGTTGTTTGGTGTCCAGTTCCAGAATCACGTTGTACTGGTTGACCTGGGTCTGGAATTCGTTGATCTGCCGCTGGCCGAAGGCGTCGTACAACGCCTCGTCGACATCGCTCGCGGTCAGGCCGAAACGCGCGGCGGCGCTGCGGTCGATGCTGATGTGGGTGATGCTGCCGCCCAGTTGCAGGTCGTTGGAAATGTCACGGAACGCCGGGTTGCTGCGCAGTTTTTCGGTCAGGCGTTGCGTCCAGGTGGCGAGGGTCGCGCCGTCGTTGCTCTTCAGTACGTATTGGTACTGCGCACGGCTCGGGCCGGAGCTTAAGTTGATGTCCTGACCGGCGCGCAGATAGAGAACGATGCCGGGGACTTTCATCAGTTGCGGGCGGATGCGGTCGATGAACTGGCTCGCGGAAACATCACGGTCGCCGCGTTTTTTCAGGGCAATCCAGAAGCGGCCGTTGGCGATGGTCTGGTTGCTGCCGGAGACACCCACCGAGTGGGAAAACGCCTGCACGGCCGGGTCGGCGGCGACAATTTCGGCCATGGCCAAGTGTTTTTTCACCATGTCGCCGTAGGAAATATCCGCCGCAGCTTCGGTGGTGCCGAGGACGAAACCGGTGTCCTGCACCGGGAAGAAACCTTTCGGGATAAAGATGTAACCACCGATGGCCATTGCCAGCGATAAACCGAACACACCAATCATCAGTTTCTGATGGGCGAGGGCGCGGCGCAGACCTCTCTCGTACCAGCCGAGCAGGCGTTCGCTGAAGCCGGGTTTATCGCTGGCGTGATGCACCGGTTTGCGCATGAACAGCGCGGCCAGCGTCGGCGCCAACGTCAGCGACACCACCACGGAAATCATGATGGTCGAAGTCGCGGTCAGGGCGAATTCCTTGAACAGTCGCCCGACCACACCGCCCATGAACAGCAACGGAATAAACGCCGCCACCAGCGAGAAACTGATCGAGACCACGGTGAAGCCAATCTCGCCGGCGCCCTTGATCGCCGCTTCGCGCATGTCGTCGCCGGCCTCCAGATGCCGGTGGATGTTTTCCACCACCACGATCGCATCGTCGACGACGAAGCCGACCGCGACGACGATCGCCACCAGCGTCAGGTTGTTCAGGCTGAACCCAAGGAGGTACATCAAAGCGAAACTCGCGATCAGCGATACGCCGAGCACCGCTGAAACAATCAGGGTCGCCGACAACTGACGCAGGAACAGCGCCATCACCGCGACCACAAGCAGAATCGCGATCAACAGGGTGATCTCGACCTCGTGCAGCGAGGCGCGAATGGTCTGGGTGCGGTCGATCAGGGTTTTCACCTGCACCGACGCCGGCAGCATCGCTTCGAGGCCGGGCAGGGCGGCTTGAATGCGGTCGACGGTCTCGACGATGTTGGCGCCGGGCTGGCGCGAGATCACCAGGTTCACGCCCGGTCGGTCACCGGCCCAGGCTTGCACGTAGGCATCTTCCGAACCGTTGACGACTTTGGCGACATCGCGCAGGTGAACCGGGGCGCCATCCTTGTAGGAAACGATGAGTTGGCTGTAGTCCTCGGGGTGGAACAACTGGTCGTTGGTCGACAGTGTCGAGATACTCGATTCGCCGTACAGCGCACCTTTGGCGAGGTTGAGGCTGGTTTGCTGGATCGCCAGACGAATGTCGGCAAGGGTCAGACCGATCGCCGCGAGTTTGTCCGCCGAGGCTTGCACGCGGATCGCCGGACGTTGCTGACCGGTGATGTTGATTTGGCCTACGCCGTCGATCTGACTGATCTGACGTGAGAGCAGGGTTTCCACCAGGTCGCTGAGTTCGGTGCCGGGCATTTGCGTCGAGCTGACGCTGAGGATCAGCACCGGGCTGTCGGCCGGGTTGACCTTCTTCCACGTCGGCAGCGTTGGCATGTCCTTGGGCAGCTTGCCGGCGGCGGTGTTGATCGCCGCTTGTACTTCTTGCGCAGCGGTGTCGATGCTTTTATCGAGGGTGAATTGCAGGGTCAAAAGGCTTGAGCCCAGCGCGCTGCTCGAGGTCATCTGGGTCATGCCGGGGATGGCGCTGAATTGCACCTCCAGCGGTGTGGCCACGGAAGAGGCCATGGTGTCGGGGCTGGCGCCAGGCAACTGCGCGGACACCTGAATCGTCGGAAATTCCGCTTCCGGCAGTGGGGCGATTGGCAAACGCGGGAAGGCAATTGCGCCGACCAATACCAGTGCGATGGTCAACAGAATGGTGGCGACCGGGTGATCGATACACCACGTCGAGACGCCTTTGTGTGCCTTCATGGTTTCGGCTCCGCTTGCACCACCTGCGCCGGCTCGGTCATGACTTGCACGGTCGAGCCGGGTTTGAGTCGCGACTGGCCGTCGGTGACCAGCACGTCACCGGCCTGCACGCCTTTGATGATGTCCTGGCCACTGCCTTGATAAACCATCTGCACTTGCACGGCTTCGACCTTGTCGCCCTTCACTCGGTAAACGAAGTGTTGGTCGAGACCGCGTTGTACGACGGTGGGCGGGACGACCAGCGCATCTTTGTCGAGGGCTGTCTGAATTTTTACCGTGACCAGCAGGCCGGGCCAGAGCTTCTGGCTGGCGTTGTCGAATTCGGCTTTGGCGCGAATGGTGCCGGTGTTGGCGTTGATCTGGTTATCGATCAGGGTCAGGTGACCTTCGCCGAGCAGGTTGCCGGTTTCGCCGTCGGTGTCGGCGCCGATGTAGGCCTTGACCTGTGCGCGTTGCGGATCGCTGATCAGGCCTTGCAGGGTCGGCAGCATTTGCTGAGGCAGGGAGAATTCGACGGCGATCGGGTCGATCTGGGTGACGGTGAACAGGCCTGCGGTGTCGGTCATGCGCAGGAAGTTGCCTTCGTCGACTGTGCGAATACCGACGCGGCCGGTGACGGGGGAGCGGATCTGCGTGTAGGAAAGTTGTACCTGCGCTGCATCGATGGAGGCCTGGTTGCCTTGGGCGGTGGCTTTGAGTTGGTTGACCAGGGCTTGTTGCTGGTCGTAGGTCTGCTTCGAGATGCCATCGTCGACGGTGAGCAGTTTGTAGCGTTTGAGGTTGACCAGGGCGACTTGCAGTTGCGCCTGGCTTTCGCCCAGTTGCGCGCGAGCCTGGTCGAGGCTGGCGCGGATGGAGCGGTCGTCGATGGTGGCCAGCAGGTCACCTGCTTTGACGAGTTGGCCTTCTTTGACGAGGATTTTGGTGAGGATGCCGTCGATCTGGGGGCGTACTACGACGCTGTGCAGGGAGAGTACGGAGCCGATGCCGCTGGTGTAGCGGGGGACGTCTTTTTCGCTGACCGCGATGACTCGCACGGGGATGGCGGTGGGGGTGGCGAGTTTGGTCGGGGCGGGTTTCATTGCCCACCATGTGCCTGCGGCGGCCAGGACGATCACTAGGGCTAGCAGGGCTTTGTTCTTTTGGATTCGCATGCGAAGTCGGCGCCGGACGGAGTTTGGGCAGGGTTAGGGTCTTTATAAACTTGTTTGGGGGTCAGGAGGGTGACGGCTGGCTGTCAGCGCTGTCAGTTTTCTCTGTGTGTTTATCCGTTGGTGCGGGTGTGGCTGATTACGGTTCCGCCCTTACGGCGGGTCACTTTTTCCAGACGCCGAAAAAGTAACCAAAAAGGCTTGCTCCTACGTTCGGCCCGCTCGCTGGGGCTCGGGGTTCCTTCGCTCCGGGATCGATCCGGGCGCAGCGCCTACGGTTTGCTTCGCTGCACCTCCTCTCGCTGTGTTTGGCTTCGCCAAACGGTCGCTGCGCTCCCACGCCCGGATCAATCCCTCCGCTCAGCCTTCCGACGTCGCCCGTGGATCAAGATCAAGAGCTGCAGCCGAGCTAACGCTCATCCTGTTGAGTGGTGAAGAGCATGCATGCGGTCGGCTTTTGTTCGGTGTTGGATTCACCCCTCACCCCAGCCCTCTCCCCAAGGAGAGGGAGCCGATTTGTGGGCTTTTCAGAATCTGAATTCGGCTCGGTATTTCACGTCGGCGTAGCTCTTCCAAACACCTCGGTTCAGTCCCCTCTCCCTCCGGGAGAGGGCTAGGGTGAGGGGCTTTTGATCTGTTTCATAATCTGAGTTCGGCTCGGTATTTCACGTCGGCGTACCTCACCCAAACACCTCGGTCAGTCCCCTCTCCCTTTGGGAGAAGGTTGGCTTTTGGCTGTTTAAATTTGTGTCAAATAACCAGAACCTTCCCACAAGGTTTTCAGGTTGTCCGTCGGACGTGCGCTCTCTAGTCTTGGGTTGTCGCCGAAAACTCGGTGATCGGGTGTGAGAACCCGGGCTAAGTATTATTCCAATACCAGTACCGTCATAATCGGCGCCAGCTGATTGCTGCCTGCATTTTTATGGCGGCTATGTACGGGCGGACTTCGGTCCGGCCGGAGGTTGTACTGGTCCTTGCCCGGTTTCTCACCCCGTACGTAGCTGCCACCCAATTCGCCGCGTGAGAAACGGTAATTGTTGGCTCCAATCAGTGAGGACTGAGTAAATGACTAAGCCCGTACCCGATCCACCCAGCGATCCCACCACCCCACTCGAAGACGCCATCCGCGCCGACGACCAAATCAAAACCCGCGAAGCCATCAAGCGCGCCCTCGATTTCTACCTCTGCCCCGAACCGGTCAAACCGCGTCAGCCCAGTACGATGTTCATCATCCATCCGAACATCGATACCGAAAGCCTGCTCGCCCATGCCTGCGAATCGCTGGCTTCAGCCAATGTCATGGCCGCTGATCTGGCTGATCAGCTCAGTCGTCCGCAGCGCAGTACGGCGCTGGCGATCCAGCAGATCGTCATGCTCGCCGAGCTGGCAGTAAACCGGGCGCTGGATCGGGTTGATCCACAAACGTAATCCGTCTGAGCACCGCGTCATCGTGCTTCGAGAGCAGGCTCGCTCCCACCGTTTGAAACGCAGTCCCCCTGTGGGAGCGAGCCTGCTCGCGAAGACGTCTGATTGGGCACCCCATCTCTAACGGCCATTTTTTGTTAAGCAGTCCCAAAAAGGGACCGATCAGTCCCAATCAGGGACTTATTTGCCCACTACGCTTCTCAAGATCCGCCCCTGCACGCGGATAAACATTGTGTAGCCCGGGTTCTCCGGGCCGCTCACCCCGGGAGTGTCTTGAAATGAAGCTGAAAACCGCTCTGCCGTATGTGCTTCTGTTGCTTCCACTCACAGCCTTCGCCGCGCCGGCCAGTCAATCCGGTGAGATCCGCTTTACCGGGCAAATTGTTGACCCGGGCTGTCAGGTCGGACCGGTCGGGGCGTTTGTTGATCGTGAGTCTCGCCAGATAGAAATCAAGCCCGGCGTGAAAGTTGACGTGGACACTGATCGCAACGCCTGCAGTCATCAGTCGCTGCCGATTTCCATGCGCTACGAAGCGCTGAAGACCTCGACCGACAAAGGCATTGTCATCATCAGTTACCTGTAAACCGTTCGGCGTGCGCTGCAAATCTTCAGGTGCCGAGCCATGGCGCACAGGTATACTGCGCGCCTTCGCGGCTCACTGATCGGGCCCGACTTTTTGCTTTCCGGAGCTTTTATGACTTCCCCGACCCTGCCGCCGGTTGACGACGCCGTGAGCGATGTCTCGGCTGAACTGGCCGACACCAGCGAAACCAAAGCCGAAATCCCGGCCTTCAAGTTCCCGTTCAAACCGGGTGAACTGGCCGCCGCCAAAGGCTCGAACCAGCCGTGGTACAAGAACGGCGCCAAGAACGGCCATACCAAAACCCCGGGCATGGCGCCGCCGGGCACCCGTCGCTCGATGGGCAAGCGCTGAGTTTTAATCCCGCCTGCGGCCATTGCTGTGATTTTCAGTCACAGTGATGGCTAAGTGCTCAGTTCCTGAGCCAGATCAACGTTTCACCATTTGGTGCGCTTAGAGTCAGCAGCCCTGCCGACTCTTTCCAATAAAACGAGCGCGCTTTCCCATGAAGATCAATCTCCCGGTCACCGGCCGCAATGTCGATGTGGCGCTGGACGCGAACATTCTCTCGACCACCGATCTGACCAGCGCGATCACCTACGCCAACGACGACTTCATCAAGATCAGCGGTTACAGCCGTGACGAATTGCTCGGGACCCCGCATAACCTGCTGCGTCACCCGGACATGCCGGCGCAGGCGTTTGCGCATATGTGGCAGACGCTCAAGCGCGGGAGTTCGTGGATGGGGCTGGTGAAGAATCGTTGCAAAAATGGTGATCACTACTGGGTCAGTGCCTATGTCACACCGGTGACGCAGAACGGCGTGGCGGTGGAGTATCAGTCGGTGCGTACGCGGCCGGATGCGCGGTTGGTCGCGGCGGCAGAGCGGGCCTATGCGCAATTGCGGGGTGAGCGAAGGGCGCGGTGGCGGGGGCCAAACATCGGTGTGCGGGCGAAGATCACGGCGTTGGCCAGTGTGTTGCTGGGTGTTGGGTTGGGCGCCGAGTCCTGGTTGCGGCCGGAATTCGCCTGGCTGCACGGCGTGGCATTTGTCGTCGGCAGTGTTCTCTGCGCTTTCGGCGTGCACTGGATTCTGCGACCGCTGGAGCAACTGACTGAACGTGCGCGCACCGTGGCGGACAACCCCTTGAGCCAAGCCATTTACACCGGGCGGCGCGACGAGTTCGGGAAGATCGAGTTCGCCCTGCAGATGCTTGAGGCGCAGGTCGGCGCAGTGGTCGGGCGCATCGGCGATGCCTCGCAACAGTTGGCCGGACATGCCACGCAATTGGTCGATCATCTGCACAGCAGTCACGCCAGTTCACTCGCTCAACAGGCAGAAACCGATCAGGTCGCGGCGGCGATTCATCAGATGGCGGCCAGCGTAGCGCAGGTGGCCAGTCATGCGCAGCAGGCCTCGGTAGCGGCAGACATGGCCGGTACGGAAACCCGTGAAGGGTACTTGCTGGTGGGCGAAAGTCGCAGTGCGGTGTTGCGTCTGGCTGAGGAGTTGCGCCGGGCGACCGAGGTGATCCATCAACTTGAGGGGCATAGCAGCGAAATTTCCGGGGTGCTGGAAGTGATTCGCAGCATCGCCGAGCAGACTAATCTGCTGGCGCTCAACGCGGCAATCGAGGCGGCACGCGCCGGTTATGCCGGGCGTGGATTTGCGGTGGTCGCGGATGAAGTTCGAGGGCTGGCGCAGCGTACGCAGCAATCGACCAACGAGATTCAGCGGATGATCAGCACCCTGCAAAACGGTGCGCGCGATGCGGTCTTGGTCATGCAGCAAAGCAGCGAGCATGTGGATAACAGTGTCGAGCAGGCGCAACGCGCGGCGCGGGCGCTGAGCGGGATCAGTGAGCGGGTCGAGCAGATCACCGAGATGAGCCTGCAGATTGCTGCAGCGGTGGAGCAACAGAGTGCGGTCAGCGAGGACATCAATCGCAACATCGTCAGCATCCGCACGGCGTGCGAGGTGACGGTGGATGAAGGCCGGCAGAGTCAGCGCAACTCCGAGGATGTGGCGGGGCTGGCGGGGGATTTGCGGTTGTTGGCGCGGGAGTTCTGGGGGCGGCGGCAGGTTCGGGATTGATGTTGCCTGCAAAGGCCTCTTCGCGAGCAAGCTCGCTCCCACAGTTGAAATGCGATCCCCTGTGGGAGCGAGCTTGCTCGCGAAAGGGCCATCAGCCGCGATGTAGTTTCTGGATCAAGCCGCCCGCAGCGAGATAAACGCATACGTCTGCGCCGGCTCCGTCACCACCTGCGCCCCGGCCGCCAGCACTTGCCCGGCCACATCATCCCCAGACAAATGAAACAACCATTCACTCGGCGCAGTGCTCAGCGGCTGGGCAGTTACCTGATCAATCACCGCCGCAAAAGCATCCATATTCGGCAAATACGCGGTAAACCCGTCACCCTTCAACGCCGTGGTGCGAATCCCGAGCATCGCGCAAATCGCGTCTTTGACACCGATGTCATCGCGATCGGCCTGGCGCGAGCGTTGGATCAATTCAACCAGTTCCTGATCAACCAACTCGCCCCCGGCAATCAACACCGGCCCTTGTTCCCAAGACTCCGGCGGGCAATCCTTGGCGGCAGGGTTGAGCGGGATGTGCGGGTTGATTTCCGCCGGATAGATTCGACACACCAGTGGCCGCCGCTCGTAGATCCGGCACAGCTTGTCTTCGTCAAGATTCCGGCAGGGGCCGACGTTGTACGCGGCGAAGGTGATAGCCACATGGGCATCCGTTGCGCCACTGCGCACCACCGCCGAACGGCGTTCGGCATGCTCACGTTGCTGCGTCGGCAAACCCAGTCCGTTTCCGAGAAAAGCCTCCACCAGCACAATCACCTGACCACCATCCGCCGCCCACATGCGGGCTTCGGCCAACGTCAGCGGGACATGATGGTCGGTGCAGCATTTGCCGCAGCCTACGCAGGAAAACGTCGTATTCATTGAGCGATCTGTCTTCAATCAGGGTGTGAAACGGTGGCGGAAAACCACCGCACAGACGCGGATCGAAGCAAGTTATGCGCCACTCAACGGGTTTTGCCGGTCGGGCGGATCGAGTCCCACTCGGTGACGAAGGCGGTTTTCGAGGTTTTGTTGTACAGACACAGCTCGGTGCCTTGCTGGCCTTTCATGTGTTTTTGCGGGTATTGGCCTTGCAGCAAGAC
The DNA here is from genome assembly GCF_029543085.1 of Pseudomonas sp. A34-9. Classification (NCBI taxonomy): domain Bacteria; kingdom Pseudomonadati; phylum Pseudomonadota; class Gammaproteobacteria; order Pseudomonadales; family Pseudomonadaceae; genus Pseudomonas; species Pseudomonas sp. A34-9. The sequence continues at coordinate 5,335,332 of NZ_CP119967.1, read as the reverse complement.
GGCGGTATAACCGACACGGTCGTCGAATTGTGCGGGGGTGCCGACCGGTTTGGCGTTTTTCAGGCCGCTGGCCTTGGTGCAACTGGCGAGCACGGTTTTGTCGTAGGCGGCCCAGGCATCGGGGCTGGAGGCTTGGGCCTGGGAGGTGAGGGCGGTGAGGCAGAGCAGGCTTGCGGTTAGGGCTTTCATGGTCGGCGTCCTTGATCGTGGGTGGCCAAGGTTGGAGTCTGCCTAAAGAGTTTTGTTGCCTGGGACACCGCTAAAAGATCGCAGCCTTCGGCAGCTCCTACACGGATATGCGGCTCCCTGCAGGAGCTGCCGAAGGCTGCGATCTTTTGACTTTAATCAGTCCGGCACCAACTCCCGGCGGACTACGTACATCCCGGCACTTTCATACAAGCGCTGCGCCCGCCGGTTGTCTTCCAGCACCTTCAGGTCAACGAACCCTTCGCGCCGTTGCTGAAACACTTTGAATGCATTGAGCAACAACGCCCGGCCCAATCCTCGGCCCTGCATGCGCGGATGCACCACCAGATTCTTGATATAGGCGCTGGTCCAGCATTGCGCCACGCCGACCACGCCTTCGCCATCGCGTGCTACAAAGCACAGGCTCGGATCGTATTCAGGATCGGTTTCGAACTGCTGCTGCCAAACGTCCAGCGCCGGCACCCGGCCGCCACCTTCGCGATAGCCGAGTTGCATCAAGTCGTGCACGTCCGCCGCCAGTTCGACGGAGTACGTGCGCAGTTCAATGCCTTCAGGTACAAGAGCGTCCGGCGCGTCCTTGGTCAGATCGCGCCGCATCAGAAAACAATATTTCTCGGCCAAGACTCAGTGACCGTGTGCCGCGACGTGTTTGGCCGCTTCGATCAGGCAGTGGGTCAGTTCCGGCGAGGAGAACTTGGTCAGCACGCCGTTCGCCCCGGCCAGGCGCGCTTTCTCGCTGTTCATCGCGCTGTCGAGCGAAGTGTGCAGCAGCACGTACAAATGGGCGAAGTCCGGCGTTTCACGCAGGGTGCGGGTGAAGGCGTAGCCGTCCATCTCGGACATTTCGATGTCGGAGACAATCAGGTTGATCTGCTGCGCGGTGCCTTGCAGGTCAAGCAGGCAGTCGATGGCTTCCTTGGCGCTGCGCGCGGTGTGGCATTGCAGGCCGAGGTTGCGCAGGGTGTGCACCGATTGCTGCAGCGCCACCTGGCTGTCGTCGACCACCAGAATACGCGCGTTGCCGAGCACTTCGGCGTCTTCCATGGTCAGGTCGGTCGGGGCCATTTCGATCTGCGCCGGGGCGATGCTGTGGATAACCTTTTCGATATCCAACACCTGTACCAATGTGCCGTCCACCGAGGTCACGCCCGTGATGTAAGCGCGCGAGCCTCCGGAACCGAATGGCGGCGGTTTGATGTCGGTGGTCAGGCAATGAACGATTTTGCTCACCGCCTGCACGTGCAGACCCTGCTTCGAGCGGCTGACGTCGGTGACGATCAGGCAGCCGCCATTCGGATCTTCCAGCGGGCGCTCGCCGATGGCGCGGCTGAGGTCGATGACCGACAGCGAGGCGCCGCGCAACGTGGCGATGCCTTTCACATGCGGGTGCGATTCCGGCAGTTTGGTCAGCGGCGGGCAGGGGATGATTTCACTGACTTTCAGCAGGTTGATCGCCATCAACTTGCCGCTGCGCAAGGTAAACAGCAGAAGCGAAAGTGAGTCTGCGCGGGCTTTGGTGGAGGACATATGAACCTTCTGTGGAAAGGTGGTGGGCGAGGGTGCAAATCGCCAGAAACTATTGATGCCGGGTTATCGGCGTCAAAAGGTTGGGCTTTAGGTTAGTTGTCGGGTAGTCGGCTTGAGTTGATCGTTGTTCTCTCGAACACAGCCCCTCACCCCAGCCCTCTCCCCGAGGGAGAGGGAGCCGACCGAGGTGTCTGGCGTTGTACATCGACCTGAATGACCGAGTCGATTATGGATTCAGAAAAGAGCGTTCACGTCGGCGGAAGTCTGCAATATCCCCCAATCAGTCCCCTCTCCCTCTGGGAGAGGGTTAGGGTGAGGGTGTGCTTTTAGCTCTTCATCCCCAACCGCTTGGCCATCCGCCCAAGGTTCGCCCGGTCCAGCCCCAACTCCCGCGCCGCGCTCGCCCAGTTATCCTGATTGCGCGCCAGCGCCGCACTGATCAAACGCCGCTGATACTGCTCGGTCGCACTGCGCAGATCCCCGCTGATCAGCGGCATCTCAGGTACAACACCGGCAACCGTCTCAACCGAGTTATCCACAACCTCGCGCGGCAGATCCAGATCCGCCGCGCTCAAACTCAGAATCTTCGGCCGCACCTTGCAGTCACCCAGCGCTTTCAACGCACTGCGTCCGATCAAGTGTTCCAGTTCACGCACGTTGCCCGGCCAGGTGTAGGCGAGCAGTGCTTCCTGAGCGTCGTTGTTCAGGCGCAGGCTGTTGAGGCCCATGCGCGAGCGGTTCTGTTCGAGGAAGAAACCACTGAGCAGCAACACATCGCGGCCGCGATCACGCAGCGCCGGCACGCGCAGCGGGTACACACTGAGGCGATGATAGAAGTCGGCACGGTAGCGACCGCTGCGCACTTCTTCCGCCAGGTCGCGGTTGGTCGCGGCAATCAGGCGCACATCGACCTGATGCTCCTTGTCCGAGCCCAAGCGTTGTAACTGACCGCTCTGCAAAACGCGCAGCAATTTCGCCTGCACGGTCAGCGACAGTTCGCCGACCTCATCGAGAAACAGCGTGCCGCCATTGGCCAGTTCGAACTTGCCGCGACGGTCGCTGGTAGCGCCGGTGAAGGCGCCGCGCACATGGCCGAAC
>NZ_CP119967.1:600000-827500 GCF_029543085.1 Pseudomonas sp. A34-9 | reverse complement strand
CATGCCCGCTTCGAACGGACGCACGATGGCGTCGCCGTCACGACCGGCAATCTGGATCGCACCGGCCAGACCGAAGTTGCGGATGTCGATGACGTTCTTCGAACCTTTCAGACCGTGCAGCGCGTTTTCGAAATGCGGCGCGACTTCAGCCACGCTCTGCACCAGGTTTTCCTTTTGCAGCAGGTCGAGTGCCGCCAGGCCAGCGGCGCAGGCCACCGGGTGTGCCGAATAGGTGTAGCCGTGCGGGAATTCCACGGCGTACTCAGGCGTCGGCTGATTCATGAAAGTCTGGTAGATCTCCGAGCTGGCAATCACCGCGCCCATCGGGATCGCGCCGTTGGTGACTTGCTTGGCGATGCACATCAGGTCCGGGGTCACGCCAAAGGTGTCGGCGCCGAACATGTTGCCGGTACGGCCGAAACCGGTGATCACTTCGTCGAACACCAGCAGGATGCTGTGCTGATCGCAGATCTCGCGCAGACGTTTCAGGTAACCCTGAGGCGGAACCAGCACGCCAGCGGAACCCGCTATAGGCTCGACGAATACTGCGGCGATGTTCGAAGCATCGTGCAGTTCGATCAACTTCAGCAGCTCATCGGCCAAAGCGATACCGCCCTGCTCCGGCATGCCACGGGAGAAGGCATTGCTGGCCAGCAGCGTGTGCGGCAGGTGATCGACATCCATCATCGCCTGACCGAACAGTTTGCGGTTGCCGTTAACCCCGCCGAGGCTGGTGCCGGCGATGTTCACACCGTGGTAGCCACGGGCACGGCCGATCATTTTTGTCTTGGTCGACTGACCTTTCAGGCGCCAGTAGGCACGAACCATTTTCACTGCGGTGTCGGCGCACTCGGAACCCGAGTCAGTGAAGAACACGTGATTGAGGTTGCCAGGGGTCAGCTCGGTGATCTTCTCGGCCAACTGGAACGACAGCGGATGACCGTACTGGAAGCCCGGCGAGTAATCGAGGGTGCCCAACTGCTTGGAGACCGCTTCCTGAATTTCCTTGCGAGTGTGGCCGGCGCCGCAGGTCCACAGACCGGACAGCGAGTCGTATACCCGACGGCCCTTGTCGTCGATCAGCCAACTGCCTTCGGCACCAACGATCAGACGCGGGTCGCGCTGGAAGTTACGGTTGGCGGTGTACGGCATCCAGTGCGCGTCCAGCTTCAGTTGGCTGGCCAGTGGCGACGGCGCGTTTTCAGGCATGTTCATCGGGCAAAACCTCGCAGGGCATAAGCGTCAGGGAGATAAAAAGCGTTGTTGCAGCTAAATTGCCACGCGGATAAAGTCGGTGAAATTCAACTCTTCTAACCTTCAGTTAGAACTTTGCTAAACAATGAGAACAATAAGATGAGCAGCCGCCGCCCCGACCCACTGGCCCAGGTCAGTGACTTTGATATTCGCCTGCTGCGGATTTTTCGCAGCGTGGTGGAATGCGGCGGCTTCTCGGCAGCGGAGACGGTGCTCGGCATCGGTCGCTCGGCGATCAGTCAGCAGATGAGCGATCTGGAGCAGCGCCTCGGCTTACGTTTGTGTCAGCGTGGTCGTGCCGGGTTTTCGCTGACTGAAGAAGGGCGCGAGGTGTATCAATCGGCGTTGCAGCTATTAAGTGCGCTGGAAAGCTTTCGCACCGAAGTCAACGGGCTGCACCAGCATTTGCGCGGTGAATTGATCATCGGCCTGACCGACAACCTGGTCACCCTGCCCCACATGCGCATCACCCACGCCCTCGCCCAGTTGAAGGAGCGCGGGCCGGATGTGCAGATCCAGATTCGCATGATTGCGCCCAATGAAGTCGAGCAAGGTGTGCTCGACGGACGTTTGCATGTCGGCGTGGTGCCGCAGGCCAGTGCGTTGTCGGGCCTGGAATATCAGCCGCTGTACAGCGAACGTTCGCTGCTTTACTGCGCGGTGGGTCATCCGTTGTTTTATGTCGATGACAAGCAACTGGATGACGAGCGTCTTAACAGTCAGGACGCAATTGCACCGACGTTTCGTTTGCCGGCGGAGATTCAGGCGCATTACCAGGCGCTCAATTGCACGGCCAGTGCTTCTGACCGTGAGGGCATGGCATTTTTGATTTTGACCGGGCGTTACATTGGTTATCTGCCGGATCATTACGCCAGCCTTTGGGTGCAGCAGGGGCGTTTGCGTGCGTTGAAATCGCAAACCCGTTTTTATGACCTGAGCCTCGCATCGGTCACGCGCAAGGGGCGGCGCCCTCATTTGGTGCTGGAGAGCTTTCTAGAAAGTTTGGCGGCGACGCGTTGAAAGCAGGATCAAAAGATCGCAGCCTGCGGCAGCTCCTGCATTGGGAGGTTTCAGGTAAATAAGTTGAGCAAGTGGACAGGTTTTTGCAAAGAAGGAATGACTCCGTTCCTTTGATAAGAAGCCTTAAGCCATGCAGCCAGATTCCGCATCGTCCAGCGACCTGATCTACGGCCTCAACGACCGCCCCAAACCGCTCGCCGCGACGCTCGCGGCGCTGCAACACGTGCTTGCCAGTTTCGTCGGCATCATCACCCCACCGCTGGTGATCGGCTCGGCACTCGGGCTGACCGCGCATTTGCCGTATCTGATCAGCATGGCGTTGATGGTTTCGGGCGTCGGCACGTTTATTCAGGCGCGCAGGCCATTCGGCATTGGCGCCGGGATGATCTGTTTACAAGGCACCAGTTTCGCCTTCCTCGGTGCTGTGCTCTCCGCCGGATTTCTGGTCAAGCAACGCGGCGGCAGCCCGGAAGACATTCTGGCGATGATTTTCGGTGTGTGCTTTTTCGGCGCAATCGTGCAAATCGTCCTCAGCCGCTTCATCGGTCAGTTGCGCAGGGTCGTCACGCCGCTGGTGACCGGGATCGTTATCACCCTGATCGGCATCAGCCTGATCAAGGTCGGTATCACTGATCTGGGCGGTGGCTTCAACGCGCCGGACTTCGGTGCGCCGGGCAATCTGGCACTGGGCGTATTTGTGTTGCTGACGATCATTCTGCTTAACCGCTCGAATACGCCATGGGTGCGGCTGTCGGCGATCATCATCGGACTGGTGCTGGGCAGTCTGGCCGCCTGGTTCAGTGGGAAACTGGTACCGCAGCCTTTGCCCGACTTGCCGTTGGTGAGTTTTCCTACGCCGTTCAAATTCGGATTCAGCTTCGACTGGACGGCTTTCCTGCCCGTCGCGCTGATTTATCTGATCAGCACCATCGAAACCGTCGGCGACCTCACCGCCAACTGCATGCTCGCCCGCCAGCCGATCAGCGGCCCTTCTTATATAAGCCGCCTGCGCGGTGGCGTACTCGGCGATGGCGTCAGCTGCATGATCGCCGCGACCTTTAGCGCTTTCCCCAACACCACGTTCGCGCAGAACAACGGCGTGATCCAGTTGACCGGCGTGGCCAGCCGCTATGTCGGGCTGTACATCGGCGCGATCCTGTTCTGTCTCGGCCTGTTCCCGATGATCGGCGCAGTGCTGCAACAGATTCCGAAACCGGTGCTCGGCGGCGCGACCCTGGTGATGTTCGGTGCGGTGGCCGCTGCCGGCGTGCGCATCCTCGCGCAGTCGCCGCTGGATCGGCGCAGTATGTTGATCATCGCCACTTCATTTGGCGTCGGCCTGGGTATCGCCGCACAACCGAACCTGCTGCACCTGCTGCCGAAACTGGTGCAGAACCTGTTTGATTCGGCGATCACCAGCGGCGGCCTGACCGCAATCATCCTTTGCCTGCTGCTGCCGGAGTCGAAAATCGAGGCCGCGCAAGCGCACTCGCCGCTGAACAAGATCGAACAGGCGTAACGGTTTTATCGCTCAAACACTTGTCGGATGCCTGTGGGTGCGCTATCAACGCAATTGGTTGCACCCACAGACAAACCCGGAAGTGCCTATGACCTTTGAAGTCCCAGCCCACGGCGGCAAACCCGCCAGCCGCATTCGTCAGAAGAACGAAGAGACCATCCTCAAAGCCGCCGAAGACGAGTTCGCCCGTCACGGGTACAAAGGCACCAGCATGAACACCATCGCCCAGAATGCCGGGTTGCCCAAGGCGAACCTGCATTACTACTTCACCAACAAACTCGGTTTGTACGTGGCGGTGCTGAGCAACATCATCGAGTTGTGGGACAGCACCTTCAACACCCTCACCGCCGAGGACGATCCCGCCGAAGCGCTGACTCGCTACATCCGCGCCAAAATGGAATTCTCCCGCCGCCAGCCGCAAGCCTCGCGAATCTTTGCGATGGAAGTGATCAGCGGCGGCGAATGCCTTACCGAATATTTCAATCAGGATTATCGCGCCTGGTTCACCGGCCGCGCGGCAGTGTTCCAGGCGTGGATCGACGCGGGCAAAATGGACCCGGTCGATCCGGTGCACTTGATCTTCCTGTTGTGGGGCAGCACTCAGCACTATGCCGACTTCGCCACGCAGATCTGCCGCGTCAGCGGTCGCAGCAAGTTGACCAAGCAGGACATGGAAGACGCCGGCAACAACCTGATCCGCATCATTCTCAAAGGCTGCGGCCTCACTCCTTCTCTATAAGACGTTTATGCCTTTCACCCTCAGCGGTTTTTGCGAGTACCGCGAAGAGATTCGCAAAAGCCGCTTTATCACTTTCGCCACGCCGATCGGCAGCCCTGCCGATGCGCAGGCGTTCTTCGAACAGCACAGCGACTTGAACGCTTCGCACAATTGCTGGGCGTGGAAACTCGGCGATCAATACCGCAGCAATGACGACGGTGAACCGGGCGGTACTGCGGGGCGACCGATTCTGGCGGCGATTGAAGCGCAGGATTGCGATCAGGTCGCGGTCCTGGTGATTCGTTGGTACGGCGGGATTCAACTGGGCACGGGCGGTTTGGCCCGGGCGTATGGCGGTGGCGCGAACAAGTGTTTGCAGACGGCGGCGAAGGTTGAGTTGATCAGTCGGGTGCCGTTGAGTTGTGCTTGCGGGTTCGCCGAGTTGGCGTTGGTGAAGTTGCGCGTGGCGGATATCGGTGGGTTGGTCGTTGAAGAAAACTTTACCGCTAATGGCGTTGAGTTGAAGTTGGCGGTGGGTGAGGCGCAGATCGATGTCTTGCAAACGCAACTCGCTGATTTGAGTCGTGGGCGGATTTTGTTGCAGCGGTAAAGCAGGATCAAAAGATCGCAGCGTTCCGCAGCTCCTACAGGGGAACGCATTTCAAATGTAGGAGCTGCCGAAGGCTGCGATCTTTTGGGGCGACCGCGAAATTTCTTATTCCACAGACTTGCCCACATCTGCTGTGCATCCGACTGTGGATAACCTGAGTACATTCCGCTGTAACCCTTCTGTCACGTGGCTTTGCGAGTTTTGTTCACTTTTCGTTCAACTCGCCCGACAAAACCAGAATTTCAAACAGAAACAGTCAGTTAGCCTCGTTTATCACCATTAGAAGAAAGCATCACAGTGCTTATGCCCGGCTATTTGGCTTGCGCACAATAACTGTGGAGCAACCTGTGGATAACCCGTTCATGACCGCCGCAGTCGCAGGTTCTGCCTAGCCCCCAAGGATTTGCTCGTTTTTTGATCAGTTGCCGACGGGCAAAACTGGAGCCCGATCAACGGTTTTGCGCTGAATTGGTGCTGTGCGCGCGCTCGATTTACAGCGGGATGCTCTACCCCATGGGCCGGGCCACGCGGCCCGCTCGCGTTCCTGACTCAATGGCCAGGAAATTGCTTTATCCACAGGCACAACTCAAAGCAAGTCGAGCCTGTCATGCCAATCGCCTCTCCCCCCGCGCGCCTGCAATTGCGCCATATCAGCAAACGCTACCCCGGTTGTCTGGCCAATGACGCCATCGACCTGAGCATCGCACCGGGGGAAATCCACGCCCTGCTTGGTGAAAACGGTGCCGGCAAAAGTACCTTGATGAAGATCATCTACGGCGTCACCCACGCGGATGCTGGCGAGATGCTCTGGCAAGGTCGGCCGGTGAATGTCCGCAACCCGGCCCAGGCCCGGCAGCTGGGCATCGGCATGGTGTTCCAGCATTTCTCGCTGTTCGAAACCCTTAGCGTGGCACAGAACATTGCCTTGGCGATGGGCGCCGCAGCCGGCACGCCGAAACAACTGGAACCGAAAATTCGCGAAGTGTCGCGCCGTTACGGCATGGCCCTGGAGCCGGAGCGACTTGTCCACAGCCTGTCGATCGGCGAGCGCCAGCGCGTGGAGATCGTTCGCTGCCTGATGCAGGACATTCGCCTGCTGATTCTCGATGAGCCAACCTCGGTGCTGACACCGCAGGAGGCCGACGAATTGTTCATCACCCTGCGCCGCCTCGCCGCCGAAGGCTGCAGCATTCTGTTCATCAGCCACAAACTCGCTGAAGTGCGCGCGTTGTGCCACAGCGCTACGGTTTTGCGCGGTGGTCGCGTGGCCGGGCATTGCCTGCCAGCGGAGTGTTCGGATCAGCAGTTGGCGCAGTTGATGGTCGGCGAAGCGGCGGCGTTGATCGGTGACTACCCGAAGGTCAGTGGCGGCGCAGCGTTTTTGCAGGTGAAGGGCTTGCGTTGGCACAACCCGGACCCGTTCGGCTGCTCGCTGACAGACATCAACCTGGAAGTGCGCAGCGGTGAAATCGTCGGTATCGCTGGCGTTGCGGGCAATGGTCAGGATGAATTGCTCGCCCTGCTCAGTGGCGAACACACCTTGCCTCGGGTGGACGCTGCAACCATTCGATTCGCTGAGCAGAACGTCGCCGATTTGCGCCCGGATGCACGGCGCAAACTGGGCCTGGCTTTTGTCCCCGCCGAGCGTCTCGGTCATGGCGCCGTGCCGGAATTGAGTCTGGCGGACAACGCCCTGCTCACCGCATTCCAACAAGGTTTGGTCAGCCACGGCCTGATCGATCGCGGCAAAGTCGAAGCCCTCGCGCAGCAGATCATCCAGCGCTTCGGCGTGAAAACCCCGGACACGCAAACCGCCGCGCGCAGCTTGTCCGGCGGCAACTTGCAGAAATTCATTCTCGGCCGGGAAATCCTTCAGCAACCGAAACTGCTGATCGCCGCACACCCGACCTGGGGCGTCGACGTCGGCGCCGCCGCGACCATTCACCGTGCCTTGATCGCGTTACGCGATGCCGGTGCGGCGATTCTGGTGATCTCCGAAGACCTCGATGAACTGTTCCAGATCAGCGACCGCCTCGGCGCGTTGTGCGGCGGGCGTCTGTCGGCACTGAAAAACACTACCGACACACAACTCAGCGACGTCGGCGGCTGGATGGCCGGCCAGTTCGACCACGCCCCCTCAGCCGCCACGGTTTAACGGAGTTATACACATGCTGCTTTCCCTCGAACCCCGTGGCCAGCAATCGCGCCTGATGCTGTGGTGCTCACCGTTATTGGCGGCGGCGCTGACGCTCGGTTGCGGCTCGCTGCTGTTCATCGCCCTCGGCCATGACCCGCTGCAAACTCTGCACACGCTGCTGATCGCGCCGGTCAGCGATTGGTATGGCGTCTCCGAATTGCTGGTCAAGGCGCTGCCGATCCTGCTCTGTGCGCTCGGTCTGGCCGTGGCGTATCAGGCACGAATCTGGAACATCGGCGCCGAAGGTCAATTGCTTCTCGGCGCGCTCGCCGGCAGTGCCTTGGCGGTGAACATTATCGACATGCAAAGCCGTTGGGCGCTGGTGTTGATTCTGCTCGCTGGCACCCTCGCCGGCGCGGCGTGGGCCGGGCTCACCGCGTGGTTGCGCACGCGCTTCAACGCCAACGAAATCCTCACCAGCATCATGCTCAATTACATCGCGCTGAACCTGTTGCTGTTCTGTGTGCACGGGCCGTTGAAGGATCCGGCCGGGTTCAACTTTCCCGAGTCGGCGATGTTCGGTGACGCCAGCCGTTTGCCGCTGTTGATGGAGGATGGTCGCGTGCACGCCGGGGTGTATTTCGCCTTGCTCGCACTGGTCGCGGTGTGGGTGTTGTTGCAGAAAAGCTTTGTCGGTTTCCAGATCAAAGTGCTTGGACTGGACAAGCGCGCGGCGGGGTTTGTCGGCTTTCGCGAGAAGCGGCTGATCTGGCTGGCGCTGTTGATCAGCGGCGGCCTGGCGGGGCTTGCGGGTGTCTGCGAAGTCACCGGGCCGATTGGCCAGTTGGTGCCGCAGGTGTCGCCGGGGTATGGCTATGCGGCCATCACCGTGGCGTTTCTCGGGCGACTCAATCCGCTCGGGATTCTGTGCTCCAGCCTGTTGATGGCGCTGCTGTACATCGGCGGCGAGAGTGCGCAAATGACCCTGAATCTGCCGCAGGCGATCACCCAGTTATTCCAGGGAATGATGCTGTTTTTCCTGCTCGCCTGTGACGTGCTGATTCTCTATCGGCCACGTCTGAACCTGCGCTGGGCACGGCGCACTTCGACCACCGCCGTAACCGCCGGAGCGTTATGATGGATATCGATCTGCTGAGTAATATTTTCTACGCCATGGTGCGTTGCGGCACGCCGCTGTTATTGGTGGCGCTGGGTGAACTGATCTGCGAAAAGAGCGGCGTGCTCAACCTCGGTCAGGAAGGGATGATGCTGTTTGGCGCGGTGATTGGTTTTATCGTGGCGCTGAACAGCGGCAACCTGTGGCTCGGCGTGTTGTTGGCGATGCTCGCCGGGATGTTGTTGTCGTCGCTGTTCGCGCTGGTGGCGTTGGTGTTCAACGCCAATCAGGTGGCGACCGGGTTGGCGCTGACGATTTTTGGTGTCGGACTGTCGACCTTTGTTGGCGCGGCTTGGGTCGGTAAACCGTTGGCGGGGTTTGAGCCGTTGGCGATTCCTTATCTGAGTGAAATTCCGCTGATCGGGCGGATGCTGTTTGCTCAGGACTTGCTGGTGTACCTGTCGTTCGCGCTGTTCGGGCTGGTGGCGTGGGTGATCATCAAAAGCCGTGTCGGGCTGATCATTCAGGCGGTTGGTGAGAACCCGGATGCGGCCAGTGCGATGGGTTTGCCGGTGTTGACCGTGCGTACCTTGGCGGTGCTGTTCGGCGGGGCGATGGCCGGGCTGGCCGGGGCGTATCTGTCGCTGGCGTACACGCCGATGTGGGCGGAGAACATGACCGCCGGACGTGGCTGGATCGCGCTGGCACTGGTGGTGTTTGCCAGTTGGCGGGTGTGGCGGTTGTTGCTCGGGGCGTATCTGTTTGGCCTCGCCAGCATCCTGCACCTGGTGGCGCAGGGGTTGGGGCTGGCGATTCCGTCGAGTTTGCTGGCGATGCTGCCGTACGTGGCGACGATTGTGGTGTTGGTGCTGTTGTCGCGCGATGCGCTGCGGACGCGGTTGTATGCGCCGGTGTCGCTGGGGCAGCCGTGGCAATCAGGGCATTAAAGGGTTGCTGAGCGGGCCTCTTCGCGAGCAGGCTCGCTCCCACATTTGTCCGCGCCTGGCTCAGGAATGTGGGGTGACGCCAATCTCCTGTGGGAGCGAGCCTGCTCGCGAAGGCATCCGCACAGGCAACACCTGAGCAACGCCCCACGCCAGCTCGAAGACCAGGAAAAGCAGCAAAATCGAACTGGCGCCATGCAGCAGCGCATAGCCCTGCCAAGCCGCAAACAGAAACCGCGCCACCGCGTCATAACGTCCATACAGCGCCTGCGGATCACGAATCCGCAGTACCGCCCAAACACACACCACCGACCCCAACAGATTCGCCATCAATATATGCACAGGCTGGAACGTCGGCAGATCGCCGGGCAAATTCAGCGCGGTCAAAAACCCATGCAAAGCGACAAAACTCCACGGTGTGGCAAACGCTGCCGTGACGATCAAGTCATACCAGGCGCTGCCGCGCACCACGTTGCGATATTGCGTTGAAGTCCACATCATCCATGCTCCAGAAATTCAGGGAGCAAGCACGGTAAAGCCTGGAGTATGCTCCAGGGTCAATAGCCCTTTTGAGAGCCAGCATGCGTATCGGTGAATTAGCCCAGGCCAGCGCCGTCAGCCGTGACACCCTGCGTTTCTACGAGCAACGCGGGTTGATCGCGGCGCAACGCAGTGCCAACGGTTATCGCGACTATCCGCCGGAGATGGTGCAACTGGTGCTCTATATCAAAACGGCGCAACGCCTGGGATTTACCCTCGGCGAGATCGGCAACAGCGTCGCGGCGTTGTGGAACGCGCCCGAGCCGGACAACGCCGTGGCGCAGTTGCTGCGCGACAAACTGCAACTGATCGAAGCCCGCATGAGCGAACTCGACGCGCTGCGTCAGGAGTTGCAACTTCGCCTCGGTCAGGCCTGTCCATTGAATCCATGATCCTCATTCATCAAGGAAGCCCATCATGTCTGCAAAAAATGCACTGATCATCGGCGCCTCCCGGGGCTTGGGCCTCGGTCTGGTGAAAACCCTGCTGGCCGACGGCTGGCAAGTCACCGCCACCGTGCGCAATCCGCAAAACGCCGAGGCGCTGCAAGCGCTGGGCAACGTGCGGATCGAGAAGCTCGACATGGACGACCAGCAAGCGGTGATCGCTCTGAGTCAGCAGCTCAAGGGCGAAACCTTCGACCTGCTGTTCGTCAACGCCGGGGTCAAAGGCCCGGCAGATCAGACACCGGGCGGCGCGACATTGGCCGAAGTCGGTCAGTTGTTTTTCACCAACGCGGTGGCACCGATCAATCTGGCCCAGCGTTTTGTCGGGCAGATCCGTAATGGCAGCGGCGTATTGGCGTTCATGAGTTCCGGACTGGGCAGCGTGACCGTGGCGGACGCGCCGGAACTGGCGCTGTACAAGGCCAGCAAAGCTGCGCTGAATTCGATGACCAACAGTTTTGTCACGCAATTGGGCGAGCAGAAGATGACGGTGTTGTCGCTGCACCCGGGTTGGGTGAAGACCGATATGGGCGGCGAAGGCGCTGACCTTGATGTGGAGACCAGCACCCGCGGGCTGGTTGATCAGGTGAATGCGTATACCGGCAAGGGCGGGCATCACTTCATCAACTACAAGGGCGAAACGATTCCCTGGTAACCCCACAAATCCCCTGTAGGAGCTGCCGAAGGCTCGGGCCGCGATCGGACGATCTTTTGATCTTGATCTTGAAAATCAAAAGATCGCAGCCTTCGGCAGCTCCTACAGGGGATCTGTATGTTCAAGTTGGACTTGGTGGTGAATGGTCGGGTTGGGCTTGCCCGATCCGGCAATTTGTTTGAAACTGCGCACCTCGTCCCCCGCGGCGACCCTGGATCAGCAGACAGGGCATCACTGAGCTGGCAACCCTGAACCCCATTTTCAGAGGAGCCGGCAACATGCCCGCGACCCGTACCTGGTTAAAAAATCCCCTCGCGATTTTCACCTCCAACGAGCTCGATGCCCGTGGCGGTCTTGTCGTGCAAGACGGTGTCATCGTCGAAGTGCTTGCCGCTGGCCAACAGCCGTCGGCGCCGTGCAATGCAGTGTTCGATGCCCGCGAACATGTGATCCTGCCGGGCCTGATCAACACCCACCATCACTTCTATCAAACCCTGACCCGCGCTTGGGCGCCGGTGGTCAATCAGCCTTTGTTCCCGTGGCTGAAAACCCTGTACCCGGTGTGGGCGCGCCTGACGCCTGAGAAACTTGCCCTCGCCACCAAAGTCGCGTTGGCCGAGTTGCTGTTGTCGGGTTGCACCACCGCTGCCGACCACCACTACCTGTTCCCGGATGGCCTGGAAAACGCCATCGACGTGCAAGTCGACACCGTGCGTGAACTGGGCATGCGCGCCATGCTCACCCGCGGTTCGATGAGCCTCGGCGAGAAGGACGGCGGCCTGCCACCGCAGCAGACCGTGCAGGAAGGCCAAGTGATTCTCGACGACAGTCAGCGCTTGATTCACGAGTACCACGAGCGTGGCGACGGCGCGCAGATCCAGATCGCCTTGGCACCGTGCTCGCCGTTCTCGGTGACCCCGGAAATCATGTCGGCCAGCGCCGAACTGGCCAACAAGCTCGACGTGCGCCTGCACACTCACCTCGCCGAAACCCTCGACGAAGAAGACTTCTGCCTGCAGCGTTTCGGCCTGCGCACCGTCGATTATCTCGACAGCGTCGGCTGGCTCGGCCCGCGTACCTGGCTGGCGCACGGCATTCATTTCAACCCGGATGAAATCGCTCGCCTCGGTCAGGCAGGCACCGGTATCTGCCATTGCCCGAGTTCGAACATGCGCCTGGCGTCTGGCATCTGCCCGAGTATCGATCTGACTGACGCGGGCGCGTTGTTTGGTCTGGGCGTCGATGGTTCGGCATCCAACGATGCGTCGAACATGATTCTCGAAGCGCGTCAGGCGCTGTACATCCAGCGTCTGCGCTATGGCGCCGAGAAGATCACCCCGGAGCGCGTGCTGGGCTGGGCGACCAAGGGGTCGGCGAGCTTGTTGGGTCGTACCGACATTGGTGAATTGGCAGTGGGCAAACAGGCGGATCTGGCGTTGTTCAAGCTCGATGAGCTGCGTTTCTCGGGTAGCCATGATCCGATTTCGGCACTGCTGTTGTGCGGTGCGGATCGTGCGGATCGGGTGATGATTGGTGGCAAGTGGCGCGTGGTCGATGGCCAGGTCGAGGGGCTTGATCTGAAAGGCCTGATCGCCGATCACAGCCAGGCGGCTCGCCAGTTGATCGCAGGGACCTGATCCCCACGTATGATCGTTCCCACGCTCTGCGTGGGAATGCATCTCGGGACGCTCCGCGTCCCAGCGACGGACGCAGAGCGTCCATGGCGGCATTCCCACGCGGAGCGTGGGAACGATCAATCATCAGAGACCGAGCAGGGACAGCATGATGAACGTCGCGAACAATACGAAGTGCGTCATGCCTTCGATGGCATTGGTCTCGCCATCATTGAGGTTGATCGCGCTGACGATCAACGTCAGGAAAATCATCACCGTCTGCACCGGCGTCATCGCCATCTGAAATGGCTGGCCGGTATACAGCGCCATCGCCTCCATCACCGGCACCGTCAGAATCACCGTCGACAGTGACGCGCCCATCGCAATGTTCACCACCGACTGCATACGGTTGGCCAGTGCTGCACGCAACGCCGTCAAAATTTCCGGCGCTGCCGAAATCGCCGCGACCAGAATCGCCGTGATCACCGGCGGTGCGCCCGTGCCTTCCAGGCCCAGATCAAGAGTTTTCGACATCACCTCGGCCAATGCGCCGATCACTACAATGCCAAACACCAGAATGCCGATCGACAGGCCGATGCTCGGTGCTTTCGCTTGCGCGTCCTGCGGTTCCTTCTTGCGCCGTTTGTCCGGGTAGCTGTAGCTGAAAAAGTAACTGTGCGGGCCGACCTGCATGCGCAGGAACAGCGCATACAGCACCACCATCGCGCCGATGGTGAACGCCGAATAAATCTTCCAGTTGGCCTCGGGAATAAACTCCGGCACCACCATCGACACGCCCATGGCGGTGAGGATCATCACGCTATAACTGCGCGCCGAATCGTCGTTGTAAGACTGTTCGCCGTGCTTGATCCCGCCCATCAACGCGGCGAGGCCGAGGATGCCGTTGATGTCGAGCATCACGGCGGAATAGATCGTGTCGCGCACCAGCGTGGGCGACGCCTCGTTGCTCATCATGATCGCGAGGATCACCACTTCGACCAGCACGGCCGCCAGCGTGAGGATCATCGTGCCGTAAGGATCGCCGACCTTCTCGGCGAGCAATTCGGCGTGATGGGCGACGCGCATCGAAGCGGCGACGATAAACGCGATCAGCACCAGGCCGGCAGTCAGCGCGACGATCTGGCCGCTGTGCAGCATCCAGTGTTCCAGCGGATAGGCGACGCAAGCGGCGATGACGGCCAGTAGCAGAAAACTTTCTTGCTTGAGGATGGTGAGCATGACGGGCCTTTTGCCGAAGAGTGCGAATGAGCTACTGACTGCGGGGCGGCGCTAACGTTTCGTTACACCTTAGCGCACCAAGCGATAGCGTGAACTCGCGGACTTGCACTGCGTTGGTTCTGGTGCTGAAAAGATCGCAGCCTTCGGCAGCTCCTACAGGTTGCGCACTCCCATGCAGGAGCTGCCGAAGGCTGCGATCTTTTTGTTTGTTGTCCTGTTGGTCAGCAATTTGCATTGGCCCTGACCACACACAACAAAATGGAGTTCGAGTTCATGCAAATACGTCCGCTGCACAAACTGCTGTGCGCCGCCCTCGGTCTGGGGATCAGCCTGTGCGCCAGCGCTGCCGATCCGCTGAAGGTCGGTTTCGTCTACATCGGCCCGATCGGTGACCACGGCTGGACGTATCAGCATGAGCAGGGGCGCAAGGCACTCGCCGAAAAATTCGGCAATCAGATCACCACCAACTACGTCGAGAACGTCGCCGAAGGTGCCGACGCCGAGCGGGTGATCCGCAACATGGCCAAGGACAACTACGACCTGATCTTCACTACCTCCTTCGGCTACATGAACCCGACGGTGAAAGTCGCCAGACAATTTCCCAAAGTGACCTTCGAACACGCCACCGGCTACAAACAGGACAAGAACCTCGGCACCTATCTGGCGCGCACTTACGAGGGTCGCTACGTCGGCGGCTTCCTCGCGGCGAAGATGACCAAGACCAAAAAAATCGGTTACGTCGCTTCCTTCCCGATCCCCGAGGTGATCCGCGATATCAACTCGATTCAGCTGGCCTTGAACAAATACAACCCGGGCACCGAGATCAAGGTTGTCTGGGTCAACTCCTGGTTCGATCCGGGCAAGGAAGCCGATGCCGCCAACGCGCTGATCGATCAGGGCGTCGACGTGGTGTTCCAGCACACCGACAGCCCGGCGCCAATTCAAGCCGCCGAACGTCGTGGCGTGTACGCGGTGGGTTATGCCTCGGACATGGCTCACTTCGGGCCGAAAGCGGTGCTGACCTCGATCGTCAACGACTGGGCGCCGCACTACATTCAGGCGACGCAGAGCGTGATCGATCACACGTGGAAAGCCCAGGATTACTGGGGCGGGCTGAAGGAAGGCACGGTCGAATTGCCAATCAGCGACCTGGTGCCGGCGCCGGTGAAAGCCGAGGCCGAGCAGATCATTGCCGACATCAAGAGTGGCGCGTTGCAGCCGTTTACCGGGCCGATCAAGGATCAGGCCGGGGTCGAGAAAATCCCCGCGGGCGTGAGCGCGACGAATGCGGAACTGGCGTCGATGAACTATTACGTGGAAGGCATGAAGGCCGAAATGCCGAAGTAATCCACCTGACCCCGATCGTTCCCACGCTCTGCGCGGGAATGCCGCCCGGGACGCTCCGCGTCCCTGCTGAAAGCGGACGCAGAGCGTCCATTGAGGCATTCCCACGCGGAGCGTGGGAACGATCACAAACTCAGCGTATTCAAGGAATGGTATGGATCAGCTTCCGATCATCGACATCAGCCCGCTCTATAGTGACGACGAAAACGCCTGGCCTGCCGTGGCCAAGCAGATCGACCATGCCTGCCGCGAGTGGGGCTTCTTCTACATCAAGGGTCACCCGATCTCGGCGCAACGCATCGACGCGGTGCTCGACCATACCCGGCGTTTCTTCGCCCTGCCCACCGCCGAAAAGCTCAAGATCGACATCACCCAGACCCGCCACCACCGCGGCTACGGCGCCATCGCCACCGAGCAACTCGACCCGAGCAAACCCAGCGACCTCAAAGAAACCTTCGACATGGGCCTGCACCTGCCGGCCGAGCATCCCGACGTGCTCGCTGAAAAACCGTTGCGCGGGCCGAACCGTCATCCCGCGCAAAACGGATGGGCCGGGTTGATGGAGCAGCATTACCTCGACATGCAGGCCCTCGCGCAAACCCTGCTGCGGGCAATGACCCTCGCGCTGGACATCGAACGCAATTTCTTCGACAGCCGCTTCGTTGATCCGGTCAGCGTCCTGCGCATGATCCATTACCCACCGCGCCACACCGCCAGCTCCGCCGAGCAACAAGGCGCCGGCGCGCACACCGATTACGGCTGCATCACCCTGCTCTATCAGGACAGCGCCGGCGGCCTGCAAGTGAAAAACGTCAAGGGTGAATGGATCGATGCGCCACCGATCGATGGCACCTTCGTGGTCAACCTCGGCGACATGATGGCGCGCTGGAGCAACGACCGTTATCGCTCGACCCCGCACCGCGTCATCAGCCCGCTAGGGGTCGATCGCTATTCGATGCCGTTCTTCGCCGAACCGCACCCGGACACGCGCATCGAATGCCTGCCCGGTTGCCAGGACGCACAGCACCCAGCGAAATATCCGACCACCACCTGCGCCGAATTCCTGCTGTCGCGTTTCGCCGATACCTACGCTTATCGCCGCGAGCAGGAAGCCGTGTGATGGATCGCTTGGTCAGGTTTTGCCAATTGTTTCGGCGAGCATCTGTAGAATGCCGTCATTGCACCTGATGAGAAAAGAATATGTACGACTGGCTCAACGCCTTGCCCAAGGCTGAACTGCACCTGCACCTGGAAGGCTCGCTGGAGCCTGAGTTGCTGTTCGCCCTGGCCGAGCGCAACAAGATCGCCCTGCCGTGGAACGACGTGGAAACCCTGCGCAAGGCTTACGCCTTCAACAACCTGCAGGAATTCCTCGACCTGTATTACCAGGGCGCCGACGTGCTGCGCACCTCGCAGGATTTCTACGACCTGACTTGGGCCTATCTGCTGCGCTGCAAGGCTCAGAACGTGATTCACACCGAACCGTTCTTCGACCCGCAAACCCACACCGACCGTGGCATCCCGTTCGAAGTGGTGCTCAACGGCATCGCGGCGGCTTTGAAGGATGGCGAGCAGCAACTGGGCATCACCAGCGGTTTGATCCTCAGCTTCCTGCGCCACCTCAGCGAAGAAGAAGCCGAGAAAACCCTCGATCAAGCGCTGCCGTTCCGTGACGCGTTTGTCGCGGTCGGCCTCGACAGTTCGGAGATGGGCCACCCGCCGAGCAAGTTCCAGCGCGTGTTTGACCGTGCCCGTCACGAAGGCTTCCTGACCGTTGCCCATGCTGGCGAAGAAGGCCCGCCGGAGTACATATGGGAAGCCATCGACCTGCTGAAAATCCAGCGCATCGACCATGGCGTGCGCGCCATCGAAGACGAGCGTCTGATGCAGCGGATCATCGACGAGCAGATCCCGCTGACCGTGTGCCCGCTGTCGAACACCAAGCTTTGCGTGTTCGATCACATGTCGCAGCACAACATTCTCGACATGCTCGAGCGTGGCGTGAAAGTCACGGTGAACTCCGATGACCCGGCGTACTTCGGTGGTTACGTGACCGAGAACTTCTACGCACTGCATGAGCATTTGGGCATGACCCAGGATCAGGCCAAGCGCCTGGCACAGAACAGCCTGGATGCGCGACTGGTAAAGCCATAAGTAAAGCCGCATAACCCATGTGGGAGCGAGCCTGCTCGCGAAGAGGGAGTGTCAGTTAACATTTTCGTTTAATGACACTCCGCTTTCGCGAGCAGGCTCGCTCCCACAGTGGGTTCTTTGTTTAGCCTGGGATTTGGACTTCAGTCAGCTCCTCAAGGGTTTTCCCCCGCGTCTCCATCCCGAACAGCCACACCACCCCCGCCGCAATCGCAAAACACGCCGCCCCGAGCGCGAACACCCCGCCCTGCCCGGTAATCGGGAACACCAACCCGGTCACCAACGGCCCGAGCAGCGAACCCACCCGCCCGATCGCCGAGGCAAACCCCGAGCCAGTCGCCCGTGCCGACGTCGGATACAACTCTGGCGTGTAGGTGTAGAGCACCGCCCACATGCCGAACAGGAAAAACTGCATCAACAGCCCGGTGCTGATCAGCAGCGCCACGTTGCCGCCAAACACCGCACTCTGCCCATACAGAAACGCCATCACCCCGCCGCCGAGCAACGTGACGATGCACACCGGTTTACGCCCCCAGCGTTCGACCAGCCACGCCGCCATCAGAAACCCGGGAATCCCGCCCAGCGAAATCAGCACCGTGTAATACACCGATTGCGTCACGGCGAATCCCGATTGTTGCAGCAACGCACTCAGCCACGACGTCAGCCCATAAAAGCCAAGCAACGCGAAAAACCACAGGCTCCAGATCATCGTCGTGCGCTGGCGATACTGCGGTGACCAGATCTGCTTGAGCGCCGCAAAGAAGTTGCCCGGCGGCGTCACAGTGCGCGGCAAACGAATCGGTTCCGGCAGCGCCGCACCGCCCAGCGAGTTGCGCACCCGTGCCTCGATGCCGTTCAAAACTGTGTCCGCAGCGTCATCGCGCCCGGCCTGTTCCAGCCAGCGCGGTGACTCGGGAATGAAAAAGCGGATGACCAGAACAAATACTGCCGGCACGGCCAGTACCAGAAAGATGTCGCGCCAGCCAATCAGTGGCAGCAGGAAGTACGACAGCACACCCGCCGCAACAAACCCCAGCGGCCAGAAACCGTCCATCAGCGCGATATAGCGCCCGCGGCGTTGCGCCGGAATCAGTTCGGACAGCATCGACTGTGCAATGGGAAACTCCATGCCCATGCCGATCCCCAACAGTATGCGAAACAGCGTCAGCGCCTCGACCGTTTGCGCCGTTGAACACAGATAACTGGCCACGCCCCACAGCACGATGCTCCACTGAAACACCGGTTTTCGCCCGAAGCGGTCGGCGAGCATGCCGGACAGCGACGCTCCCAGCACCATGCCGAAGAAGCTCGAACTGGCGAGCAGCCCCGCTTGCGCACTGCTCAGGCCGAACTCGGCTTTGATCGAGCCGAGCAGGAACGTCATCATCGCCAGGTCCATGGAGTCGAAGAAAAACGCCAGGGCAATGATGATGAAAATGATCCGGTGATAACCGCTGATCGGCAGTCGCTCCAAGCGTTCTGCCGCGCTGTAGCCATGTGTGTCCATGCCGCCTCCGCCGTCCGAAATGTCCCCGGATCGAGTGTGCGCGATAGCGCTCAGGCGTTGCTGCTGGATGCGACCTGTTCGCAGCCGTGGACGACGCCAGAAGTGCTGACGTCGAATGCGAGTGCTCTACAACGCCATTTCCAGCTCGCTTTCCTTGGCGAAGCGGTGCAGTTCCCGTTGGCCAGTGGCCGTCAGTTGCAAGGCTCTGGAATCGTTGGGCAAGGTCAGCCAACCGGACTGCATGAACAACTGCAGCAACGCGGCGCCCAGTGAGCCGCCCATGTGCGGGCGACGCTCGCTCCAGTCCGGGCAAGCGCACGCCACTTGTACGTTGCGATGCGCCAGCGCCTGAATGAACACGCCGCGCCCCGCCAACAACTTCGCGCCCTTGTGGGTCACCACGACGCGTTGTTCAAGCTGTTCGATCCAACCGGCATCGAGCAGCCGCTGGTACAGATCCGCCGCCAGCGTACCGCCCAGATGGTCATCGCAAAAACGCGCACGCAACAGCGAGGACGGCGCGGTCTGCGGTTTGGCCATGGGGGTGGTGCGTTTGAATACCTCGGGAATCTCCCTTGGCGCACTGGCGATGGTAGCGCTGGCCAACGCTTCTATCGCAGCGCCGACCTCCGGTGCCGAGAGACGGAAAAAGCGTTTGCGACCGCGGACTTCGACCTTCAACAGACCACCCGTGGATAGCCGCGCCAAATGCGCGCTGGCCGACGACGGCGACAGCCCTGCCAGTAGCGCAAGCTCCTCGGTTTGCCGGGCCGAGCCATCCATCAACGCCCACATCATCGCGCTGCGCTTGGGGTCGGCCAGCAACGTGGCGATCTGGCTGATGCAAGGTGCATGTTCCATGTGTTCACTCCCTGTTGAATCGTATCGTCTACTGCTCGGAGACATCTTGGCCGGTAATGAGTCATCGGCCAAGACGCGAAAATCGCCATGAACCGGGGCAAGGCAGGTCACTGACGCAGCCTGCTCCGGCACAGAACCCGCAGCAGTTGCGCGACCGTCACTCGAAGACTGGCGACGCGGTGCAAGGTTTCCGGGCCGGGGTGTCGGTGCTGGCGTGAGGCGGGCGCTAGTATAAGCGGGTTAGCCCGCGCGTCCCGCGCCGGGGCCTGCGCAGGTGGTGATTGTTCCTGACAGAAATTTCTCTATTTACCTGCGACTAATGATCAACTTTCGCAAAAGCGGGAAATTGACTACTCAAATCAGCGCATCGGCTGGCGAGCATTTCCCGCAGAAGGTTCACCGGCTTACTCAATTGAGCGCGATGGGCGCACAACAAATTCAGCGGTGCGCGCTCACACAGCAGCTCCGGCAGCAGCACCTTGAGACGCCCGGCGAGCACATCGGCGCCCACGTCCAGCCACGACTTGTAGGCAATTCCGGCGCCGGCCACCGCCCACAGGCGCACCACGTCGGCGTCATCACTGAAACGGTCACCACTGACGGTCAGGCCGACCTCACGTTTGCCGTCATGAAAACTCCAATGGTCATGAACCCGGCTACCGAGCATGTACAACAGGCAGTTGTGCTGGGCCAATTGTTCGAGCTGGCGCGGTTCGCCGTGTCGGGCCAGGTACGCCGGCGAGGCGCACAGCACACGACGGTTGTGCGGGGCGATGGGCAAGGCGACCAGGCTTGAGTCTTCCGGCTCGCCATAACGCAAGGCGATGTCCACCGGCTGGCGGAACAGGTCAGCAATGCGGTCGCCGAGCAGCAAGCGCACGGTCAGCTTCGGGTGCTCGCGCTGGAACGCGTCGAGCCATGGCAGCAACAGATTGCGGCCGAAGTCCGAAGGTGCCGACAACTGCAAGACCCCACTGACCTGATCTTGCCCGCTGGCCAGCAAGCGCCGACCTTCATCGAGGTTGCTCAACGCCGCGCGTGCGTATTCGAGAAAGCCTTCACCCTCGGCCGTCAGACGCAGGCTGCGGGTCGAACGTGCGAGCAAACGCGCGCCCAACTGCTGTTCGATCCGCTTCAACGCCGCACTGGCCACGGCGGCGGACATGTCCATCACCCGCGCTGCCGCCGACAGACTGCCCAGATCCGCCGCCCGGACAAACAACTGCAAGTCATCGAAACGCAGCAAGGTCAGCCTCGATTATCAAAAAAAAATTGAAAGAGACTGCTCTTTTAGCCGGTTTTATCTCGTAGAGAAATAGCCAATCATCTCCCCATCGAATTCATCCCGCCTCTCTGGAGCCGAACATGTCCCAGCCATTCACTGCCATCGCCACCCTGATCGCCAAACCCGGTCAACAGGACCTTCTCGAACAGGGCCTGCGCGCACTGGTTGAACCGAGCCGCGCCGAAGACGGTTGCAGCCAGTACGACCTGCACCGCGACCTCGCCGACCCGCAGGTGTTTTATGTGATCGAACACTGGGCCAGCGAAGCGATTCTTGAGGCGCACAACGCCAGCGCACATTTTCAACACTTCCAGGCCAGCGCCGGCCACACCATCGAACACTTCCAGCTCAAACGCCTCGGTGCGATTGCCTGATCTTCTTCTATTAACTGTACGGAGCCTTTCATGAAAGCCATTGCCTATTACGCATCCCTGCCGATCAGCGACGCCAAATCCCTGCAAGACATCGAACTGCCAGAACCGGTCACCGGCCCGCGCGACGTGCTGGTGGAAGTCAAAGCCATCTCGGTCAACCCGGTCGACACCAAAGTGCGGCAGAACGTGGCACCGGAAAACGGCGCGGCGAAGGTTCTGGGCTGGGACGTTGCCGGTGTGGTCAAGGCTGTCGGCAGCGAAGTGACGCTGTTCAAGGCCGGCGACAAAGTCTTCTACGCCGGCTCCATCGCCCGTGCCGGCGGCAATAGCGAGCTGCACGTGGTTGATGAACGCATCGTCGGCCATATGCCGAAATCCCTCGGTTTTGCCGAAGCCGCCGCCCTGCCGCTGACCGCGATCACCGCGTGGGAGTTGTTGTTCGAACGCCTGCAAATACGCGAAGGCAAAGCCAATGAAGACCAGCGCTTGCTGATCGTCGGCGCGGCCGGCGGGGTGGGTTCGATCCTCACGCAATTGGCCAAGCAACTGACCGGACTGAAAGTGATCGGCACCGCGTCCCGCGAACAGACCCGCGACTGGGTCAAAGCACTGGGCGCCGACCTGGTCATCGATCACAGCCAACCGCTGAGCGAGGAACTCAAGCGCGCCGGGATCGACAGCGTGACCCACGTCGCCAGCCTGACCCAGACCGACCAGCACCTGGATCAACTGGTCGAAGCCTTGGCACCGCAAGGCAAACTGGCGTTGATCGACGATCCGAAGTCGCTCGACGTGAGCAAGCTCAAGCGCAAGAGCCTGTCACTGCACTGGGAGTTCATGTACACCCGCTCACTGTTCGAGACGCCGGACATGATCGAACAGCACAAGCTGCTTAATCGTGTGGCTGAACTGATTGATGCCGGGACGTTGAAAACCACGGTGGGCGAGCATTTCGGCACGATCAATGCGGCGAACCTGCGTCGTGCCCATGAGCTGCTGGAAAGTGGCAAAGCCAAGGGGAAAATTGTTTTAGAAGGTTTCTAAGATCAAAAGATCGCAGCCTTCGGCAGCTCCTACAGAGGCTGCCGGAGGTTTTTACCGTCAGTCCGATGCTTGACCCTTGTCACAATTGCGATCGTATTCAGGTCTACAATCGAAGCCTCTGCGATACATCTTTTACGCAAAGGAGGTCAGCAATGAAGATCCTGATAAAAGAAGTGGCAAAGTCTCAATGGCAGGTTCGCCTGGACCAACACGCCGTGACATTCCGCAGTGAAGCCGAAGCACTGGCCTTCACTCGCACCCTCGAAGCGCGACTGTGCGCGCCCCACCAGATTCCCGACCGCAGCCAGCAGCGCGCCGCCGGCTGAGTCTTCTATACCTCGGCTTGAGCTTTCGCCAGAGCCCGGGCGTTTTGCAGACGCCGGGTGAGCATCGCGACGCTCACCACCAGCACACCGCACAAGCTGATGACGATGGCCATCGGCACGGCGCTGCCGTCGTGCAACACACCCACCAATGCCGATGCACCGGCGGCAACGCTGAACTGCATGCAGCCGAGCAACGCCGAAGCGCTGCCGGCACGTCCGCCCTGGCCGTTCATTGCGCAGGCTGCGGCGTTGGGGCTGATGCAACCCAGGCTCGACACACAAATAAACAATGGAATCAGCAGCGGCCACAAGGATTCAGTGTGCAAGGCACTGACCGCCAGCAGCGTCAGACCCGCCGCGAGATAAACCCAGACGGCCCGCGACAGCAGGAATGCCGGCCCGCGCTTGGCCAACAGCCGTGCATTGACCTGCGCCACCAGAATGAAGCCTGCCGCGTTGGTGCCGAACAGCCAGCCGAAATGTTCGGCCGGGACGCCATACAGTTTGATGAAGATGAACGGCGAACCGGCGATGTAGGCGAACATCCCGGCAATGGCGATGCCACCGGTCAGGGCATGGCCGAGGTAAACCCGATCCTTGAGCAGACGACCGTACTGGCGCAATGCACCAGACAGCGGCTGGCGCGGCATATGCGCCGGCATACTCTCCGGCAAACCCAATGCCACGGCCAAACCGGCCAGGGCACTGAACCCGGTCAGCACCAGAAAGATCGACTGCCAGCCTGTGGTGTTGACCAGCAGACCGCCAAGCATTGGCGCCAGAATCGGTGCCAGGCCCATCACCAGCATCAATTGCGAAAACACTTTTGCCGAACCCACCGCGTCGCACTTGTCGCTGACCACCGCCCGAGAAATCACCATCCCCGCACAGCCGCCCAATGCCTGGACGAAACGTGCGCCGATCAGCCATTCCAGGTTCGGCGCATAAGCGCAGGCCAGTGATGCCAGGGTGAACAGCGTGAGCCCCACAAGCAAAGGGATGCGTCGGCCAAAACGATCCGCCACAGGGCCATACAGCAACTGGCCGATGGACAAACCGGCGAAATATGCCGCCAACGTCATCTGCACGTGTTTCTCGTCGGTGCCAAACGCCAGCGCCATGGACGGAAATGCAGGTAAATAGAAGTCGATCGCCAAGGGCCCGAAGGCGGTCAAGGCACCGAGAATCAGAATGGTACGGAAGTTCATCAGGCATCCAGGTTGGCAAGTCGGCAGTCCGACAGTCTAGCCGCGCCCGGACGCCTTGAACATTCCGATAGCTCGCTAACAATCAAAAACAAGATCAAAAGATCGCAGCCTTCGGCAGCTCCTACCTTGGAATGCATTCCCCTGTGGGAGCTACCGAATGTTCGGGCCGCGATCGGAGGATCTTTTGCTTCTATAGGGCGAGTTTGACGGCGTAGCCTTCCTCGCTGATGACCTCGATCACCTGCTCGGCGCTCAACGCACTTTCGACGCCGACCTCTTTCGCCGCCAGATCGACGCGCACGCTGGCAGCCGGATCCCTGGCCTGGACGGCGTTGGTGATGGCTTTGACACAGTGACCGCAGGACATGCCTTGAACGTTGAACACTTGCATGGAATGACTCCTTTGCGTGAGGTTGCCAGCAGTTTCGAGCTTGCCACGATGGCAAGGTCAAGTTCTTGAATAAACTGCCGGGCTGGCAATCGGCGCCGCGCTCGGCCAAGCTGCGTACATTAATGACTTCAATTCAGGAGATTCAGCCATGCGCTGGTCAGCTTTCAGCCTGTTTGGCTTTCTCAGCCTCTTTGCCGCCCTGCCCCAGGCCAACGCGACCGGCGAGGACTACGCCGTTCTGATCATCTCGCGCGAGCGCCTGGAAGTGCCGACGTCCTGCGAGATCGGCGTGTACATCCAGGACCAGTTTGCCGGGCGCCTGCTGCAGGAGCAGTCCACCTCGTTCAACCTGCAACATGGCACGTTTTCCATACGCCTGAAGCTTGAGCCGGGCCAAGTGCCGGGATGCCAGCCGGGAATGCTGGCACCGCCCGCGCAGGAAATCTCGCTCAAGGCCGGAGACGTGGTGAAGTACCGGATCGCGACATCTGCCAAAGGTTTGTACCTGCGCCCCGCCGCTCTCGAATACTGAGTCGCTGGCCAAAAGATCGCAGCCTTCGGCAGCTCCTACAGAGGAACGCAATCTCCTGTAGGAGCTGCGATCTTTTGCTTCGAGATCATTCCCACGCTCCGCGTGGGAATGCAGCCACGGACGCTCTGCGTCCCGAAGCGTGACGCGGAGCGTCACAAGAAGCATTCCCACGCAGAGCGTGGGAACGATCAGACAACGCAATCTCCTGTAGGAGCTGCCGAAGGCTGCGATCTTTTGCTTTTGAGATTGGCGCTTGACCTTGCCCGCATGGCAAGGTTGATCCTTGTAGGCATCTACTACAGGGAGTACGACCGATGTCCGATTCCATCACGTTCGATCTGCCGATTGCCGGCATGACCTGCGCCAGTTGTGCCGGGCGGGTCGAGCGCGCCTTGAGCAAAGTCAGTGGCGCCAGTGCCGTCAGCGTCAACCTCGCCACCGAGCAGGCCCGCGTGCAGGCACCCGACGGCAGTCTGCCGGCGTTGATGGACGCGGTTGAGCGCGCCGGTTACAGCGTGCCGCAGCAGACTATCGAATTGAATATCGAAGGCATGACTTGCGCCTCCTGCGCCGGTCGCGTCGAGCGCGCCCTGAACAAAGTTCCCGGGGTGAAAGGCGTCAGTGTCAACCTGGCCAACGAACGCGCGCACCTCCAATTGCTTGGCCAGGTCGATCCGCAAAGCCTGCTCGACGCGGTGAGCAAGGCCGGCTACTCGGCCAGCGTCTGGCAAGCCGCACACCCGCAAACCGATACCCGGCAGCGCAAGCTCAAGCATGAACGCTGGGCGCTGATCTGCGCGATCGCCCTCGCCCTGCCGCTGGTGGCGCCGATGTTGCTGCAACCGTTCGGCATTCACTGGATGCTCCCGGCCTGGGCGCAATTCGCACTCGCCACGCCGGTGCAGTTCATTTTTGGTGCACGCTTTTACGTCGCCGCGTGGAAAGCCGTTCGCGCGGGCGCCGGCAACATGGACTTGCTGGTCGCCCTCGGCACCAGCGCCGGTTACGGCCTGAGTCTTTACGAATGGGCCACCGCTGCCGGGCGCATGCCGCATCTGTATTTCGAAGCCTCGGCGGTGGTCATTGCCCTGGTGCTGCTCGGTAAATATCTCGAGAGCCGCGCCAAACGCCAGACTGCCAGCGCCATCCGCGCCCTCGAAGCATTGCGTCCGGAGCGGGCGATACAAGTGATCGATGGCCGCGAGCAGGACGTCGCTATCAGCGCCCTGCGTCTGGGCGATATCGTGCTGGTCAAACCCGGCGAGCGTTTTCCGGTCGACGGCGAAGTCATCGACGGCCAGAGCCATGCCGATGAAGCGCTGATCAGTGGTGAAAGCCTGCCAGTGCCGAAACAACCGGGCGACAAAGTCACCGGCGGCGCGATCAATGGTGAAGGGCGCTTGCTGGTGCGCACTCAGGCACTCGGCGCGGAAACCGTACTGGCGCGGATTATTCGTCTGGTGGAAGACGCCCAGGCAGCCAAGGCACCTATTCAGAAACTGGTGGATAAAGTCAGCCGGATCTTCGTGCCGGCGGTGTTGCTGATTGCCCTCGCTACGCTGATCGGCTGGTGGCTCTATGGCGCGCCCCTTGAAACCGCGCTGATCAATGCCGTCGCGGTGCTGGTCATCGCTTGCCCGTGTGCACTGGGCCTTGCCACGCCGACGGCGATCATGGCCGGCACTGGTGTAGCGGCACGTCATGGCATTCTGATCAAGGACGCCGAGGCGCTGGAACGCGCCCATGAAGTCAGCAGCGTGGTCTTCGACAAGACCGGCACACTGACGTCTGGCACGCCGCGCATCGCCCATTTCAGTGCAGTGGATGGCGATGAAGACGCGCTGCTGAAACTGGCCGGCGCGCTGCAACGCGGCAGTGAACATCCGTTGGCCAAAGCGGTACTGGATGCAGCCGCCGAACGAGGCCTGAACGTGCCGGATGTCAGTGACAGTCAATCGCTGACCGGTCGCGGCATCGCCGGCAATCTCGACGGCCGGCGTCTGGCGCTGGGCAATCGGCGCTTGCTGGACGAAAGCGGCCTGAGCGCTGGAGACCTTGCCGAATCCGCCAACGCCTGGGAAACCGAAGGCCGCACATTGTCGTGGTTGATCGAGCAAAGTCCTGAGCAAAAAGTACTCGGTTTGTTCGCCTTCGGTGACACGTTGAAACCCGGCGCATTGCAAGCCGTGCAACAACTTGCCGCGCGAGATATCCACAGCCATTTGCTGACCGGCGACAACCGCGGCAGCGCCAAAGTCGTCGCCGAGGCCTTGGGCATCAGCAATGTCCACGCCGAAGTGCTGCCAGCGGACAAAGCCGCGACCATCACCGAGCTGAAAAAAACCGCCGTGGTCGCCATGGTCGGTGACGGCATCAACGACGCCCCGGCGCTCGCCGCGGCCGACATCGGCATCGCCATGGGCGGCGGCACCGACGTGGCCATGCACGCGGCAGGCATTACCCTGATGCGTGGCGACCCACGACTGGTGCCGGCGGCGCTGGAGATCAGTCGCAAGACGTATGCGAAGATCCGCCAGAACCTGTTCTGGGCCTTCGTCTACAACCTGATCGGCATTCCGCTGGCGGCATTCGGCTTCCTCAACCCGGTGCTGGCCGGTGCGGCGATGGCGCTGTCGAGCGTCAGCGTGGTGAGCAATGCGCTACTGTTGAAAACCTGGAAACCCAAGGACCTGGAGGAACACCGATGAACATCGGCCAAGCGGCCAGGCACAGTGGCCTGAGCGCGAAAATGATCCGCTATTACGAATCGATCGGCCTGCTCAAAGCGGCGCATCGCACCGACAGCGGTTACCGGGTCTACGGCGACGATGACCTGCACACGCTGGCGTTCATCAAGCGCTCGCGGGACCTGGGCTTTTCCCTGGAAGAGGTCGGCAAACTGCTGACCCTCTGGCAGGATCGCCAGCGCGCCAGCGCCGATGTCAAAGCCTTGGCCCGCCAGCACATCGACGAGTTGAATCAGAAGATTCGCGAACTCGGCGAATTGCGCGACACCCTGCAAGACCTCGTCGAGCATTGCAATGGCGACCACCGCCCCGACTGCCCGATCCTCAAGGAACTGGCGTCGGGCTGCTGCGCGCAACCCGCCCGCGCTTGAGGGCGAGTACTTTTACCGTCAGCAATGTGCCGAGGGGAATGCCGTGGAACAACATGACCACGGCACCCGGCGTCCACCACCCGTAGAACGGCGCGGCAATGAGCATGCCGATGCCGAACCCGGTCATTTGCAGCAAGGTCAGGACGCTGAAAATTGGCAGGCGTAACTGCTCGGGTTCGCGTTGCAGGCGCGACATCAGCCCGACTTCGGAAAAGCCGTCCCCCAGTCCCGCCGGCAATGAAAACAGCAGCAGACCGTAGAGGCTGTGTTGCTGGAACATCAGGATAAAGCCGCAGGACATCAGCGCCACGCCGAAGAAAAACCGTCGCTCCAGATGGATGTTGTCCGAGCCTTTCAATCGACTGGCAATCCGTGCGCCGAGCAGTTTGCCGCTGGCCCACACGGCGAGCATCAGCCCCAGCGTGGTGCTCGCCGACTCCGGTGTGAGCAGTTTGGAAATGATCGGAAAGCCGACGTTGTGTGCGGCGCTGCCCAAGGTGTCGGCCATCGTCACCGCCAGCATCGCAGCAACCACAGGCGTAGCACGCAAGCCCTGCTTGAGCGCTGACCATTCGCCGCGTTCGGTGTCCTCGTTGGTTGTTGCAGGTTGGAAACGCAGCGGTACGATCAACAATGCTGCCAGCAGGTAAGTCAGCGCATTCAGGGCGAACACCGTTTCAAAACCGAAACCCGCCACCAGCAAACCCGACACCAGACTGCCACCGACCATCGCGGCAGATGAGGCCGAGGTGATCCAGGCGTTGGCCTTGAGCAGTTGGTCGGCGGGGATCAGATGCGGCAACTGGCTGTTGAGGCCGATGGCGAACATCGAGTTGCCAAGGCCCAGACCGAAGGCAATCACCGGCAACAGCACGGCTTGCTGGCTGACGGGCACAATCAATAACAGCCCCAGCACACTGGCGCGCAGCAGATCGAACGCTATCAGTGGCGCGCGTCCGCTGCATCGACGGTAAAACGCGGTGCCGACCAGACTGGCAAAGATCCCCCCGCCCACGCGGCTGGCGAGGAAAATTCCGACGCTCATGGCGCTGTCGCTCAACAGGTAGACGTAGGTGGCCAGCGCGACCATGTTGAGGAAGGCGCCGAAATCGGAGATCAATCGGGCGGTGACGATCAGGTGGGTGTTGCGGGGGGTGATCACATTCAGTCCTTGAGTGTGGTTGGAGCGGTGGACAGTAGACGTGAATTTGCGTTGGTCCGAAAGAGGCCCCTCACCCTAACCCTCTCCCGGAGGGAGAGGGGACTGATTGGGGGATGCTTCAGAAGTGCGCCGACGTGAAAGAGCCTGACCGAATCCATAATCGACTCGGTATTTCAGGTCGATGAAATATGCCAGACACCTCGGTCGGCTCCCTCTCCCTCTGGGAGAGGGCTGGGCGGGCGGCGTTCCGATGAGGGGCTTCTGATTCAAACAAAAAACCCGGCCGAAGCCGGGTTTCTGATCAAGCGATCACTGCATCCACGGCGGTGGAGGCGGTTCGTCGGACTTGCCTTTCGGCTCGTCGTCCGCCGCGCGGATGGCCTGCTTGCGTTCCTCGTCGAGGCGCGCCGCTTCGATCTCGCGCAACACCCCGCCAACATCGGCCAGGTCCTCCGGATCATCGAACTCACCGGTCAGCACACTGTTCGGGTGCAGGGTGCCGGCTTCGTACAATGCCCACATTTCCTTGGCGTACTTGGTGCTCTTCAACTCCGGGGCAGAGCGACCGAAGTACGAAGCCATGTTGCCAACGTCCCGCTCGAGCATGCTGAACGCGTGGTTGTTGCCCGCTGCATCGACTGCTTGCGGCAGGTCGATGATGACCGGACCGGTCGGCGTCAGCAGCACGTTGAACTCGGAGAGGTCACCGTGCACCAGACCGGTACACAACATCAGCACGATCTGCGAGATCAGGAACGCGTGATACTCGCGCGCCTGATCCGGCTCCAGCACCACGTCATTCAGACGCGGCGCGGCATCGCCGAATTCGTCGGCCACCAGCTCCATCAACAGCACGCCGTCGAGGAAGTCATATGGCTTTGGCACCCGCACGCCGGCACCGGCCAGACGAAACAGCGCCGCCACTTCGGCGTTCTGCCAGGCATCTTCGGTCTCTTTGCGACCGAACTTGGAGCCCTTGGCCATCGCCCGAGCCTGTCGGCTATTACGAACCTTGCGGCCTTCCTGATACTCGGCCGCCTGGCGGAAACTGCGTTTGTTCGCCTCCTTGTAGACCTTTGCGCAACGTAACTGATTGCCGCAGCGCACCACATAAACAGCTGCTTCTTTACCACTCATCAGTGGGCGCAGCACTTCGTCGACCAGACCGTCCTCGATCAGGGGTTCAATGCGTTTTGGAGTCTTCATCAGCTTTTATTGTGGGTCCTTTATTACCAAACACGCGAATGTCACTCGTTATACGGCAATCCTCGCATCACGGGGAGGGGTTGCCGACCTGTGAACGTTGAGAATGCACACACTGTGCCGGATTAAACAGGGCCAACTCTGCGTTCGCGCATCGACCGTCGAGAATCATAGCCGAGCCTGTTGTACTTGTTGGTAGCTGTCTTCAAGGGCATTTGCGACAGAATCTGACATTCGGCTGATGCCCCTTCGGAAGATTTTTGCAAAGTCGCCTCAATTTCCCTGTTTCGCAGCCGAAGTCCTCAATGACAGAGGGATTTGTCCGACAATCGTTCCAAAACAATCAGCGATGCCGCACTCAGGGGTACGGGTGATCCACAACGTTTTCGGCTGCCAATAAACCACAAGTCATCTGCACTGCGTGGGCCTACAAGAAAATCTGGAGCGCGGATGAACATCAAACAGAAATTGACGTGGGCGTTTGCAATCATCGCCTGCTTGCCGGTGGTGCTGGTCGCGACCCTGGTGGTGATGAACCTGCGCAGCGATGCCCGGGACAGCTTTGTCGACAGCAGCGGTCGCGAGATCCGTCAGGTCAGCAATGCCATGCAGCTGTTTTTTGATGGTATCAGCCAGAACGTCGATTACCTGGCGTCGCAACCGCTGATCAAGAACACCGACGACAGCCTCAAGACCTACATGAGCGCCAACGCCGAATCCATCCCCCAGGGCGAGATGGACAAAAAGGTCTTCGCGTTCCTCCAGGACCTGGGCAACGCCCACCCGGCTTACGCCTACGCCATCGTCGGCACCGCCGCCGGTGGCTACGTGTCGTGGCCGGACGATCCCAAACTCAACAACTACGACCCGCGTCAGCGCCCCTGGTACAAGGCCGCCCAGGCCAAGCCGGGCAAACCGTTGCGCACCGCCGCTTATTACTGGGCGCAGGACGATGCGACCTACGTCAGCACCGTGCGCACCATCGACAACAAACTCGGTAGCAACGGCGGCGTGGTCAGCATCGACGTGACGCTCAAGCAGCTCACCGAGATCGTCAAACAGATCAAACTGGGCGAAACCGGCTACCTGATGCTCCTGGAAAACAGCGGCACGGTACTGGTCGATCCGAAACAGCCGGAACACAACTTCAAGCCGCTGGACAGCCTCGGCGAAGGCTATGCACAACTGGCCAAGGCCGGCAAGGGCCTGGTGGAAGTCGAACTTAACGGTGAGCGCTACATGGCCAACGTCTGGCCGTCCGAGCAGTTGGGCTGGACCTTCGTCGGCCTGATCAAGCAGAGCGATGTGATGAGTTCAGCCACGCAATTGACCTGGCTGATCGCAATCATCGCCGCCGTGCTGGCCGTGCTGTTCGCCGTGGTCGGCGCCAGTTTCGCCAGCCTGATCGTGCGCCCGATCCGCAGCGTCGCCAGTGGTCTGGAAGGCATCGCGCAGGGCGAAGGCGACCTGACCAAAAACCTCGAGATCCGGGGCAACGACGAAACGGCGCAACTGGCCAACTGGTTCAATCAGTTCCTCACGGCGATTCGCAGTCTGATCCAGCACATCGGCGGCGCCGCCGGGAAAATCCTCGCGACCTCGCAGAGTTCGACCCGCGTGTCGAGCGACATGGCCGAAGCCGCCGGGCGCCAGCGTGAAGCCGTCGACATGGTCTCGACCGCGTTCCACGAAATGGTCGCCACCGCCAATGAAGTCGCGCGCTCGTGCAGCCAGGCGGCAGACTCCGCCGACAGCGGCCAGCGTCAGGCTCGGCAAGGCCAGCAGCAGATTGATGCGGCGGTGAACAGCGTCGACCAACTGAGCCAGGAGCTGGAGCAATCGGCGCAGTCGATGCAGCAACTGGAGCGCGACAGCAACGATATCCAGTCGATCCTCGGCACCATCCGTTCCATCGCCGAACAAACCAACCTGCTGGCGCTCAACGCCGCCATCGAAGCCGCGCGCGCCGGTGAACAGGGCCGCGGCTTTGCCGTGGTCGCGGATGAGGTTCGCGCCCTGGCCAAACGCACCGCGGATTCGACGGCAGAGATTGATGGCCTGCTCGGCAATCTGGCCAAGCGAACCAGCCAGGTCACGCAGCAGATGCACGCCAGCCTGCAGGTGTCGCAGCAATCGGTGACGCGCATCGGCGAGGCGCGCGAGAGTTTCGGGCAGATCCGCGAGTCGGTGGACGTGATCCGTGACATGAACACGCAGATCGCCACCGCCGCTGAAGAGCAGCATCAGGTGGCTGAAGACATCAATCGGCACATCAGCCAGATTCACGGGGATGCGCAGTTGGTGGCGGAACTGGCCAACTCGGCGCGGCTGGATTCGCAGAGCCTGGCGGGGTTGTCGAATGAGCTGGATGGGTTGGTACGCCGGTTTCGTACCTGAAATTCGCCTTAAATCAAAAGCCCCTCATCGGAACGCCGCCCGCCCAGCCCTCTCCCGGAGGGAGAGGGAGCCGACCGAGGTGTCTGGCGTTATACATCGACCTGAAATATCGCGTCGAATATGGACTGGCAGAATTCTCCGAATCGGTTCGATTCTGGATTCAGCACGGCTCTCTCAGGTCGGTGAAACTCTGAAGCATCCCCCAATCAGTCCCCTCTTCCTCCGGGAGAGGGCTAGGGTGAGGGGCTCTTCTAGCGTTCGATGATGGCAGTGACACCCTGCCCGCCCGCCGCGCAAATCGAGATCAGCCCCCGACCCTTGCCCGCCGCATCGAGCAACTTGGCCATGTTCGCCACGATGCGCCCACCGGTCGCGGCAAACGGATGCCCGGCCGCCAGCGAACTGCCCTTCACATTGAGTCGACTGCGATCGATCGAGCCCAGCGGCGCGTCAAGGCCCAGACGGGTTTTGCAGTACTCGGGATCTTCCCAGGCCTTCAGCGTGCACAGCACCTGCGCCGCAAACGCTTCATGAATTTCGTAGTAGTCAAAATCCTGCAGGGTCAGGCCATTACGCGCCAGCAACCGCGGCACCGCATACACCGGCGCCATCAACAGGCCTTCCGCACCGTTGACGAAATCCACCGCCGCAGCTTCGCCATCTCGCAGATACGCGAGGATCGGCAAGCCACGCTCCTTCGCCCATTCCTCACTGCCGAGCAGCACCACAGACGCGCCATCGGTGAGCGGCGTGGAATTGCCCGCCGTCAACGTGCCCTTCGCGCTTTTTTCGAAGGCCGGTTTCAGCGTCGCGAGTTTTTCCAGGGTCAGGTCCGGGCGCAGGTTGTTATCGCGAGTCAGGCCAAGGAACGGCGTCATCAAGTCGTGGTGCCAGCCTTCGCTGTAGGACGCGGCGAGTTTGTGATGGCTTTCGAGAGCCAGTTG
This sequence comes from Pseudomonas sp. A34-9, assembly GCF_029543085.1. Taxonomy (NCBI): domain Bacteria; kingdom Pseudomonadati; phylum Pseudomonadota; class Gammaproteobacteria; order Pseudomonadales; family Pseudomonadaceae; genus Pseudomonas; species Pseudomonas sp. A34-9. Next base: position 793,841 of record NZ_CP119967.1, on the reverse strand, counting down.
ATCCTGATCCTCACGCGGGATCTGCCAGGTCTGCGCCATCAGCTCACAGTGCTGGCCCATCGACAGGCCGGTGCGCGGCTCGCCGTTGCGTGGAAATTCCGGGATCAGGTGTTGCGGCCGCAGTTGCAGAAAGGTTTTCAGTTTGTCGCCGGTGGTTTTGGCGCGGTTGGCTTGCAGGAGGATTCTGCGCAAGCCTTCGCTGACGCTGATCGGTGCGTCCGAGGTGGTGTCGACACCGCCAGCAATACCGCTCTCGATCTGGCCGAGGGCGATCTTGTTCGCCACCAGGATCGCCGCTTCCAGACCGGTGCCGCAGGCTTGCTGAATGTCGTAGGCGGGAGTCGCGGGTGACAGACGTGAGCCGAGGACGCATTCACGGGTCAGGTTCATATCTCGTGACAATTTCAGCACCGCGCCTGCCACCACTTCGCCGATGCGCTGACCGTGCAGGTTGTAGCGTTCGATCAGGCCCTCGAGGGCGGCCGTGAGCATCGCCTGATTACTCGCGGTGGCGTACGGCCCGTTGGAGCGGGCGAAAGGGATACGGTTACCGCCGATGATCGCGACACGGCGCAGCTGACTCATGAAAAACTCCTTTTCCGAAGGTTTGAATTCACGCCACTCCCCTGTAGGAGTGAGCCTGCTCGCGATAGCGGTGTATCAGTCCGGCAATCTCTATCTGACACACCGCTATCGCGAGCAGGCTCACTCCTACAGGGGTTTAGCTGTGTTTCTGAATATGGGTTCGGCAACACAACCGCCGGGGACAAACTACTCTGCTGTTCTAGCGTAGGCCTTATTGCGTGGATCGAACGATTGATTGCCATCGGTAGTCCACACTTTGAACCCCATCTTCTGGAGAGCGTTCCATGTCTGACCGCTATATCGACTTCGCCAATTCGTCCATCGGCCATCGCCTGGTCGGGGCGCTGGGCCTGCCGTCGCCGGTGCGACTGGAACGCTGGCAGGCCGGGCGCCTGCGGCCGGTGGAAGGTGCTTTGCTGATCGGCGGCGGGCCGCTGGCTGAACGCGTCAGTGCCTTCGCCAACCGTTTGACCGACGGCATCTACCGCTACGGCGAGCAACCGCTGAACGCCACCGAATGGATCCCCGGCCACGGCCCGAAACTCAAAGCCGTGGTGTTCGACGCCAGCCAATTGCAGCACACCGACCAGCTCAAACAGCTGCGCGAGTTCTTCCAGCCCCTGATGAAGAACCTTGAGCACAGCGCGCACCTGGTGATTCTTGGTCGTGCGCCGGAAACCCTGACTGACCCGTTTGCCGCGAGTGCGCAACGAGCACTGGAAGGGTTTTCCCGTTCGCTGGCCAAGGAGCTGCGCAGCGGCGGCACGCTGCAATTGATCTACGTCGGCGAAGGCGCTGAAGATCAACTGGAAGGTCCACTGCGGTTTTTCCTTTCGCCGAAAAGCGCGTTCGTGTCCGGGCAAGTGATTCGCCTGACGGCGTGTGCGACGCAGGTGACTGACTGGACGCGGCCACTGGCCGGGCGCAAGGCGCTGGTCACCGGTGCCGCACGCGGCATCGGTGCGTCCATCGCCGAAACCCTGGCCCGCGATGGCGCCGACGTGATCCTGCTCGATGTTCCCCCGGCCAAAACGGATCTGGAAGCCCTCGCCGCGCGCCTCGGCGGGCGGGCGATCACCCTCGATATCTGCGCCGCAGACGCCGCCGCGCAACTGATCGAACAACTGCCTGACGGCCTCGACATTCTGGTGCACAACGCCGGCATCACCCGCGACAAAACCCTGGCCAATATGACCCCGGAATTTTGGGACGCGGTGCTCGCGGTCAACCTCAATGCCCCGCAAGTATTGACCAAGGCGCTGCTCGACAATGGCACGCTGCACGATGACGCGCGGGTGATTCTGCTGGCCTCCATCAGCGGCATCGCCGGCAACCGTGGGCAAACCAACTACGCCGCGAGCAAGGCCGGGCTGATCGGTCTGGCGCAGGCATGGGCGCCGACGCTGCTGGAACGCGGTATCAGCATCAACGCCGTCGCCCCCGGTTTTATCGAAACGCAGATGACCGCACACATTCCGTTCGGCCTGCGCGAGGCTGGCCGGCGTATGAGTTCACTGGGCCAGGGCGGCTTGCCGCAGGATGTCGCCGAAGCGGTCGCGTGGCTGGCGCAACCGGGCACCGGCGCATTCACCGGGCAGGCGCTGCGGGTCTGTGGACAAAGTGTTCTGGGGGCTTAGGCATGAGCATCGAATGGCATACGCTGGATCGCGAACCGAGTCTGCCGGGGCTGTACGCACGGGCGGCGACACGACGGAAAATCACCGGCACGCAATTGCCTGACGGCGGCTTGCGCTGTTGGGTCGATGTCGATGGCAAACGTCTGGCGGCCTATCGCAAGGTGTGTGGATTCGTCGATGACGGTCTGCTGCCACCGACCTATCCGCACATCCTCGCCTTCGCCCTGCAGATGCAATTGCTCACTGCCAAAGCGTTTCCGTTTCCCCTGCTGGGGCTGATTCATTTGAGCAACCGCATCCGCGTGTTGCGCCCGATGGGCGGGATCGGTCGGGCGCAAGTGAGCGTTCGCGTGCACAACCTGCAACCGCACCCCAAAGGCGCGACGTTCGATGTGTTGACCACTCTGGATGATCAACTCGGGCCATTGTGGGAGGCTGAGAGCCAGATGCTCTGTCGCGGTGTGAAGCTTGAGGGCGAGGCTGTCGAGCACACCTGGGAGCCCTCGCAATCGCTGGTGGAAGTGGCGCGCTGGAAAGCCCCGGCCGATATCGGTCGGCAATACGCCAAAGTCTCCGGAGACTACAACCCGATTCACCTGAGTGCGGCAAGTGCCAAGCTGTTCGGCTTTCCAACCGCCATTGCCCATGGTTTGTGGAACAAGGCTCGAACCCTGGCGGCGCTGGGCGATCATTTGCCCAAGGCCAACCTCGAGATCGCCGTGCATTTTCGCAAACCGGTGCGTTTGCCCAGTGAAGTGACATTACTGGCGAGTGCGGCGGGCTCCAGTGGTGAGCTGCGTCTGGTCGGTGCGAAGGATCTGGAACACATGGTCGGGCAGTGGCAACCGATTGCCTGAGCACTCGGTACACCGTTAATTGTGTATATATCACTTAAGTTTTCTCCAGCCTTTTCCCCTTCGCCGAAAAAACCCGGGCCTTGATTATCAAGGCCTTTTTTTGCGCGCCTATATCCTGGGTATTAGTCCTTAGGCGCTGAACCGCGACATGTATATAAAGGCGTTAATACCAACTTGAGAATGGCCTGAAACCTGCCCCTGGACTGAGATTGAGCACAACGGGCGAAGGCATCACCGGCATTAGACCGGCGAGCCATCGAAGACAACGTACGTTGTGACAGGTGCAAGGAATCTCAATCATGAAAACTCAAGACGTGTGGTGCAAATCAGCAATTGCTCTGGCATTGATTCTCTCCCTTGGCCTCGCCGGTTGCAGCAGCGGCGGTGGCGGCCATCACAGCAGTTCCGGCAGTTCTGCAGCCGACGGCACCGCCGGCACTGGCGGTACATCGGGTACTGGCGGCACGGGTGGCACCGGTGATACGGCTGGCACTGGCGGAACCGGAGGTACGGGTGGAACCGGTGGCACAGGTGGTACTGGCGGCACCGGAGGCACCGATCCGACCAATCCAACCAACCCGACGGATCCGACCGATCCCACTAACCCGACCAATCCAACCACCACACCGCTGGTGACCACCACGCTGGTGCAGGATGTCGGTAAAACCGTCGCCGGCGTCGGCGATGGCGTTGGCCAGATCGGCGACTCCCTGAGCGGTGTTCCTGTCGTAGGTGGTGTCGTGCAGAGTGCGGCCAACACCGCCGGCAACGTCGTCAGCACCTTGGGTGACGGAGTGGCCAACGGCATCGGCAAACTTTCCACCGACCCCAAAGGCCTGACCACCACCGTCGCTTCGGTCGGCGGCGTGGTAACCGATGTTGGCAACGGCGTCTCTGATCTCAGCGGCAAACTGGCGACCGCCACCAGCAGCGTGCCAGTGGTGGGCGGCGTGGTCACCAAAGTCGCACCGCTGCTTGATGGTGTCGGTGAGAAAGTCACCATGCTCGGCAATACCCTCGACACCACACTGAGCAACGGCCCGACCAGCCAACTGACCAACAAACTCGGCGGCAGTCTGGTGCCGGTGATCGCCATGGTCGAAAGCACAACCGACAAGATCGGCGATGCAACCGGTCTGGGTGATCCGCTTAAAGGCGTGATAGCGAAAGTCGGTGGAACCGTCGACGCTCTGGGCGACAAGGTCACCGACGCCGGCAACGGCAATGCCTTGACCAACACCCTCGGCGGCGCGTTGAGCAATACCGGCACCGCGGTTGGCAAGGCCGGCGGTCTGGTGTCCAATGGCACCGGCTCGGGCACTGACGGTGGCGTGGGTGGCGGTTTGGGCGGTGGCCTCGGCGGCACCGGTTTGCTGCAGACCGTTGGCGGTGCCGTGGTCAACGTTGGCGCAGGCTTGAATGCCGGGAATACCAATGGCGTCGTCAGCGCAGGTGGCGTTACCGCTGTCGGCCTGGGTAATACCGTGGCTTCGCTCAACACCGTGCTGGGCGGTTCGGGCACCCCGATCACCGCGACAACTTCACCGCTGGCCACGGTGGGCGCCACCTTGGGCAATGGCCTGAACCCGGTCACCAGCGCTGTTACCAACGTGACTCAACAAGTCGGCGCAGCGACAGGTATCGGATCGCCCGTCGCAGGTCTCACCGGTCAGGTTGGCGGTGCGGTCAGCAACATTGGTGGCGCGATTGCCGCGACCAACAACCCGGTCACCACGGCAGTCGGCGGTCTGGTCACAAACGTCGGCGGTACCGTCGCCGCAGTCGGCGGCCTGGTCAACGGCGGTGCCAGCGGGGGCGCCACCGGTGGTGCAGGCGGCGGTCTGGGCGGTATCGTCGGCGGTCTGACCGGCGCCTTGGGAGGCAACAAACGCTAAATTGCACCTGGCCGATTCGACGGCCTCACCTACAGCGCCTACGCTTGGTTGAGGGCGGAAGATTCCCACGAGTCTTCCGCCTTTTTTCTTAGGAGAAATCAGCCCAGTGCTGTGTTCTGACCATGGAGTGTCCTATGCGCGTAATGGCATCCCTGCTGTTCCTCAGTCTCAGTTCCGCCGCCCTCGCCGACACCCTGCCCAGTTTCCTCAACAGCAACGAAACCATCCGCAACCTGCCCGTGCCGAACCTGCCGGCCGACGCCTATCGCCCGAGCGCCGCGCCCGTGCAAGTGCCGGACGCCGGTGCAGCCGCCGCGCAGCCACTGCTGATGGACACTAAAATCAATCTGCAAACCGTGCAGATCGAAGGCGGAACCCTTTACCCACTCAACGAACTCGCCGACATCTATAAGCCCCTGATCGGCCACCAAAGCAGCCTCGCCGACCTGATCGAAGCCACGCGCAGCATCACCCGGCGCTATCAGCAGGACGGCTATTTGCTGTCCTACGCGTTCTTGCCGCAGCAAAACTTCAATGACGGCGTAGCGCGCGTGGTGCTGGTGGAAGGCTACGTGCGGGATGTCCAGATCCAGGGCGATGTCGGCCGAGTCAAAGTCCTGCTCGATAAACTGGCGGCGAAAATCCAGGCCGAACGGCCACTGACCCGCAAAACCTTCGAGCGCTACACCACACTGATGACACGCATTCCCGGCGTGACGATCCAGGCCCAGGTTCCACCACCCGGCACCACCGACGGCGCGACAACCCTGGTCGCCCAGGCCAGTCGCAAACCCTTCACCAGTACGCTGAGCACCACCGAAGATAACCGCAACGGCACCCAGGCCTTGCTCGGCGTCAGCAGTAACGCGCAGACCTCGATGGGCGAGCAACTGAGCCTCAGCGGGCTGTTTCCACCGGGTGACGATCACGAACATTACTACCGCCTCGACTACAACCAGTTCGTCAATGACGAGGGCGCTCAACTGGCCCTGTCCGCTTCACGTTACCGCGCTGACCCCGGCACCAATGTCCTGCTCGACAACGGCCTGCAACTCAAACCGCACCGCGAAAACGATCGCTACTCGATCGGCTTCACGCTGCCGCTGATTGCTGCTTCCAACGAACTGCTGACGGCCGGCTCAAGGCTTTACGCCGTCAACGACAAGACCCGCTACAACGTGATCGGCTACCCGCTGAGCGTCGAAGAACGCACCGACATCCGCGCCCTCGCCTTCGAGAGCGACTGGCGCAAGGCCGATGCCCGCCAACTGCGAATCCTCAGCGGCGGTGTGTACCAAGGCCTCGACAGCATGGGCGCAAAAACCAACAACGACGCCATCGACCTCGACTTCTTCCGCGTGCGGCTGTCCGGCGTGCAAAGCGACAAGTTCTTCGACAACTGGCAAGGCGTGCTGTCGGCCGCGCTGTACTGGAGCGACGACACCCTGCCGGACAGCGAGCGCGCGGTGTTCGGCGGGCAGAATTTCGGTCGCGGTTATCCCGACGATCAAGCGTCCGGCGACAAGGGCTGGGGCGTGGCGTACGAGGTCAACTACAGCTTCAACCGCGACGGCAACTGGGTGCGCATCCTGCAACCGTACGTGGTGCTCGACCGCTCGCGAAGCTGGTTCAATGAACTGCCGGTCCGGGCGAACAACCTGTCATCCGCCGCGATCGGGTTGCGATTTGGCGATGCCAAGTACTACAACATCGCACTGGAAGCAGCGAAGGCCATGTCGGATGAAGCCCTGGACACCTTCAATCGACGGCCGCGGTACAGCATCAGCTTCAGCTATCAGCTGTAACCCATTACCTAAGGAGGCGTGGGTAGCGCCAAGTGCTCTGTCAGCCAGAGATTGGTCGGCTGTCAGGCCGCCTTCGTCGGATCGCCGCCCGGAGCAAGCTCGCTCCCACAGAAAAGCCAAAGCAAAACAGCGCACACCGCACATCGCTTCTGCTTCTCACCACTCAACAGGATGAGCGTTAGCTCGGCTGCAGCTCTTGATCTTGATCTTGATCCACGGGCGACATCGGAAGGCTGAGTGGAGGGATTGATCCGGGCGTGGGAGCGCAGCGACCGTTTGGCGAAGCCAAACACAGCGAGAGGAGGTGCAGCGAAGCAAACCGTAGGCGCTGCGCCCGGATCGATCCCGCAGCGAAGGAACCCCGAGCCCCAGCGAGCGGGCCGAACGTAGGAGCAAGCCTTTTTGGTTACTTTTTCGGCGTCTGGAAAAAGTGACCCGCCGTAAGGGCGGAACCCTAAGCCGCCGTTACCGCAGCAACGGATATGCCCCCCCCCCATCACCGAACAAGGTTCATCCTGGGCTTGGGAAACAAATTATCCAGCGTCTCCAACAACCTGACGTAATAAATCGGCTTGCGAAACAGATCCACCACCTGCAATCGCAACAGATCACTGACATCCTCCATATCCGCATGTCCGGACATCACAATCACCGGCAAATGCTGTCGCGAAGTATGCTCACGCAAGCGCTTGATCAACGACATCCCGGACTCTTCAGGCATACGCAAATCAGTGATCACCAACGCGATATCAGGATGGCGAGTCAGATGATGCAACGCCAGCTTCACCGACGTCGCCGTATGACAGACAAACCCCTCCCCCTCCAGCAACTCCGCCAGCTCCAGCAACGCGTCCTCTTCATCGTCAACCAGAAGCAACTGTTGGCGCGGCAGCGAAGAAGCAGTCATGGGCAATTCCTGAAAACTGAAAGTGAACCCGAGTGTAGCCCGACATCAGCCGGGCATTGAGCTTCGTTCAGCTCAGGAGGACGGCGCAGGTGTGGTCGAGACGGCCGTCCCCCCCAGCGCCACCAGCAAGTTGTTGAACATGACCAGCACACGGCCACCCACCGGCGTGACGAACACGATGACCACCACCGCCACCATCGCCACCACAATCGCATACTCGATGGCCGATGCTGCATCCTCATTGGCCAGGAAACTGCGGGCACGAATCATCAGGTACTCAAAGAGCATCGCAGTTCTCCTCGGTCGTCAGGGTCTGGTCACGGCAGTGCCGCCAAGTCCGGTCAAGATATTGTTGAAGTAGAACAGCACCCGGTTACCCAGTGGGGTCACGAAGGCCACCACCACAACGGCAACCATCGCCACCACAATCGCGTACTCGATCGCCGAGGCTGCTTCCTCGTTTCTGATCAACAGACGAACTCTGGCCGTCAAATAATCAACAATCATCTGGAACATACATCCACTCCTTCGCGCCTCTGGCGCCGACGTCGCACTACAGCGGCAAGGTTCCACCGTGCCATTTGAGCATTGTCAACAAAGCCCTACCCAACAACTGTAAGAACGAATTAATCACAAAGGATTAATCACATCGCGAAATTGCCGATGGCTGCTGTTAATTGGCCAAGACTCATACTTTAGTGAGTTATTTTCCTGTCACTAATGGCGTTTTGGCTCGGATCAGCTAGCGTGGAAATAGCGAAATAGTTGCATGTTCATAGCTGCCGGATTGGGAACTTCTCTCGTAAGCAAGTGCGGTGGGTAGTGCAGCAGGAAAGGGAGAGCCGTCATGAACAGTCGCGTCACCATGGGCCTTGCAGCCATCCTTCTGCTTGGAGCGATTTTTGTCGGCTACTGGGGACTGGTGCTCAGTCGTCAACCGGCACCCGTCGCCGAAGCGCCCGTTGCCCCAGCCGTCACCGTTGAAAAAACTGTCGCGATCGCCGAAGACCAGACCCGCCAACCGGTGGTGGTGTTGCTGCACGATGTGCCGCCGTTTACCGCGCTGACGGCGGCCGATGTCGCGGTGGAAAAACTGCGCAGTGCACCGGCGGGCAGCTTGAGCAACGTCGATCAGGCCGTCGGCCGCACACCCTGGCGGCACCTCAGCGCCGGCACTTGGCTGAACGATGAAAGCTTCACCGCCGGCGGTTCATTGGCACGCATGATTCATCGCGATGAGCGCGCATTGACCGTGGCGGTCGACGAAGTGATCGGCGCGGCCGGGCAATTGATCCCCGGCGATTACGTCGATGTGCTGCTCTATCTGCGCCAGGACTCCAGCAATCCGGAACAGTCGGCGCAGATCGTTCTACCGGCCATGCGCGTGCTTGGGGTGGGTGATCAGTACGGCCTGACCAATGACGGCCAACCCGCTTCGCCGGCCTTGAGCGCTGACGAAAAACTCAAACAGGATCAACGCCGCATCGCCGCGCGCACCGTGGTGCTGGCGGTGCCGGAACAACTGCTCAGTCGCCTGATGCTCGCCACGCAGGCCGGCACCTTGCGCCTGGCCGTGCGCAGCAGCGAAGAACAACGCCTGGCCAAATACTGGGCCGGTGAAGACCAGTCTGCGGCCCATCTCGACAGCGCCAACCGACAACTTGTCCAGTTCACCCAACTGGCCTTGAGCGGCGCACCGAAAACGCCAGCCAGCGGCGGTTCCGGTGGCACGGCGCGGCCGGCGGTGGAAATCATTCGCGGCAATCAGATCACCCAACAAAACCCATGACTGCGCAAGGATCCAAGGGCATGCAGAGTCGTTTCAGGCCGACATTCAAACCCATGCTGCGCGCCCTGTTACTGATGGGCCTGTCGATGGACGCCGCGTTGGCGGCGGTCGGTAATTGCTCGGCACTGGGGCGCATGCCGCCGGTGATCGAAATCGGCGAAGGCTTTCAGCAGGACGTGCAGTCCCCGGTGGCGATTACTCGTCTGGCGATTGGCGATCCGAAAATCGCCGACGTACACGCCAATGGCAGCTCGTCCTTTTTACTCACCGGTGTGGCGCCCGGCGCCACCAGCCTGATGGTCTGGACGGCGTGCTCGAGCGAGCCGCGCCAGAGCATGGTATTCGTGCAGGGCGCCGCCACCGCCGCGTTGAACAGTGCTTTGCCCTCAGATGATCCGAGCCTGCCGTCCCAGGTACAGACCGATATTCGCTTCGTCGAAGTCAGCCGGACCAAACTCAAAGAAGCCACCGCCTCGCTGATCGGCACGCGTGGCAATTTCCTCTTCGGTTCGCCCGGCACACTGCCGCCGATTGACGGCGTGCCGCAGCCCCGCCTGCCGGTGGACAACTCGTTGTTTAACTTCTCGTGGATCGGCGGCAAAACCATGGCGATCATCAACGCGCTGGAAACCAGCGGCTTCGCCTACACCCTCGCACGGCCGAGTCTGGTGGCGCTGAACGGGCAGAGCGCGAGCTTTCTGGCCGGCGGTGAAATTCCGATTCCGGTGCCCAGTTCCGGCAGCGACAGCGTCTCGATCGAATACAAGGAATTCGGCATCCGCCTGACCCTGACACCGACCATCATCGGCCGCGATCGCATCGCGTTGAAGGTCGCTCCGGAAGTCAGCGAACTGGACTTCAGCAATGCGGTGCAAATTGCCGGCACCACCGTACCCGCCCTGACCATCCGCCGCACCGACACCAGCGTGTCACTGGGCGATGGCGAAAGCTTCGTCATCAGTGGCTTGATCAGTACCACCAACAGCTCGCAAGTGAACAAGTTTCCCGGCCTCGGTGACATCCCGGTGCTCGGCGCCTTTTTCAAAGGCTCGCAGATCAAGCGCGAGGAGCGCGAACTGCTGATGATCGTCACCCCGCATCTGGTGCAGCCATTGGCCGCCGATGCCCAATTACCGTCGTTGCCCGGCGAGAAACTGCGCAACTACGACCCGAATTTCTACCGCATGTTTTTCCTCGAGAACGGCAATTTCGACAAGCGCAGCGGGTTATCCCAATGAGCCAGAGCCTGAGCCAGACCTTTCTCGCCATCACCCGCAACAGCACCGATCTGGAGTGGCTGCAAGGCGCGCTCGCGCCGCTCGGTCAGGTGGTCAGCGCCGGTGGCGGCAGCCTTGATGAACTGCTCGCGCTAGTGGACGTGACCTTTGCCAACCTGGTGTTCGTCGGCCTGGATCGCGAGCACGTGGTCGCCCAGAGCGCGTTGATCGAAGGCGCGCTGGAAGCCAAACCGATGCTGGCAATCGTGGCCCTTGGCGACGGCATGGACAATCAGCTGGTGCTCAATGCGATGCGCGCCGGCGCCCGGGATTTTGTCGCCTACGGGTCGCGCTCCAGTGAAGTCGCCGGGCTGGTGCGGCGCTTGAGCAAACGCCTGCCGCCCGTGGCACCGAACACGCAACTGGGTGGCCTCACGGTTATGTATGGCGTACAGAGCAGCTCCGACGGCGCACTGCTAGCCAACCACATGGCATTGGTCGTACAGAAGAGCGGTCAGCAGACCTTGCTGCTCGATCTCGGTTTGCCGCGCGGTGACAGCCTCGCCCTGCTCGGGCTGGAGAGTTCGTTTCACTTCGGCGATGCCTTGCGCCACTTGCGAAGGCTCGACGCCACGTTGATCGACAGCGCCTTCACCAGTGCCGAGGCCGGCCTGCGAATTCTCGCCTACGCCAGCAACGACGAGCCGCTGGAAAACACCAGCGCCGCCGAGCTGTACATGTTGCTCAGTGCCCTGCGCCAGCACTTCCAGCACATCGTCGTGAACCTCACCGGGCAGAGCGACAGCGAAGCGTTGCGCACCTTTGTCAGCCACTGCGACAAGTTGCTCTGGTACACCGACCAGAACGTGCTCAACTGCCGGCGCAACCTCGCCGTGCTCAATCTGTGGCGGGAAAAAGGCATGAAGCTCGACCACGGACGCCTGCTGATCGATCGCTACTTGAGCAACGTCGCGCCCAACTCGGAAACCCTCGGCAAGACCTTCAACCTGGAAGTGATCGCTACGCTGGCCCTCACCCCGGAAGTGCGCCTGAACGCCAAAAACCAGGGCGTCAGCCTGTTCGAACTGGCCCCGCGGGAAAAACTCACCCAGAGCCTGCGCGCCCTCGGTGAACGCCTGGCCAAACGTTCCGAGGGCCTGGCCAAGCCTAAAGTCACCTGGTTCGACCGCTTGCGAGGCACCTCATGAGCGCAGAAAAACTTTTCGGCGCGGCGCCTCGCAACGGCGTCGGCAACAGCGATCACGAAGGCCTGAAACTGGTCCTGCATCGCTACATCATCGACGCCCTCGAAGAGTCCGGCAAAAACCTGCTGGAAGGTTCACGCCAACAACTCGCGCAATTTGTCACCGACAAAGTCGCCGAGTACATCGCCCGTTTGCACCTGGCGATTTCCCGCTACGAGATGGAGCGCCTGGCCGAGGAGATCGTCGACGAACTCACCGGTTTCGGCCCGCTGGAAGTGTTGTTGCGCGATCAGTCAGTGACCGAGATTCTGGTCAACGGCCCGCACCGGGTGTTTATCGAACGCGACGGTGTCCTGCACCAGAGTGACCTGCGGTTTATCGACGCCCATCACGTCGAACGCGTGATGCAGCGCATCCTCGCGCCACTCGGACGGCGCCTCGACGAATCTTCGCCGATGGTCGACGCACGCCTGCCCGATGGCAGCCGGGTCAACGCGATCATTCCGCCGATTGCCCTCGATGGCCCGTGCCTGTCGATCCGTAAATTTCGCCAGGACATGCTCAAGAGCACCGACCTGATGGCGATGCAAACCATCGACCTGTCGATTTTCGAGTTTTTCCAGGATGCGGTCGGCAAGCGCTGCAACATCCTGATCAGCGGCGGCACCGGCACCGGCAAGACCACGCTGCTGAACATTCTCAGCCAGTTGATCAACCCGCACGAGCGTCTGGTGACCATCGAAGACGTCGCCGAATTGCAGCTCGGCCACCCGCACGTGGTGCGCCTGGAAACCCGTCCGCCGAACGCCGAAGGCCACGGTGAAGTGAAGGCCAGCGACCTGATCCGTAACGCCCTGCGGATGCGCCCCGACCGGATCATCCTCGGCGAGATTCGCGGCGTCGAAGTGGTCGACGTATTGACCGCGATGAACACCGGTCACGACGGCTCGATGAGCACCGTGCACGCCAACAACGCCCAGGATGCCCTGCTGCGCCTGGAAACCCTGGTCGGCCTGACGGGCCGTTCCATCGCCGAACGCACGCTGCGCCAGATGATCTGCGCCGCCCTCGACGTGATCATCCAGTTGACGCGCATGCCTGACGGGCGCCGCTGCGTCAGCGAAGTGGTGGAAGTGGTCGGTATTCGCGAAGACGTCTACGTCACCAACACCTTGTTTCGCCTCGACCGCCGTACGGGCTTCGGCTTCCTGCGCGAAGCCGTCAATCCGGCCGGCGACAAGCTGCGCCACGAGACGCATCTGGGCTGACGGCAAGGAGCACCGAGCATGCTGGGACCGATCATTCTCATCGTTATCTGCCTGATGCTGCTGGGGCTGTCGATTCGTCTGTTCTTGCAGGGGCTGCGCAAGACTGCCACGGAAAAAGTGCTCAACCGACTCGCCGCCGGGCAACCGCAACTGGCGCCGGAAAAACCTGTGTGGGTCGGTCTGGAACGCATGTTCCTGCGGGCCGGGCTGGGCCGCCCGAGCGAGCGTTTCGGCCTGTGGCTGAGCCTGTGGGCGCTGGCGATGGCGCTGGGTTATTTTCTCGCCGACTGGGTCGGCTTGCTGCTGATGATCGTCATGCCGCCACTGACGTTGCGGCTGTACATCGCCTTCCTTTACCAGCGCCGGATCAAGCGCATGATCGAGCAACTGCCGCAGTTGCTTGATCACACCGTGCGTAGCCTGAAGTCCGGGCGCACCCTGAGTGACGCGGTCATGGGCGGCATTGAAGCGAGCGAAGATCCGCTGAAAAAAGCCATGGGCCGGGTCCAGCGCAACGTGCAATTGGGCGTGAACTTGCCGGATGCCGTCAGCGACTTTGCCGAACTCTATGAACAGGACGAACTGCGCATGTTTGCTCTCGGCCTGAAGGTCAATCATCGCTACGGCGGCAACGCCAGCGAGCTGCTGGAGAACCTGATCAAACTGATCCGCGAACGCGATCAGGGCGCCCGGCAACTGCGCGCCCTGACCGGCGAAACACGCATGACCGCGTGGGTGCTCGGCTCGTTGCCGTTGCTGCTGGTGAGTTACTTCATGCTGACCAACCCAGGCTACATGCTCGGGATGTGGAACGACGCGAGCGGGCAGCACATGCTGATCAGCGCCGCCGTGTTGCAAGTGTTCGGAAGCCTGGCGCTGTGGCGCATGTTGCGGAGCGTTTGAGATGGTCTGGCTCGCGGCTCTGATGTTGCTGCTTGGCGCCTTGATGCTGGTGATCAATCACCTGCTGGTGGAGCGCCGTCGAGTGCGGCAGGTCAACCAGCGCCTGCAAGGACAATTGATCCGCGAGAACCGCTTCGGCAGCTGGTTGCGCGTACTGGGCAGCAGCAAGTTCGGGCAACGCTCGGTGAGCATCGACAGCGAAACCCAGACCCTGCTCAACCGCATCGGCTGGCGCCGCGCCAACGAACGGGCGCTGTACGCCGCCTGCCAGATCGGCACGCCACTGCTGACGTTGGGTTTGGCGATATTTCTGCAAGAGGTGTTTTTTCCCCAGGCTGACAACCGCTGGCTGGTGCCGATGCTCGCCACCGGCGGCGGCTATCTGCTGCCCAAACGCTTGCTGGCCTACGCGGCGGCACGTCGGCAGAAAGTCATTGCCGTGGAAATTTCGACGTTCATTCCACTGCTGCGCATCCTTTTCGAATCCGGCATGGCCGTCGAACAAGCCCTGCGTGTACTCAGCATTGAAGCGCAAAAACTGCTGCCGGAACTGACCACTGAACTGCGCCTGATCCTGACCCGTGTCGACAGCGGCCTGGAACTCGGCCAGGAGTTGAATAAAGCCGCGGTAATGCTCGCCGTCGACGAATTCACTGACACCTGCGTGATCCTGCAGCAACTGATTCAACAGGGCGGTGGCGCAATGAAGTCGCTGCTGGCGCTCAAGCAATTGCTTGATGACCGGCGCCTGACCCGCTTGCAGGAATACATCTCGAAAATGTCGGCAAAGATGTCTGTCGTGATGATGCTGTTTTTGTTTCCGGCACTGCTGATCGTCCTCGCCGGCCCGGGCTTCACCGCCATTGCCCGGGCGTTTGCAAACTGACCTTGCTCATGGAGAGCGTTTGATGAAAGTACTGATAGTCATGGCAAGTCTGTTGATGCTCGGCGGTTGCGCCACCGACGGCCAGGCACCGTGGACGGCGCTGCTGTCACCGACCAGTTGCAGCAAAATGACTCAGGAGCAGGAACTGGCCCTTAACCTTGCGGATGACCTGGCCAACGACGGCAAACTGCACGCCAGCCTGGCCAACCTGCAAAGCCTGCCGGACACCATCAGCGAAGTACGCCTGCGCAAAGCCAAGGTCTACCGCCTGCTCGGCCGCAGCGAAGCCGAACCGTTGTATCGCAGCCTGCTCGGAGGCTGCCTGACCGCCGAAGCCGAACACGGTCTCGGCCAGCTCTACGCCGCTCGTGGCGACAACGGCCAGGCCCAGGCCCACCTGCAACGCGCCGCGCGCCTGGCCCCCACCGACGAAAAAATCCGTAACGACCTGGGCGTGGTCTACCTCAATCAACTGCGCCTCAACGACGCCCGCTTCGAGTTCCTCACCGCCATCGAACTGAAACAGAACAACCAACTGGCGACACTGAACATGGTCACCCTGCTGCTGTACCAGAACGACTGGCCACAAGCCGCGGAAATCGTCAGCCGCGCCAAACTGACCCCGGAACAATTCACCGAGGCCCAGCAACGCGCAGAAAAACTCAAAGCCCCGGTCCAGGCCAAACCTGCCACCAGCAATCAAGTTGCCGCCGTGGCTGACCCGTTGCCGTCATCGCTCAAATAAGGAGACAGCCATGCATCCCTTCAAAGGCCTGTGCTACCTGACCCTGCTCAGCCTGCCCCTCAGCGCCGCCGCCATCGACGCCGGCCCCGCCTCGGCGCAGCAACAAGAGACCGAAGGCTGGCTGGTCCTGCAAAGCCGCAACAAAGCCGCCTCGCCCAAGCCACAAACGGCGACCGCGACCGAACGGGATCTGGCGATGCAGCGCTGGTTGAAGAAGTACAAATATGAGATTCCGGATTTTTATGATCCGGATGCGGGTGGCAAGATCGAGACCAAGAACTAGTGTTTCGCCTTCACTCATCCCTGCAGGAGCTGCCGAACGCTGCGATCTTTCGCAGTGACTTGTGATTGTCAAAAGCCAACGTCAAAAGATCGCAGCCTTCGGCAGCTCCTACAGAGGTGTGAGGCTTATGTTTGCGGATTTACCCGATCCAGTGCCCGATTCACCGCCAGCTCGGCCAGCATGATGATCTGCTGAATCGCCAGCGCGGTATTACGTTCCGGCCGGCCGAGCTGATCAGCAAAATTACCCGCCAGCGTGTTGGCCGAGGCCAGCGATTCGCAGGCGTGGGCGAGCAGGCTTTCGGTGTCGATTTTCGGGTGAATGAGAAACATCGTGCTGGGTTGGCGGGGTTTTGCAGGTTCGGGGCAGAGATAGAAATCGAGCGCGCGTTTGATGGCCTCGCGGTTTTTGACGAGGTTGTCGGCGCGGATGGCTTCTTCGAGGGGGGTGATGGGTTCGTGGGGTGGGTCGGGGATCAGTTTGTCCATAAAAACTCCTACTTGGCTGAGGAGCCAACCTTTGTCGTTTCCACACGACAAAAGGTGGCAGCTGTACGCAGGGTGGAAAACCGATAAGTAGGCAACCGGCCAGACCGAAGCCTGCCCGCGCACAGCCGCCGCGACACAGTTTGCAGACGAAAGAAGACGCCGACAATGATTGCGGTAGCGATGCAACGCATCTACTTGAAATTCAGGTTTCCACACCCGGTCGCTGAATTGGCAACGACAGCCAGAGACTAGAGCGCGCACGTCCGACGGACAACCTGAAAACAGCGTGGGAAGGTTCCTGTTATCTGCCACACATTTAAACAGCCAAAAGCCAACCCTCACCCTAGCCCTCTCCCAGAGGGAGAGGGGACTGACCGAGGTGTTTGGGATAGCTACGCCGACGTGAAATACCGAGTCGAACTCAGATTCTGAAACAGATCAAAAAAACCTCACCCTAGCCCTCTCCCGGAGGGAGAGGGGACTGATCGAGTTGTTTGGGGGAGCTACGCCGACGTGCGATACCGCGTTGAATGCAAATTTTGAGAGGCCCACCAATCGGCTCCCTCTCCCTCGGGAGAGGGCTGGGCGGGCGGCGTTCCGATGAGGGGTGAATCCAACACCGAACAAAAGCCGACCGCATGCATGCTCTTCACCACTCAACAGGATGAGCGTTAGCTCGGCTGCAGCTCTTGATCTTGATCCACGGGCGACGTCGGAAGGCTGAGCGGAGGGATTGATCCGGGCGTGGGAGCGCAGCGACCGTTTGGCGAAGCCAAACACAGCGAGAGGAGGTGCAGCGAAGCAAACCGTAGGCGCTGCGCCCGGATCGATCCCGCAGCGAAGGAACCCCGAGCCCCAGCGAGCGGGCCGCACGCAGGAGCAAGCGTTTTTGGTTACTTTTGGGGCGTTTGCCAAAAGTGACCCGCCGTAAGGGCGGAACCCTAATCAGCAACACCCGCAGCAACGGATATTCCCCCAAACCACCCCCAACATGGTCGGCCCAAAGGCCGCCAAGTCAATGCGCCGTAACCCGCTGCCGAGAAGCAGAAGCACTAGGCGACAAAGCCAAAGCCAACTGCGTCCGATTATGCATATGCGTCAACCGCAACACCTGCGAAACATAAAGCTTCACCGTGTTCTCGGTAATCCCCAACTCACAGGCAATCTGATAGTTGGTCTGCCCCTTGCCCACCAACCGCGCCACATCCAGTTGTCGTGGCGACAACTGATTGAAAATCGCCGGCATCTCCTGCGCCTCAGCCTCGGCAGGCTCACCACCCAACACATCGCGAACCACCGCCGAAGGACTGCGCCGCACCTTGTCCAGATCCTGGTACAGGTCATCGATCGACTCAGACAAATACTGCAACTTCTGATTCAAATGCCCCAGTTGCAGATTCTTCTGCCGCTCCTGCAACGCCACCTCCTGGCGCCGCACACCCTCAAGCAACTCATCCAGATCGATCGGCTTCTGATAGTAATCGGCAATCCCGGCACGCAACGCCTTGATCACATCCTGCTTGTCGGCACGCCCGGTGAGCATGATCGCCTCGAACACCCGATGCTTGCCCGCCAACCGCTGCAACGCCTGGATCAACTGAATGCCATCCATGTCTGGCATGTGCAGATCACTCAGCACCAGACCGATTTCTGCGTCCTCACTGAAACGCTCAATCGCCTGCTGACTGGACTCACACGGCACACAGCGATACCCGCTACTTTCAAGAAACTCGCACAGCTCCTCCACAATCAATGGCTGATCGTCGACCACGAGGACTTTTACCGCAGACGAAAGCTTGTTCACGTGCTACTCCATGTCCCAGGCCAAAGCTGACCATTCCTGTACTGCCAGCCTTTGGCTGTATAACCAGTTCATTTGAAAGTAGACGCACTTTCCGACTATGTACATAGGACTAGTGGCGCTTGGCGACTAATGGATCCAAAGCAGTGTGAGCACCGACCCGATCAGCACGAACGGTGCAAATGGCAGCTTTTTTGACAGACCTGGTGCCAGATATCGCAGACGTTCTCTAAGCCATTGACCCATATGGAGCCAGACTCTTGGTGCCACGAGCATCCAGAGCACGCTGGCCAACCCCGCGCCGATAAACACGCCCAGAATGAACAGACCGTCCGTCGCAAGGCCAAGAGCTGTCATTAATTTCACATCGCCGGCGCCCATCCGCCCCATGAAAAACCCCGGCAGGGTCAGCGCCAATGCGATCAGGCAGGCCCAACCGCCCTGCCCTGCGTCAGCGCCCAGCCAAGTGCTGCCGGTCCACAGCAGATAGATAAGCGCCAGCGCCGCCACACCGAGGGTCAGTCCATTGGCAATGCGTCGTTGGCGGGCGTCTTGCGCCGCGCACAGCCCCAGCCAGATCAGGAGGAGAAAACTGTACATCGGGTAAAAACCGTCCATTTTTGCGGAATGATTCTATGCTGATACTACGCAGTGACAGTCAGGGTAGACGCACTCATGAAAACCGGCTTTCGGAAGTCGCAAAAAGGTGCGGTGGCGATCGAGTTCGCCTTGGTGTTCATCATCTTTTTCGCCGTTTTTTACGGTCTGGTCAGTTACAGCCTGCCATTGGTGATGATGCAATCGTTCAACCAGGCCACGTCCGAAGCGGTACGCCGCAGTGTCGCGGTCGACCCCAACACGCCCAACTATTCAACGGTGGTGATCAACACCGCAAACGCTACGCTGACCCAGCAATTGTCCTGGATCCGGCCAATTTTCAACCTGGTGATCGGCGTCGATACCAGTGTCCAGTACAGCGCGTCCGGCCTGCTGACGGTGCAAGTGAACTACCCGGTCAGCAAGCTCAATCAGGTCATGCCGTTTCTGGTGCTGCCGGGTATCGGCACAGTGCCCAATCTGCCCCCTTACCTGACCGCCTCGTCGAGTCTGCAATTTTGACGTCGGGGGACAAACTGTTCGGGCGCTTGCTCAAACGCACACCGCCCGCCGCCCACGAGTTGCCCGACCCACTCGGCTCCCCCGCGACAGGCTTGCACCTGTACCTGAACGATGACGGTGGCGTGCTGCAAATCGCCGGACCGTTGCGGCATCTGCTGGCGCAGTTCAAACCTCAAGATCAACCCTTGCCACTCAGCACTTATCTGCTGCCCCACAGCCTGTTGACCGTCGAAGGTCGGCCGCGGGAGTGGCAGGGGCTCTTGTTGGATCTCGACTTCTTCGGGCTGGGCGAGCAAACCGTGCACCTGCGCGGCTGGGTGCAGCCGCAGGGCGAAGGCTGGCTGATGCAGCTGATCGACATCGCTGACTTGCTGTTCGAACGCCAACAATCGCGTCAGCGTGATGCCTGCCAATTGATTGCCGGGCAGATCAGCGAACAGTTGCGCGCGTGCAGCCAGCTGCGTTTGCCGGTGATCGTCAGCGAACAATTGCAGGTGATTGCCCAGCGCTGGCACATCCCTTGTCTGGCGCTGGCCCTGCTGGATGATGAGGAACAGGGCTGGCAGATTTATCAGCAGTATCGCGCCCACGATGCACCGACCCTGTGGCATGACGGCCAGCGCCTGGGCACGCCGCTGGACAGCCTGAACGGTGCCGCGCCACAGCGTGTCGGCGCACACCATGGCCTTGATGAACACTCGCGGGTGCAGGTCCTGTTCGGCAATGCCGAAGGTTTCGCGGTGCCGTATAGCGATGAACGCGGTGTGGTGGCCTGGCTGCTCTGCGGTTTTTATCCCGTGGACAGCGCGGCGCCGTACCTGACCGAACGCGACTGGCTCGCGCTGATCGGCGCACTGGCCGGGCCTTTGCTGGGGCGTCTGCGTGAACAGCAACATCACCTGCAACTGGAACGTAGCGAAGCGCTGCAAACCCTGCTGGGCACCGGCTGGTGGGAGATCCTTGCAGGCGACCACAACATTCACCTGGCGCCCGCGCTGGCCGCAGCCCTGAACGTGAACCCTGGCGGATTACTGCTGGAAGACTGGCTGAGGCAAATCCATCCCGCCGACCGCGAAGAGCTGCGCAGCCGTCTGCAGGCTTTGCAACAACACGGTGAAGCCCTGACGTTCTCGGTGCGCCTGCACGGCGGCGATCCCGCGCAAGCGCCGACGTGGTACCGCGTGCAGGGCCAAGTGATTGGCAGCGGCGAGCAGCGGCGGCTGGTCGGTTTCATGCTCGATATCAGCGACATCCAGAACCAGCAACAACGGGCCGCCGCCGCACATGCGCGGCTCGACAACCTGATCGCCAGTTCGCCCGCAGTGATTTACGTCCAGCAGTACCACGAAGGTGCGCTGATCCCGGCATTCTTCAGTGCCAGCCTGCAACCCTTGCTGGGCTGGAGCCTTGAGGACTGTGGCGACGGCGCACTGGTCGAGATGATCCATCCCGAGGATCGTGATCTGTATTTCGCCCGCAGCCGCCAGTTGCTGCGCGAGGGTTCGGTACGCACGCGTTATCGGCTGCGCGACCGTCGCGGCGATTATCACTGGCTACTCGATGAAGCCAGGCTGCTGCGCAATGACCTCGGCCTGCCGGTGGAAACGGTCGGTTTGTGGCTGGACGTCACCGAAGCGACCCTCGCGGCCGAACAGGTGAAAAAGAGTGAAGAGCGCTACCGGATTCTGGTGGAGGACTCGCCGGCGATGATCTGTCGCTATCGCCCGGACCTGATTCTGACCTTCGGCAACCGGCCGCTGGCGACCTATCTGGAATGCACGCCGGAGCAACTGCCGGGGGTCGATCTGGGCAGCTGGATGTCCGAGGAACAACGTGCCGCGTTCGTCCAGCGCCTCGGCTCACTGACCGCGGAGCACCCGGTGAGCACCGCAGAAATCAGCCTGCAACTGCCAGGCCGCGAACACGCCTGGTGGGTGTGGTCCGATCGTGGGGTGTTCGATGAGCACGGCCAGTTGATCGAAGTACAAGCGGTGGGCCGCGACAACACCGAGGTGCGCCGCTCCCAGCAGCAACTCACACAAAGCGCGAAAATGGCCACCCTTGGCGAAATGGCCACCGGCCTCGCCCATGAAATCAATCAGCCGTTGAACGTGATGCGCATGGCCATCGTCAACGTGCTCAAGCGCCTGGGCAACGGCGATGTGCAGGTCGATTACCTGACCGACAAGCTCAACCGCATCGATGCGCAGGTGCAACGTGCAGCGAAAGTGGTCGATCACATGCGCGTATTCGGCCGGCGTTCGGAGATCGAGCAGCAACTGTTCAACCCGGCGTCCGCCATCGAAGGCACGCTGTCGCTGCTGGCCGAAGGCATGCGCGGCAAAGGCGTGGACTTGCGCATCAGCGAGACCGGGTTCGAGGTGCAAGTGCGCGGCTACGTCGATCAGCTTGAGCAGGTGTTGATCAACCTGATGGTCAATGCCCGCGACGCGTTGCTGAGCAAACGCGAGAAGGATTCATCCTTCAGACCATGGATTTCGATCTATGCCGAACGTGATGAACAGTGCGTGCGGTTGTGGGTCGAGGACAACGGCGGCGGTATCGATCCACGCTTGCTGGAGCGGATTTTCGAGCCGTTTTTCACCACCAAACCGATCGGTGTCGGCACGGGGTTGGGGTTGTCGGTGAGCTACGGCATCATCGACAACATGGGCGGCCAATTGAGCGTGCGCAACTCGGTGGAGGGCGCACGGTTCTGCATCGAATTGCCGATCGCCCCCTAGATCACCAGATAAGCCTTGCCGGTCTGGCCGCAGGTCATGTTGGCACCGACGTCGACATCCATCAGGTTAATGCCCAGACCTTTGAGCAGGTTGTTCAGCAGCGGATCGAGCAACGGGCTGACCAGGCTGGTCACCACCGGCAGCAATTTGCTGGTGACATCGCTGATCAACGAGGCAACGCCGGTAACGATGGCACCCAATGGATTACTGCCCTGCGGTTTGTAGACGATCAGGTTGATCCCCGCGAGGGTGCTCGACAGGCTGCCGACGATGTTACTGGTGGGTGCGGCCGGCAAGATGCTCGGCGGCAGTTTGAGGTTGGCCGGGGTGGCGAACGGCGTACCGCTGGAGAACACCAGGTCTTGGGAGTTTTGCGCGACGCTGGTGTCGAGTTTGATTGCAATGCCGCCCGCACCGAATTGCACATGGGAATTGGCATCACAGCCGAACAGTCCGTAACACGTCTCGATGCCCAAATCGATCAACGCCAATGGCGCGACTGTAGGCTCGGCGGCTGAAGAAAAAGCGTTGGTGGGGTCGATCTTGCCGAGCTTGAGATCGGCGATGGAGGTGATGGTGTGTGCCGTGAGGCTTTTACTGCCTGTGTTACCTGTCGGGCAACTGTAATCGGTGACATAGCTTTTCGCACCGCCGGCATCCAGGCTGATATCGATTTGCGGTGACGGCAACAGCCTCGGGGCCAGTTGCTCACACCCTGCCCCGAGCAGACAGAGCACTGAATTAAGTGTCGCAGCCAGGTTCAGACTGAGCAACGCGTTGAGCGTCGGAGTCAACGCACCGACCAGTCCCAACACTGCATTCGTCAGCCCCGTCACCCCGGACAGCACCGGCAAACTCACCGACAACATCGTGCGCACTTGCGCCGTACGCACATAAATCCGGTCCGGCCCGGTCGGGTTGACCTTGGCCCGTGCCGGGTCGCCAATCGCGGAAAACTGCGGCGGCTCGATCACTTTCACCCGCACCGTGACATTCGCCAGCCCGAGCACGCTGATCGGCAACGTCGCCGCCACCGCACTCTTGCTGTTGGCCAGTTGCACCACACCCTGAATCAGTTGCAGCAGTTGCAGATTGGCGTCCAGCCCGGCCGCCGTGGTGCCGGTCTGCAGTTGCAGGATATCGCCGAGCTTGACCGGCGCCGCGTTGATTGCCGCGACCTGCAATTGGCCCAATGCCGTGATCACCTGGGCGGTCGCGCCATTGAGTTGCACCACCGTCGCTGCGGCCTGAATCAGCTGCGTCACCGTGGCCTGGGTATTGAGCAACTGCGTGTAGTTGCCCGCCGCGACGTTGAGATTGATCGCCAGTTGATCAAGGTATTTGAGCAAGTTGATATCAGTGTTCAGCAGACCGTCCCAGCCTAGCGCGGTGAGATTGACGTTACCGCCGAGCAGCCCGGAAAACAGCGGATTGAGAATGTTCGACTGGGCCGTATCGATATTGGCCAGGGTGCTGCGAATATTCAGCTGGGCCACCGTCGGCTGCGGTTTGGCGGCCACCGCCGAGGCATTGAGCGTGGTATTGAGACTGACCGGTGTGCCGCTGAACAAGGCCTGTACGCCACCGGCAAAACTGGTGATCACCGTGCGACTGGCGACGACTTTCACCGCTGCCGCTTGCGTGGCATCCACGGCGAAGGTGCGCAGGCCGGTGGCGGCTGTCACCAAGGTGCCGCACGTGGTGGCGAGGGTGTTGCCGGCATCGACGATATAGCCATTGCGCACGGCGCTTTGCCCGGCATAACTGGCGGCGCTCAGGCCCGGCAGGCAATTACCGCCACGGCTGACGGCTTCGAGGGCCGCGTTGTCGACCACGCGCTGCAATTTGCGCTGTTCCATGTACAGGCGGCCGGTATCGACCACCAACAGCAGCATCAGCACCGCCAGACTGAGGGTGGCCGCTGCCATCAAGCCGATCGCCCCGCGCTGGCGGGCCGGGCCGTTGAATCGCGAACGAGGCGACATGGCGCACTCCTTTGCCGTTACCTCCATTGGTGCAACTGAGTGTAGACGCGCAATCCCCGGTAGGAGCTGCCGCCGGCTGCGATCTTTTGATCTTGGCCTCTAAAAAGCAAAATCAAAAGATCGCAGCCTTCGGCAGCTCCTACGGGGGTGTTGTGGCCGGGCAAAAAAATGGGAGCTCATGGGCTCCCATTTTTCTGCACACGCTCAGCGCGGTGGATAGTTGGCCAGAATCCGCGTGACCGTCTCACGGATGGCATTGCTGCGATCTTCGGGGTTGGGTTTGCTGGCGAGCATCTGTTCATCGCTGCCGCGCCACACCAGTTTGCCGTCCTTGCCGTCGAGCAGGTCGATCTGGATGGTCGCGACCTTGTAGGTGATGTTGCGCGTTTCGTTGTACATCGGTGCGCCCCAGTAACCGTTCCACGGGCCACCCCAACCGCCGCCGTAGTTGGTCGTCACTTGCTGCTGACGATCCTCGACGATCAGGTAAGTCTGCACACTCAAGTCACCCTTGGCGCCCGCAGCCGCCGGGCGCAAGCCACGCTGATCGAGTTGGTCGGCGACTGCCTGGCGAATGCGCTGTTCGGTCAGGTCGCTTTTGATTCGCGGATCATCGGGCCGATATTGCAGGGCGGGGTCTTTCCAGCTCCAGCTGCGATAGGCGGCAAAATCGCGGCTGGCATCGAAGTCATGGTTGACCTGGTTGGCGGCGCAAGCGCTGAGCAGCGCGGCCATGGCCAGTAGAGCGAGACGGCGGAACATGGTTTTTTCTCCGGTTGAAGACATGAACCTGGGCAAGCTTCGAATGGGCAGGAAGCTAACTGGGAGGATACGCCGACATGGCCTTTTCCACAGCCTCGCGGATCGAATCGGTGCGATCGATTTCGCTGCCCTTGTTCGCGGTTTCGGCGCTGGTGCTCCACACCGGTTGCCCCGTGCCGGCATCGAACAGATTGACTTGCACCACCACGACTTGCTCGGAATATGTACGGACGATCGGCACCGTGTTGTACATGCCGTAACCGCGCCCATATCGATCATAGCCGCCGTATCCGCCGCCGTAATAACCGTAGTCGTCCTGAACCTGACGCAAGCGCGTTTCCAGACGCAGATTGGCGCTGACCAACAGGTCAGCCGGACGGTTGTCGTGCAGCGGGCGCAAGCCGCGCTGATCGAGGGCATTGCTTACCGCCTCGGCCACTTGCGCCGAATCCGCCCACGCCGTGCCCGGCGGCAGTTGCCCGTTGAGCCAGGCCCAACTGCGGTAGCGTCCGTAGTCACGCGGCGGCGCCGGGTACGCGCTACGGTCAAACGTATTGGCGGCTTGCGCTGGCGCCGGCGGCAAGGGCCGCGATTGCGCCACGTACGGATTGCTGCCCTGGCAGGCAGCCAACCCCAGACACATCAGCAATAACCCGGATTGAGCTTTCATGTCGCGCTCCGATCAGATCGGCCGGCAGATCCAGTGCAAATAGCGCCCAAGCCCGGCGAAGCTTGGGTGACGGCGGTGAGCGAGCTCCATCTCGAGCATATCCACGAGTTCGGCGCGGGCCTGGAACTCCACCGGCATGTAGTCGTGGAAAACGCGGATCCCGCTCTGGGTTTCGACCCGCCACAGGCCGTCGAGTTGCGTTGCCAATTCCCTTGGATCGAGGGGCTGCTGCGGCGTCAGGCTCTGCTTTTCGCCGGCCATGACGTTTTTGCGCATTTTCTTGAAATGGCCTTTGAGCAGGTTGCGATAAATCAGCGCATCACGGTTGTAGAACGCCAACGACAACCAGCCGCCGGGTTTGGTCAGTTGATGCAGCACCGGCAGGATCGCGTGGGGTTCGGCGAGCCATTCGAGCACGGCGTGGCAGATCACCAGATCGTACGGTTCGGTGAGTTGCCCGAGCAGCTCCTGCCAGGGTGCCTGAATGAACGTCGCGGTTTGCCCGGCTTCAGCGAAACGCTGGCGCGCGCCTTCGAGCATCGGTGCGGCCGGTTCGGTGAAGGTCACATCGTGGCCGCGCTCGGCCAGCCACAGCGACATGTGACCCAGGCCGCCACCGATGTCCAGGACGCGCAGCGGGCGATCCGGCAGTGCTTCGGCCAGGTCAGCCTGCAACACCGCGAGACGAATCGCGCCTTTGGCGCCACCGTAGATTTTTTCGGCGAAACGCGTCGCCAACTGATCGAAATGCCGGTCGCTCATCAGCTGAACCGCCGTTCGCTGTCGGCGAGCTTGGCGCGCACCACTTCATTCATGTCCAGCCCCAACTCGCTGCACAGCAGCAACAGATACAGCACGATATCGCCGACTTCCTGCCCGGCGTGGGCGAGTTTGTCAGCGGGCAACTGGCGCGACTGGTCTTCAGTCAGCCACTGGAAGATTTCCACCAGTTCAGACATCTCGACGCTGGCGGCCATGGCGAGGTTTTTCGGGCTGTGAAATTGCCGCCAGTCATTGCGGTCGCGAATGACGTGCAGGCGTTCGGTCAGTTCAACAAGGTTCATCGGGCTCTCCTGAAGGCGTATAGCTTCGGGGGGATACAGCATGAAGGCAAGCGCAAACCGTCTATGATGCAGGGAACTCGGCCACCCGCGTTGTGGCCCAAGGCTCAGCTCTTTCATCAGGATGCAAACATGCAGGTAGAAAGCTTTTTCGAATGGCTCGGCCAGGCGCTCGGTTCGGTCATCCGGTTTATCGTCGACGGCCTCAGTGGCTTGTTCAACATTCTGAGCAATGCCGGCGGCAACTTTGTCGACGGGCTGGCGAAGACGCTGGGCATGGACACCTCGATCATCAGCATCATCGCCCTGATTGTCGGGCTGATGCTGTTGTGGTCGGCGATTCGGGCGTTCATGAATGCGTCAATTATTGCCGGGATCATCTGGCTGTTGCTGGGGTTGTGGTTGCTTAGCTGGATTATTCATTAACCCTCAAGAGCCCCTCACCCTAACCCTCTCCCAGAGGGAGAGGGGACTGACCGCGGTGTTTTCTAGAAGTACACCGACTTGCGATACCGAGTCGAACGCAGGCTTTGAAAACGACAGAGATCGGCTCCCTCTCCCTCAGGGAGAGGGCTGGGGTGAGGGGGCTTCTACCGCTACAATGCCGCTCCCAAGGAGCCCCGCATGTCCACTCTGATCGCCGACTGGCGCGACCGCCCGACGCACCGCAAGGTCTGGGCACTCGCCGCGCCCATGATTCTTTCCAATATTTCCGTACCGCTGGTGGCGCTGGTCGACAGTACCGTCATTGGTCACTTGCCCCACGCCCACCAATTGGGCGCGGTGGCGGTCGGCGCCAGCCTCTACACCTTTCTCGCCTGGGCCATGGGTTTTCTGCGCATGGGCACCACCGGTTTTGCCGCACAGGCTGCCGGGCGCAGCGACGGTGCCGCGCTGCGGCAGATTCTGTTGCAGGGTTTGCTGCTGGCGATGGGACTGGCACTCGTGCTTGGCACGTTGGGTGTGCCGCTGAGCAGCATCGCACTGCACTTCATGCAACCGTCAGCGGAGCTGGATCAGCTCACCCGGGATTTCTTTCACACACGGCTGTTCGGCCTGCCGGCGGCGCTGGCCAGTTATGCGCTGGTCGGCTGGTTCCTCGGCACGCAAAACGCCCGGGCGCCGCTGGCGATTCTGCTGACCACCAACCTGATCAACATCGTTCTCAACTTGTGGTTCGTCATCGGCCTGGACTGGGGTGTGGTCGGTTCGGCGCGGGCCTCGGTGATCGCCGAATGGAGCGGCGCCCTGCTCGGCCTGCTGCTGACACGCAAGGCATTGCGCGCGTATCCGGGGCACATCGTCTGGGCAGCGCTGAAAGTCTGGCAGAGCTGGCGGCCGTTGCTGGCGGTCAACCGCGACATCTTCATTCGCAGCCTGGCGCTGCAATCGGTGTTTTTCATGATCACCGTGCAAGGCGCGCGACTGGGTGATTCGACGGTGGCCGCCAACGCGCTGCTGCTCAACGGCCTACTCCTGACGGCGCATGCGCTGGACGGTCTGGCCCATGCCGTCGAAGCCTTGTGCGGACACGCCATCGGCGCCCGCGATCGTCTGGCCCTGCGTCGATCGCTGGTGGTGGCCGGCGGCTGGTCACTGATCGCCAGCCTCGGCTTTGCCAGCCTGTTTCTGCTGGCCGGGCACCTGTTCATCGAGATGCAGACTGACATCCAGAGCGTGCGCGACACCGCGTTCGTCTACCTGCCCTACCTCGCCGTGCTGCCGCTGATTGCGGTCTGGAGCTATTTGCTCGACGGTCTGTTCATCGGCGCCACCCGCGCGCGGGAAATGCGCAACGGCATGCTGATCACCGTGGTGTTGTTCATGCCGTTCGCCTGGGCGTTGCAAGGTCTGGGCAATCACGGGCTGTGGATATCTTTTCTGCTGTTCATGGTGTTGCGCAGCCTGACCCTCGGCGCACAAGCCTGGTGGCTCAAGCGCAACGATGGCTGGTTCAGTGGCGGCATTCACTGAGCTGGCGTGCGCGCGATAAACCCGACCACCTGATCAAGCACCGGCGCCAGGCGCCGCAACGGTCGCGACAGACTGGCCACCAGGGTCATGTGACTGGGGCGCGAGTAATACAGATCCTGCACCGACACGCCGGCCTCGCGCAGCTTGCTCGCAAGGCCGCCGGTGTTGCGGCTCGGGTTGACCAGATCATCGTTGCTGGCCGCAATCAGCAGCGCCGGTGGTGCGCCGCGACTGACATGATTGATCGGTTGCGATTGCGGCGGTGAGTCCGGCCAGAAGAACACCGGACGCACCTCAGGATTCTTGATCGGCAGAAAATCATACGGCCCGGCCAGACCGATCCAGCCCTGCAAATCTGCGGGCGACATGCCCACCGCCGCAAGCCATTCGCCATCCAGCGAGAGCATCGCCGCGTTATATCCGCCGGAGCTGTGCCCCATCAAATACAAGCGCTGCGGGTTGCCGGAAAACTCGCGAATATGCGCTTTGGTCCATGCCACCGCCCGCGCGCCGTCCTGCAAAAACAGTGGATAGCGCACCTGCGGATACAAGCGGTAATCCGCCACGACCGTGACTATCCCGCGGGACGCCAGCGCTTCACCGACAAAGCTGTAGTCGACGCGCGAACCGCTGTTCCAGCTGCCGCCATAGAAAAAAACCACCACCGGTGCACCCGGCATCGGCTGATGCGGCACATACACATCGAGTTTCTGCCGAGGATCGTCGCCATACGCAATGCCTGCGGTTTTGTCATACGTGCTGTCCGGGGTCAGCGCATTGAGCAACTGCACCGGCGAACAACCGCTCAGCACCAGCAGCATTACACTGCCGATCATTGCGCCGAAACCTTGTCGGAATAAACCTGCCATACGCGCCGAACCTCGTCTCAGGACTGATCGCCGCGCCACTGGCGCCGCACATGGTCAAGCCGCTGTTGCTGGGTCAGACCCACCGGCGGTGGCACCAGCACGGCACGCGGATGCAGCAAGCGTAGCCATAACCAGCCATCGAGCACGGTGCGGTCGTGAAATCCCAGCGCCAGGCCTTGTTGAACATGGGAGGACATCGTCGCGTAATCGGTTCCCAACGATTGGCACCAGCGCCAGATGTGCTGCTCCAGCAAGCAGGTTTGCAAGCGTTCGCGCTGGCGCCGGGTCAGGCTTTCTTCGATGCTCAGCGGTTCGACGGCAAGCCCCGGATTGCGCAACTGCTGCCAGCCCTGGCTGCCAATCGCGCGGTCGGCCCAAGTGCCGCCGAACCAGCGCAACTGCCGGATCGGCCCGAGCCAGCGGCTCAGTTCAGAGGCGTCGCAAGCGTCGAAAAAATAGCTTGCGGTCTGCCGGTTGTAATAGCTGAGCAACGCCCGATGACTCAATCCGAACGACACTGTGAGCATGCGCTGCAAGTGCCTCAGCAACTGTTGCGCCGAGACCTCACTGCCCAGCAACAGCCCGCGCCAGGTGTTCGGATCGCTGTGACACAACGCGGCCAGTGCCGGGCAATCGCGCAACTCGATCAACACCGGGCCATGCTCGCTGACCGGTTCAAACTCGGTGCCATCGAACAGTTTGAAGCAGCGCACGTCGGCAAAGGCCTGGCGCAATACCCGCAAGGCCTGCGGTGCATCCGGGCCATCGAGCAACAGCCACTGCGCCATGGGCTCAAGCGCCGCGCCACTCATGTTGCGCCGCTCTGTTCAAGGGCGGTGACCAGTCGACAACTGCACACCGGCTCTGCGCAGTGACTGAAACTGCCGCCGCCGGGGATCAGGCACAACAGCAGCAACGGCTCGCCGGACGCCAGCAGTTGCTGCAGACCTTCACTCACCAGGCTGTCGGGCAGTGGCGGGGCATCGTCGGTGGCGGTGCCGGCAAGTGGCGGTTGCAGAACACCGCTGATCATCGGCTGATCCGGATCGCCCTCGAAAAAGCTCACCACCACCTCGACGCCATCGCTCAGCGCTGCCATTGGCGTTTGCGCCAGGGATGGTGCGAGCGGTAGCCAACAGTGACTCGGCGCGGCGCCTTCGCCTTGATAGAGCCAATCGAATTGCACCGCCACCGGGCGCAGGCAATCAGGCTGCGGTTCGTCCACCGTCACCACCCACGCCCGTTGCAGGCTGTGCATGCGCGAGGGCGCTGCGGCGGATGCACAGGGCACCTGCAGCGTACCAAACAAGCGGTTGGCATAAGGCCGTTCGAGGGAAGGATCGGCGCGATGTTCAATGCGGGTGAGCAACCATGGGCGATTGCATTCGGCGAACGGATGACCGGCCAATCGCAGCCAATGACCGCTGCGCAACGCCGCCAGCTCACTTTGACCTTCGGCCTGTTGCGGGCCCGATGAGCCGGCCTGCGCGGTCCCTTGCAACTGCCATTGGTGCAAGGTGCGAGCAGCGTCATGTCCATCGTCCTCGTGCTGATACCGCGCGGCACCGGCCAAGGGCAACTGCGCCGGATCATCGGCAAAAACCAGACAATGCCGGTCACGGTCGTGCTCAAAGTAATAGTGGATCCGCGCCTGCGCGCACAAGCGCTGGAGCAGTTGCAGATCGGACTCGCGGTATTGGGTACAGAACGTCCGGGGCGCGTACTCCCCGCGTAACTCGAAGCGGCGCTGGGCACCGACGATCCCGTGCTCTCTGAGCACCTGTTCGATGATCTGCGGCACCGAACGGCCACTGAAGATTCGTTGGCTGAAGCGCAGCGCGAGGCAACCCAGTTTCGGCCCCAGACGGATCCGGCTCAACCGCAAACCTTGTCCATGCTCATGCTGGACAAGGCTCTGCAATTGCCCGTGCACACCCTCCCCCGACGGCCCGAAACAGAGGAACGCCGAACGGTAAAGCAGACCGGCGAGATCCAGGTGCGGATCGTCGATCAACACATCGATCTCGAACGCAAAGGATTCGCTGAGGGCTTCGCTACCGGTAAAGGCCAGGACTTCGAAGGGGTCGGACAGGCCCGCTACATCGAGACGAAACGACGACTCGTTGACTGGTTCGAACATGGGCGGATCTCTACAGGAGGGGCGGTCGGGGATTCTCGCCGAGAGCCATGGCCGAGTAGAGAGCTGAAGTACAACTTAGGAAATGACCTACGCGAAAAGCAGACCGGATGACTTTGCCGGCCAGGGAAGCCAAGCTTTTCGCGCAGATTTTGGGATGCGTCCCACCGGGTTATCCGAATTTTCCACAGCTAGTGGGAAAATTTCAGACAGCCCGGCGAGAGCGCCACCTGGCCTCAGGAAGACAGGTAGGAGGAACGAGTCAGGCCCAGACGCAAGGCATCGAGGAATTGCGTGCGCTCGCTGGCACTGATGCGGGCACTGGCGCACTTGTCGCGGTAGTGGGTCATCAGTTCTTCCGGCGACAAGTGCACGTAACGCAGCATGTCTTCGATAGTGTCGTGGGTCTCGATGCCGGCGTGGTACACGCTGCCATCGGCGTTCTGGTAGATGTTCACCGAGTCGGTGTCGCCGAACAGGTTGTGCATGTCGCCAAGGATTTCCTGATAGGCGCCGACCAGGAATACGCCCAGCAGGTAGTCTTCGCCTTCATTCAAACCGTGTACTGGCAGGCTGGTTTCGATGCTCTGCTCGTCGACGTACTGGTTGATCTTGCCGTCGGAGTCGCAGGTCAGATCCTGCAGCACCGCGCGGCGCAGCGGCTCTTCGTCGAGACGGTGCAGCGGGATGATCGGCAGGACCTGATCGATCGCCCAGGTGTCCGGCAGGCTCTGGAATACCGAGAAGTTGCAGATGTACTTGTCGGCCAGCTTGTCGTTGAGCTCGTCGAGCACCTGACGGTGCGAACGCTGACGTGCTTTCAGCGAGTTGTGCAGGCGACGGCAGACAGCGAAGTAGCACTGCTCGGCCAGGGCTTTTTCCGCCAGGGTCAGTTTGCCGTCGGCGTACTGCGCAGCCACATCGCTCATGTAGTGCGTGGCGCGCCAGTAGGTTTCGGTGACCATTTCGATGTCGGTCGGGCCGAGCAGATCAACCAGCCACTGCACGGTTTCCGGCAGCGATTCCTTGTTTTCGATCTGCGGGATTTCGTCGTTGTGCTTCTCGACGTCGGTGACCTGCACGACCAGCATCGCGTGGTGCGCGGTCAGCGAGCGGCCGCTCTCGGAGAAGATGTGCGGGTGCGGCAGGCTCTGCGCGTCGCAGAACTCCTTGAGCATGCCGACCACGACACCGGCGTAATCGTCCATGTCGTAGTTGATCGAACTGGCGTTGCGCGAGTGCGTGCCGTCGTAGTCGACACCCAGACCGCCGCCAACGTCGATGTGATCAACCGGCAGACCGAGGTTGCGCAGCTCGCCGTAGTAACGGATCGCTTCTTTAAAGCCGTGCTGGTAGTCAGCGAGGTTGGCAATCTGCGAACCCATATGGAAGTGCAGCAGACGAATGCCTTGATCCAGGCCGGCGGCGCGGAAGCGCTCGACCACCGACAGCAGTTGCGCCGCCGACAGACCGAACTTGGATTTCTCGCCACCGGTGTCCGCCCACTTCGACGACGCCAGCGACGACAGACGCACGCGCAGACCGACCTGTGGCTTGACCTTCAGCGAGGCGGCTTCTTCGATCACCAGACCGACTTCGGATTCTTTCTCGATCACGATGAAGACGTTGTGGCCCAGCTTCTGGCCCATCAGCGCAAGACGGATGAACTCGCGGTCCTTGTAACCATTGCAAACGATGGTGCCGCCCTTCGGCGCCAGTGCCAGCACGGCCAGCAGCTCAGGCTTGGAGCCGGCTTCCAGGCCGATGGAGACGTCCTGGGTGGCAATGATGTTCTCGATCACCGCTTCTTGCTGGTTAACCTTGATCGGGTACAGCGCGGTGTACTTGCTCTGGTATTCCAGACGCTCGATGTTGGCATCGAAGGCGCCGGTCAACTGGCGAACACGGTCTTGCAGGATGTCGGGAAAACGAACCAGCAACGGCAAGGACAAACCGCTCTTGCGCAGTTGGTCGACTTGCTCGAACAGGTCGATAGGCGAGCTGCTCGGGCCGTTCGGACGAACTTCGACGCGACCGGCGTCATTGATCGCGAAATACCCGGCCCCCCAATGGCGGATCCCGTAAACACTGCGGCTGTCCGCAACTGTCCATTGGCTGCCATCGTCTTTGCGTGTGCGTCGTACGGACATCGAAGTCCCCTATAAAGAAGTCATAGTGCGTCGCCTGATCGCAGGCCGGCGCAGTCTAAAGAATGAAAATGACGGTTCGTCAGTGCGGCGGTAGACCTCACTGACTGCGTGGAGTTTAGAAACCGGTCATGAACAGGCTCTGTGAAAACCATGGAGACGACGCCGGTTCTGAAGTGTTTCAGCGCCGGATCAAGCCGCAGGTGGTTTTCACAGAGGCTGCTAGCCGCCGGACTTCTTCGCTTTGAAACCGTGCTTGATCAGCTCAGCCAAGAGTAGCTCGACATGATCGCCCTGGATTTCGATGATGCCGTCTTTCAACGCGCCGCCGGTGCCGCAACGTTTTTTCAACGTTGTCGCCAACTCTTTGAGCGCGTCTTCGGCCAGCGGCACACCGGTTATGGTGGTCACCGTCTTGCCGCCACGGCCCTTGCTCTCGCGTCGCACGCGGGCAATGCCGTCGCCGGCCGGGATCACGGTTTGTTTGCAGATACAGGCGTCCACCGGCTTACTGCATTCCGGGCAATGACGACCTGCGTCGGTGGAAAATACCAGGCCACCTAAGGCGGCGAAGGATGCGGCTTTTTTGGCCACCGGCAATCCTCTTGGGAGGACAAAGACTGATCGCAACCTTGGGCAAGGTCAGCGACCGCGAAGCCCCACTCAGGCAGGGGCAGCGCTACTGCACCGAATATGGATGACTGGAATGCGCAACTGTAGGAGCTGCCGAAGGCTGCGATCTTTTGACTTTGCTTTTAAAAGATCAGAATCAAAAGATCGCAGCCTTCGGCAACTCCTACCGTAGCCAGCAGGCCAGCACCACAACCATTCGGTGCAGCTTGAAAAGGTCGCGCAGTGTAACGACAAAAAAGCCGATTGCTAAGTGCCAATCGGCGCCAATTTATGTGTTCTTTGCGACGTGGCTTTGCTGCGCCTTCAGATAGCGCTTCAGCGCGGCCAGAGAGTCCGGGCAATAAGGCTTTTGCTGGATTTCCCGCATGACCTGCTCGACCGGAATAAAGCGTGCTTCGAGGACTTCTTCAGGCTGCAGTTTGAGCGGACCGTCCCACACAGCGGAAAACGCCGAACACCAAAGACGATTGCCGGTGTCTTCGAAGTAGAAATGGTCATGGGCCGTCAGCTCTACGCCGCTGACACCCAACTCCTCTTCCAGCTCACGGGCTGCCGACTCGGCGTAACTCTCATCCGCCTGCACCATGCCGCCCGCGGCGACATCCCAGTAACCGGGATAAATTGCCTTGCTCAAGGTACGCCGGTGCACGCAAAGCTCACCGGCGGAATTGAACAACATGATGTACGTGCCACGACCGATCAGCCCGCGTTCACGCAAATCGGCACGCACGAGAGCGCCGAGCAGGTTGTCCTGCTCGTCGACCCAGGCGATCTTTTCGGCATCCGAGGCGGCGCGATGGGCCGCCTCTTTGGCGTTCTGGCTCATGTATCAGCCCTGATTGAGCAGTTGACGCAAATCGATCACAGCGGCGTTGGCACGGGAAATATAGTTGGCCATGACCAGCGAGTGGTTGGCGAGGACGCCGAAGCCGCTTCCGTTAAGAATCATAGGGCTCCAGACCGGTTCCTGCGAGGCTTCCAGCTCACGAATGATCTGACGCACGCTGACCGTGGCATTCTTCTTCGCCAGCACATCGGCGAAGTCGACCTCGATGGCGCGCAGCAGGTGCGACAGCGCCCAGGCCTGACCGCGGGCCTCGTAGAACACGTTGTCGATCTGCATCCACGGCGTTTCGACGATCTCTTCGTCGACCTGCGGCACTTCGCCGATCGCCGGCACTTCGGTCTTCAGCGCGGTGTTGAGTTTGACCCGGCCAACGCTGGCCGACAGGCGCTGCGACAGCGAACCCAGACGGGTGCCGACATCGCCGAGCCAGTTGTTCAGGTTGTCGGCGCGGGCATAGAACAACGCGTTTTTCTGGGTTGGATCAGACAGGCGAGCCTGATAGCGGCTCAGCGAATTGATACCTTCCTGATACTCCGACTCACTGGACGGCAGGATCCAGCTCTTGTTATCGAAGTTGAAACGCGGCTCGGCCTTGGCCAGATCGGCATCTTCCGCCGACTGCGATTGCGAACGGGCAAAGTCTTTACGCAGCGCCCGGGTCAGGTCACGCACCTGCACCAGCACGCCGTATTCCCAGCTCGGCGTGTTATCCATCCACAGGCCAGGTGGGAAGCGGTCATTGGAAATATAACCGCCCGGCTTGTTGAGCAGCGTGCCGGCAACAGTCTTCAGGGTTTCGACGGTGGTGTAGCCGATCACCATCTGCTTGCCTTCTTTCTCGGCGGCCACTTGCGCGTTTTGTGCGACCGGAAACAGCGCCGGCTCCTGGCTCCAGTACCAGCCCAGGCCAATGGTCACCAACAGATAAATGCCGACCAGTGTGGCCAGCGCCCGGCTGAACAACAGCCCGCCAACATAGCTGCGGGCGGCCGACTTGGGCTCGGCGGCACGTTCAGGCGCGCTGCCCGCGCGGTTTTTCCAGTCCAGCATGGCGATATCCTTTCAATCACTTGGGTTCAACGGTTCGACCACAACCATACAACAACGTGCCAAGGCCGGGCACCCGCGCGTAACGATAAGCCGCAAATCATGTGGGCGAATGACGCTTCGACGCTCACTAAGGGAAT
Source organism: Pseudomonas sp. A34-9 (assembly GCF_029543085.1). Lineage (NCBI taxonomy): Bacteria > Pseudomonadati > Pseudomonadota > Gammaproteobacteria > Pseudomonadales > Pseudomonadaceae > Pseudomonas > Pseudomonas sp. A34-9. Next base: position 757,435 of record NZ_CP119967.1, on the reverse strand, counting down.
CCCCGATGCCGGCGCCTCAGCCAATCGAATTGCAGGGTGTTGAAAAACCTGGCAAAGCTCATTCATCGCACGGATGAAAGTACCACTGACAGCTCATCCAGATCGCCCTGATCAATCAGGGAGTGCCCGTACCATGGGGGTTTTAACGACGACAAGATCGAAATCAAAACCTATCGGTCAGAAACTGAATGGTGATGCACTGCAGATTATTGACGTGCGACACTCGTCTAAGGGAAAAGAGGTGCTAGCATAGAGCCACCAGTCGATCTCAGCATGCAGCCTAACTAGTAGTCAGGATATGACCGAGCCAGAAGACCCCAGCCGTGAGCGTCTCAAGCACCACTTTGCCCAGCGGGTAATTCATCAGGCACGTCAGATTCTTGAGATATGGCAGCGCCTGCAACGCAGTGAGTGGTCCACTGTCGACCTCGCCGAACTGAGCGAGGCCAACCTGCGCCTGCTGCGTTTTGCCGAGCGTTTCGAACAGCCGGAACACACTCAACTCGCGCGCCACATCAGCCAGTCGCTGGAAGCGGTGGACGCCAACCGCGGACGCCTGAGCAGTGGCCTGATCACCGACCTCAATCGCTTGATGCAGCGCCTGTCGCGTACCGGCCTGCGCCATGGCGACCAGCTCGACCAGACTTTTTTGCCGCCACTGCGCAAACCGATCTACGTGATGCTGCAGGACTACGACCGCGCCGAGCGGCTGGCCAAGCAACTGGAGTTTTTCGGCCTGAGCGCGCAGGCGCTGGACAGTGTTTCCGCCTTTCGCTCATCGATGGTCGAGCGTCTGCCGGCGGCGATCGTCATGGACGTGGACTTCAGCGGCGCCGGCATCGGCCTGAAACTCGCCGCCGAAGCCCAGGTCGGCCTGGAAGAGCCGCTGCCGCTGCTGTTCTTCAGCCTGCACGAAACCGACACGCCGACGCGTCTCGCCGCCGTGCGCGCCGGTGGCCAGGAGTTCCTCACCGGCACCCTCGAAGCCTCGAGCCTGCTGGAAAAAATCGAAGTCCTTACCTGCGTCGCCCAGTACGAACCTTATAAAGTGTTGATCATCGACGACTCACGCGCGCAGGCCCTGCACACCGAACGCCTGCTCAACAGCGCCGGGATCGTCACGCGCACCTTGATCGAACCGATTCAGGCGATGGCCGAGCTGGCGGATTTCCAGCCGGACCTGATCATCCTCGACATGTACATGCCGGCCTGCACCGGCACCGAGCTGGCCAAAGTCATTCGCCACAATGATCGCTACGTCAGCGTGCCGATCATTTATCTGTCGGCCGAAGACGATCTGGACAAGCAACTCGACGCGATGAGCGAGGGCGGCGACGACTTCCTGACCAAACCGATCAAACCGCGTCACCTGATCACGACCGTGCGCAACCGCGCCGCCCGTGCGCGTAATCTGAAAGCACGGATGGTCCGCGACAGCCTCACCGGTCTGTACAACCACACGCATATTCTGCAATTGCTCGAGGATTGCTCGTTCCGCGCCCGTCGCGAGAACAAGCCGCTGAGCTTTGCCATGCTCGACATCGACCACTTCAAACGGGTCAACGACAGTCACGGCCACCCGATGGGCGACCGTGTGATCAAGAGCCTCGCGCTGTTTCTCAAGCAGCGTCTGCGCAAGACCGATTTCATTGGCCGATACGGCGGCGAAGAGTTCGCCATCGTCATGCCCGACACCGATATAGAAGCCGCGCACAAAGTGCTCGACGAAATCCGCCAGCGCTTCGCCGAAATCCATTACCCGGCGCAACCGCAGGACTTGTGGTGCACCTTCAGCGCCGGTGTGGTGGAAATGCACGACGACAGCGACAGCCTGATGATGGCCAGTCAGGCCGACGAGGCGCTGTACCGGGCCAAGGGTGCCGGACGCAATCGCGTGCAGACCGCGCGCGACTCACAGCAAAGTGCCACTTTTTCATCGGATTCCACTGACTCGGTCATAACCCTGTAACAGAACCGCAATAAATTCAGGCGCTTACCATTTTCTGCCGTTGGTAGCCGTCATGCGCCTGAAGTTGCTCACCAATCTCAATACGCTGTTGCTGGTCGCCGTGTGCCTGGCACTCGGCGCCACGCTGTGGTGGTCGCAAAAAGCCCTCGAACGCCCGTATCTGTTGATGGAGCGCTATCTGCGCCTGTCGCAGCAATTTCAGAACGAGGTGGCGCGCAACGTCGAGGACTACCTCGCCAGCGGCGACGCGTTGCGCCTGAGCAGCGCCAGCCAGGCCATCGACGGCTTGCACAAGGAACTCGCTGAACTGCCGCCAGCGCTGGCCGAATCCCTGCGGCCGAGCCTGTCGGGCCTGGATGAGTTCAGCAAGACCGATCTGCTCGCGGCCGGCAAACTGGCCGGTGACCCACAGGCCTTGCTGTTGCAGGCCGAGCGCGAATTGAGCGCCAGCCTCGAGCAACTCAGCACTTACGCCAACGGTAACGCGGTTTATCTGGCGCCGCTGCTCGCCGCATCGCAGCATTTGGGCAAACTGTCGCTGGCACGGGACAAATTGGTCAGCAGCGGGCGCAGCGAACTGGCGGCCGATGTTGAGCGCGAGGTCACCAACATCCGCTCGCAGGCTCAAGCGATTGATGCCCTGCCCCTGCTCGGCGTCGTGGCCAAGAGCGAATCGGGCAGCGACGATTTCGCGGCGCTGATGGGCATCGAGAACACCGAAACAGCCGTTGCTGAAGACGCCGGCGTCGGCCTCAAGCGTGAACTCAACAGCTTGCTCGCACGTTATCCGGCGGAGCTTGAACGCACCCGCGATCAGATTCAGAAACGCGCTGACCTCAGCGCCGCCACCCATCAGAAAATCGCTGCGGTGCAGCAAGCTATCGCTGGACTGGAGCCGGTGGTACGCGCCCAACACGGGCAAATTCAAGGCGAAGTGCGCTTGATGCAAGGCGTGATGATCGGCTTGATTCTGCTGATTGCGTTGCTGATCGACACCTTGCAGCGGCGCCTGGCCCGTACGCTGACCAATCTCGCTCCGGCACTGTCGACCTGGGCCGAAGGCGATTTCAGCCGCGATATTCACTTGGGCAAGACCAACCGCGAACTGCACGACATTGAAGCCTCGCTCAACCGCTTGCGCGCCTATCTGGTGGACCTGGTCGGGACGATTCGTGGCAACGCCGAACAAGTCGCGGGCAGCAGTCGTACCCTTGCCGAACTCAGTAACGACCTGCACAGCGGCGCCGAGCATCAAGCCGGCGACACCGCGCTGATCCGTGACTCACTCGGCGAACTGGAGGCAACCATCCAGCAAGTCGCTGGCGATGCGCAGCAGGCCGCAGACGCCAGCCGTCACGCCGGATTGGCCGTCGAGCATGGCCAGACCGTGATCGGCCAGAGCCTGACCGGCCTGCACGCGCTGGTCGGTGAGGTCCAGGGCAACGCGCAGATGATCGAGCATCTGGCCGAAGAGTCGGCCACCATTGGCGGCGTGTTGACGGTGATCCGCTCGATTGCCGACCAGACCAACCTGCTGGCGCTGAACGCGGCGATTGAAGCGGCGCGCGCCGGGGAAATGGGCCGTGGTTTTGCCGTGGTGGCCGAGGAAGTGCGCTCACTGGCACAACGCACCGCTGGCGCTACAGCCGAGATTCAGACGCTGATCGCCGGCCTGCAAACGGCGGCCCGACAATCGGTAGAAGGCATGCGCGCGCAGGTCGAACACGCCGAAGCCACCGCCAATCAGGCGCAAGCGGCGGATGGTGCGCTGGATAAAATCGTCGGCGCGATCCAGACCATTTCCGACACGGCGATCCGCATTGCCGACGTAACGGCGCAGCAAAGTGGCGCCGTCAGCGAGATTCGCGATCACAGTGAGCGGATTCATCAGTTGGGCGGGGATAATCTGGTGCGTATCGGTCGTGGGCGTGAGCAGGGCGAGAATTTGCTGGTTCTTGGCGGCCAACTGCACACAGCCGTTCAAGCCTTTCGCGTCTGACGAGAATCGCTGTAGGAGCTGCCGAAGGCTGCGATCTTTTGATCTTGCTTCTGAAAATCAAAAGATCGCAGCCTTCGGCAGCTCCTACAGGGATTACCTCAAATGACCGGATTTAATCAGTCGGTCACATATTTCGCGCAAACATCGGCCATCGTGCTGGCTATTGCATAGAACTGGACAGTCACAAAGTCTTTGCGGCATAGTCGCCGGGTTCTGACGAATGCTCATTGATAACAAGGACTACGCAGATGGCAACCCTACTGGTGCTGCACGGCCCCAACCTGAACCTGCTCGGCACCCGCGAACCGGGTACCTATGGGTCTACGACCCTGGCGCAGATCAATCAGGATCTGGAGCGCCGCGCCCGTGAAGCCGGCCATCATCTGCTGTATCTGCAAAGCAATGCCGAGTACGAATTGATCGACCGCATCCACGCCGCACGCGGCGAAGGTGTCGATTTCATTCTGATCAATCCGGCGGCTTTTACGCATACAAGTGTCGCATTACGTGACGCGTTGCTGGGAGTGAGCATCCCATTCATCGAAGTGCATTTGTCCAACGTGCACAAACGCGAACCTTTCCGCCATCACTCTTACTTCTCCGACGTAGCGGTGGGAGTGATCTGCGGCCTTGGCGCCAGCGGTTACCGACTGGCCCTGGAGGCTGCACTAGAACAGCTTGAAACACAGGCAACGACTTGAACTACAAGCGTTAAGCGCCCCTGACCGACCCTTGGGAGTTGATGATTCATGGATATCCGTAAAGTTAAGAAACTGATCGAATTGCTGGAAGAGTCCGGCATCGACGAACTCGAGATCAAGGAAGGCGAAGAGTCCGTACGCATCAGCCGTCACAGCAAGACGCCGGCTCAGCAGTACTACGCGCCGGCTCCGATGCAAGCACCGGCTGCTGCACCTGCCGCCGCTGCTGCTCCGGTGGCTGCTGCAGCCCCGGCTGCCGCTGCTGCTCCAGCGCTGAACGGCACCGTTGCCCGTTCGCCGATGGTCGGCACCTTCTACCGCAAATCTTCGCCAACCTCGCCGTCCTTCGTTGAAGTCGGCCAGACCGTGAAGAAAGGCGACACTCTGTGCATCGTCGAAGCCATGAAGATGATGAACCACATCGAAGCTGAAACCAGCGGTGTGATCGAGTCCATCCTCGTCGAAGACGGCCAGCCGGTTGAGTACGACCAACCGCTGTTCACCATCGTTTGAACTGCGGAGAGCCTTTGATGACTGCGAAGTTGGAAAAAGTTCTGATCGCTAACCGCGGTGAGATCGCCCTGCGGATTCTGCGTGCCTGCAAAGAGATGGGCATCAAGACCGTCGCCGTTTACTCCAAGGCCGACAAAGAGCTGATGCACCTGGGTCTGGCAGACGAATCCGTCTGCATCGGCCCGGCTTCTGCCGCGCACTCTTACCTGCACATCCCGGCCATCATCGCTGCCGCTGAAGTGACTGGCGCTACCGCCATTCACCCAGGCTACGGTTTCCTCGCGGAAAACGCCGATTTTGCCGAGCAGGTCGAGAACTCCGGCTTCGCCTTCATCGGCCCGAAAGCCGAGACCATTCGCCTGATGGGTGACAAGGTCTCGGCCAAGCACGCGATGATCGAAGCAGGTGTGCCAACCGTTCCAGGTTCCGACGGCCCGTTGCCGGAAGACGAAGAAACGGCGCTGCGCATCGGTCGCGAAGTCGGCTACCCGGTGATCATCAAAGCCGCTGGCGGTGGCGGTGGTCGCGGCATGCGTGTGGTGCACAAGGAAGAAGACCTGATCGCCTTCGCCAAACTGACCCGCACCGAAGCTGGCGCGGCGTTCGGCAACCCGATGGTGTATCTGGAAAAATTCCTCACCAACCCGCGCCACGTCGAAGTGCAAGTGCTGTCCGATGGCCAGGGTCATGCGATCCATCTGGGCGACCGCGATTGCTCGCTGCAACGTCGTCACCAGAAGGTTCTCGAAGAAGCGCCGGCACCGGGCATCGACGAGAAAGCTCGCGAGGAAGTACTGGCTCGCTGCGTCAAGGCGTGCATCGACATCGGCTACCGTGGCGCCGGCACTTTCGAGTTCCTCTACGAGAACGGTCGTTTCTACTTCATCGAAATGAACACCCGTGTTCAGGTGGAGCACCCGGTTTCGGAAATGGTCACCGGTATCGACATCGTCAAGGAGATGCTCAGCATCGCCGCTGGCAACAAGCTGTCGTTCACGCAGGATGACGTGGTGATCCGCGGTCACTCGCTGGAATGCCGGATCAACGCTGAAGACCCGAAAACCTTCATGCCGAGCCCGGGCACGGTCAAGCATTTCCACGCGCCAGGCGGCAACGGCGTTCGCGTCGATTCGCACCTGTACAGCGGTTATGCGGTTCCGCCGAACTACGACTCGCTGATCGGCAAGCTGATCACTTACGGCGCCACCCGCGACGAAGCCATGGCACGCATGCGCAATGCCCTGGACGAAATCGTGGTGGACGGGATCAAGACCAACATCCCGCTGCACCGTGATCTGGTTCGTGACGAAGGCTTCTGCAAGGGTGGAGTGAACATTCACTACCTCGAGCACAAGTTGGCTGGCGAGAAGCACTAAGCTTCAGCCCGCACCAGACAAAGCCGCCTTCGGGCGGTTTTGTCGTTTCTGGTGTAAAGAAAATCAAAAGATCGCAGCCTTCGGCAGCTCCTACCCTGGAATGCGAACTCCTGCAGGAGCTGCCGAAGGCTGCGATCTTTTGATCTTCGGCCATGGTCGTGTTCTGCCGCGCGCTCGCGTAAACTTGCGCGCTTCTCGCCGGCCGCTAGGCTGCAATCAATATTTTTCAAAGGTGCCCGCCATGCCTTGGCTGCAAGTACGTCTCGCCATCAGCCCGGAACAAGCCGAAACCTACGAAGACGCTTTCCTTGAAGTCGGCGCCGTGTCGGTGACTTTCATGGACGCCGAAGATCAGCCGATCTTCGAGCCGGAACTCAACACCACGCCGCTATGGGCGCACACGCACCTGTTGGCGCTGTTCGAAGGCGGCACCGAACCGGCACCGGTTCTGGCCCACCTGGAACTGCTGACCGGCAGCCCGCTGCCCGAGCATCACAGCGAAGTCATTGAAGATCAGGACTGGGAACGCAGCTGGATGGATGGTTTCCAGCCGATGCGCTTCGGCCAGCGCCTGTGGATCGTGCCGAGCTGGCACGCTGCTCCCGAGCCTGACGCCGTCAACCTGCTGCTCGATCCGGGCCTGGCATTCGGTACCGGTACTCACCCGACCACCGCTTTGTGCCTGGAATGGCTCGACGGCCAAGACCTGAAAGACTGCAATGTGCTGGATTTCGGCTGCGGTTCGGGGATTCTGGCCATTGCCGCCCTGCTGCTCGGCGCCAAAGAAGCGGTCGGCACTGACATCGACGTGCAGGCGCTGGAAGCCTCGCGCGACAACGCCGGTCGCAACAACATTGCCGACGAACTGTTCCCGCTGTACCTGCCAGAAGATCTGCCGCAGGTTCAAGCTGACGTGCTGGTCGCCAACATTCTTGCCGGTCCGCTGGTTTCGCTGGCCCCGCAACTGTCGGGGCTGGTCAAATCCGGTGGCCGCCTGGCGCTGTCGGGCATCCTCGCTGAGCAAGGTGACGAAGTGGCTGCCGCTTACGCGCAGGACTTTGATCTCGACCCGATCGCCAATCGCGATGGCTGGGTGCGCATCACCGGCCGTCGGCGTTAATATGACCGCCTGCATAATCCGGATCGCCGCATGACCGACAGTTTCGTCACCCAGTGCCCGCATTGCCAAACCAGTTTCCGTGTCAGCCATGCTCAATTGAGCGTGGCCCGCGGGGTGGTTCGCTGCGGCTCCTGCCTGCAAGTGTTCAACGCCGCCAAACAGCTGCTGGAACAACACGCCGGCAAGGACGCGGTGACGCCGGTTGCACCACCGCTCGCCGAGCCGCCTGTCGAGGCGTCGCCGAGCCTTGCCGCGCCGCCTGTTGTCGAGCCACCCGCCATTGAACCTGCGGCACCGCGTGCCATCAGCCAGAAACAATGGAGCGCCTCGGCGCTTGATCTCGACAGCCTCGATCTGGACGAAGAACTGGCCCGTCTCGAACAACGGGAAATCCAGCCCGCCACCGAACTCGGCCGCCCGCGCGAAGAGTCCCTGAGTGCCCGTCGCGACAGCCCCGAGCCCGATGACGCCGCGTGGCCTGGCAGCCTGTTCAGCGAACCCGCCGATGAGCGGATTCCGGAGCCGGACGACGAGCCACAAGCCGACGACATTGAACCGCTCACCTATGAACGCACCGAGCCCTCGCTGTCGCTGGAACCGGTAGATCTGGATGACGAGCCGGCGATTCCGCATCTGCGCCTGCACGACCCGATCGACCCCGATACCCGCCGCGAACGCTTGTCGGCCAGTGACGAAGCCGATGCTGACCTGCCATCGATTGAACCGCTGCGCAAAAAGCGCGAGCGCGCAGAACCCGGCGTACGCGCCGAAGTCCTGCAAGACTTGACTGACGACCCACTGCAACTGGACTGGCAGAAACGCCGCTCACCGTGGGGACGCCGCTTGCTGTGGCTGTTGTTGGTCCTGCTGGCGGCAGGTGGACTGGCTGCCCAGTACATCGCTTATCATTTCGATGAACTGGCCCGTCAGGATCAATACCGTCCATGGTTCCAGCAAATCTGCCCGCAGATCGGCTGCACGGTGCCGTCCAAGGTCGACATCGCCCGGATCAAGAGCAGCAATCTGGTGGTGCGCAGTCACCCGGAGTTCAGCGGCGCACTGGTGGTCGACGCGATCATTTATAACCGTGCGACATTCTCTCAGCCCTTTCCATTACTGGAACTGCGCTTCGCCGACCTCAATGGCCACCTGATCGCCAGTCGTCGCTTCAAACCTGGCGAATACCTCAAAGGGGATCTCGAAGGCCTGGCGGAAATGCCGCCGCAGACGCCGATCCACATTGCGCTGGATATTCTCGATCCAGGCCCCAAAGCGGTGAACTACAGCCTGAGTTTCCACTCACCCGAGTGAATCGCTTCATCGTTTCTGAATTGACGGCGGTTTTCTGACTTTGCCAGCCACGACCAAACCGCTGGCGATAACAGAATAACTGTTCAGATTTTGTTCAATTCAGCCTTTATCCAGTCATCGAGAGCGGGTATCATGCCAACCCTTTTTCGAACTCTCATGATCCGGCCCCACCTCAGGGAAGTCCTATGTCGGCGGTACGCATCGGCCCATATACATTACAGAACGGCTTGATTCTCGCCCCGATGGCGGGCGTCACCGACCAGCCCTTTCGTCAGCTGTGCAAGCGTTTGGGCGCAGGGCTTGTAGTCTCGGAAATGGTCACCAGTGACATGAGCCTGTGGAATACCCGCAAGTCGCGCATGCGCATGATCCACGAAGGCGATCCCGAGCCACGCTCGGTGCAGATTGCCGGTGGTGATGCACAGATGCTGGCGGACGCAGCGCGAGCCAACGTCGAACTGGGCGCACAGATTATTGATATCAACATGGGTTGCCCGGCAAAGAAGGTCTGCAACAAGGCCGCCGGTTCCGCGTTGTTGAAAGATGAAGCACTGGTCACCGAGATCCTGCAGGCCGTTGTGGCTGCGGTTGATGTGCCGGTCACGCTGAAGATCCGCACCGGCTGGGATCGCGACAACAAGAACGGCCTGACCGTGGCGAAGATCGCCGAGCAGGCCGGGATCACCGCGCTGGCAGTGCATGGCCGCACTCGCGCCGATCTGTACAAGGGTGAAGCCGAGTACGACACGATTGCCGCGATCAAGCAGGCCGTGTCGATCCCGGTGTTCGCCAATGGCGATATCGATTCGCCGGAAAAGGCCCGTTACGTGCTTGACGCGACCGGTGCCGATGGCCTGTTGGTAGGCCGTGCCGCCCAAGGGCGGCCATGGATTTTTCGCGAGATCGAACACTTCCTGCGTACCGGCGAGAAATTGCCGGCGCCGGAGCTGATCGAAGTGGAACACATACTGCTGGAGCATCTGGCCGCACTTCACGCTTTCTATGGGGACGTGATGGGCGTGCGCATTGCGCGCAAGCATGTGGGCTGGTATCTCGCAACCTTGCCGGGCGCCAGGGAGTTCCGCGCCCACTTCAATCGTTTGGATGGTACGGAAACACAATGCGCCAATGTTCGGGAGTTCTTCGCCGAGCATTACAAGAGCCTGACAGGGGACGAAGAAGGGGTGGCCGCATGACGATGATGACCGAGACTTTAGTGAGTGGAACAGCACCCGTGAGCGACAACGTGAATTTGAAACAGCACCTCAATACCCCGAGCGAAGAAGGCCAGACCCTTCGCGGGAGTGTCGAGAAGGCGCTGCACAATTATTTCGCCCACCTTGAGGGCGCGTCCGTCACGGATGTGTACAACCTGGTGCTCTCCGAAGTCGAGGCTCCCCTGCTCGAAAGCGTGATGAACTACGTCAAGGGCAACCAGACCAAGGCCAGTGAGCTGCTGGGACTTAACCGCGGCACGCTGCGCAAGAAACTCAAGCAGTACGATCTGCTGTAAGCATTCAATCAAACCAGAAAGGCGCCCGCGTAAAAAACGGTCGCCTTTTTTGCTGACTTCCTTTGCTTTTGATGGAAATTGAGATGACCGACCAGACTACCCGCCTGCCGATCCGCCGCGCCTTGATCAGCGTTTCCGACAAGACCGGGATCCTCGAATTCGCCAAGGAGCTTGAAGCCCTGGGTGTCGAGATCCTCTCCACCGGCGGGACGTTCAAGCTGCTGCGCGACAACGGTGTTGCCGCAGTGGAAGTCGCGGATTACACCGGTTTCGCCGAGATGATGGACGGTCGGGTGAAAACCCTGCACCCGAAAATCCACGGCGGCATCCTCGGTCGTCGCGGTATCGACGACGCCATCATGAGCGAGCACGGCATCAAGCCGATCGATCTGGTTGCCGTTAACCTCTATCCGTTCGAAGCCACCATCAACAAGCCAGGCTGCGACCTGCCGACCGCGATCGAAAACATCGACATCGGCGGCCCGACCATGGTCCGTTCGGCAGCGAAAAACCATAAAGACGTAGCGATCGTGGTAAATGCCAGCGATTACGCCAGCGTGCTGGAAGGCCTGAAAGCCGGCGGCCTGACCTACGCTCAGCGTTTCGACCTGATGCTCAAGGCGTTCGAACACACCGCCGCCTACGACGGCATGATCGCCAACTACATGGGCACCGTGAATCAGGCCGCTGAAACCCTGAGCACCGAAGGTCGCAGCGAATTCCCGCGCACCTTCAACAGCCAGTTCATCAAGGCCCAGGAAATGCGCTACGGCGAGAACCCGCACCAGAGCGCGGCGTTCTACGTTGAAGCCAAGCCTGCCGAAGTCGGCATCGCCACCGCAACCCAACTGCAAGGCAAAGAGCTGTCGTACAACAACGTGGCCGACACCGACGCCGCGCTGGAATGCGTGAAGAGCTTCGTCAAGCCTGCCTGCGTGATCGTCAAGCACGCCAACCCGTGCGGCGTGGCGGTCAGCCCGGACGCCGAAGGCGGCATCCGTCAGGCCTACGAACTGGCTTACGCCACCGACACTGAATCGGCGTTCGGCGGCATCATCGCTTTCAACCGTGAACTGGATGCCGAGACCGCCAAGGCGATCGTCGAGCGTCAGTTCGTGGAAGTGATCATCGCGCCAAGCGTCAGCGCAGAAGCCCGCGCCATTGTTGCGGCCAAAGCCAACGTGCGCCTGCTGGCCTGCGGCGAGTGGTCGGCTGACCGCGCCGCTGCCTGGGACTACAAGCGCGTCAACGGTGGCCTGCTGGTACAGAGCCGTGACATCGGCATGATCAGCGCCGATGACCTGAAAGTCGTGACCAAACGCGCACCGACCGAACAGGAAATCCACGACCTGATCTTCGCCTGGAAAGTCGCCAAGTACGTTAAGTCCAACGCCATCGTCTACGCCAAGAACCGTCAGACCATCGGTGTCGGCGCCGGCCAGATGAGCCGCGTAAACTCGGCGCGTATCGCTGCGATCAAGGCTGAGCACGCCGGCCTGCAAGTGGCCGGTTCGGTGATGGCCTCGGACGCGTTCTTCCCGTTCCGCGACGGTCTGGACAACGCGGCCAAGGTCGGCATCACTGCGGTGATCCAGCCGGGCGGCTCGATGCGTGACGCCGAAGTGATTGCTGCGGCTGATGAAGCTGGCATCGCCATGGTATTCACCGGCATGCGCCACTTCCGTCACTAACTAGTCGACGGCCGCACTGAAGCCGGCATCTGCTGCGTTGGAGCCGACCTCGATGATGCTCATTGCCAAAAGGCAACTCCGCTCATCGAGGTCGACTCCGCCTTGCATCTACCGACTTCATTGCGACCTCCTATAGCGTGAAGCGCTTTAGGTTCTAAAAACAGAATTAGCGTCATCCGAGGTTTTTGAAATGAATGTTTTGATCATTGGCAGCGGTGGCCGTGAACACGCCCTGGCCTGGAAAGTGGCTCAGGATCCGCGCGTGCAGAAGGTGTTCGTCGCGCCGGGCAACGCCGGTACGGCAATTGAAGCCAAGTGCGAGAACGTCGCCATCGACGTGCTGGCCCTTGAGCAACTGGCCGACTTTGCCGAGAAAAACGTTTCCCTGACTATCGTTGGTCCGGAAGTGCCGCTGGTCGCTGGCGTCGTCGACCTGTTCCGCTCCCGTGGGCTGGACTGCTACGGTCCGACCGCCGGTGCCGCGCAGCTGGAAGGTTCCAAAGCCTTTACCAAGGACTTCCTGGCCCGCCACAAGATCCCGACCGCCGACTACCAGAACTTCACCGAGATCGAGCCAGCCCTGGCTTATCTGCGTGAAAAAGGCGCACCGATCGTGATCAAGGCCGATGGCCTGGCCGCCGGTAAAGGCGTGATCGTCGCCATGACTCTGGCTGAAGCCGAAGACGCCGTGCGTGACATGCTCGCTGGCAACGCTTTCGGTGACGCCGGTTCGCGCGTGGTCATCGAAGAATTCCTCGACGGCGAAGAAGCTTCGTTCATCGTCATGGTCGACGGCAAAAACGTTTTGCCGATGGCTACCAGCCAAGACCACAAACGTGTTGGCGACGGCGACAGCGGCCCGAACACTGGCGGCATGGGCGCGTACTCCCCTGCCCCGGTGGTTACCGCTGACGTGCACCAGCGCGTGATGGACCTGGTGATCTGGCCGACCGTGCGCGGCATGGCTGAGGAAGGCAACGTCTACACCGGTTTCCTGTATGCCGGTCTGATGATCGACAAGGCCGGTAACCCGAAGGTCATCGAGTTCAACTGCCGCTTCGGCGATCCGGAAACCCAACCGGTGATGCTGCGTCTGCAGTCGAGCTTGGTGCTGCTGGTTGAAGCGGCGCTGGCGCAAGCGCTGGACAAGGTCGAAGCACAGTGGGATCCACGCCCGAGCGTCGGCATCGTGCTGGCCGCTGGCGGCTACCCGGGCGACTACGCCAAGGGCGCAGCGATCAACGGGCTCGATGCTGCGGCGAAGCTGGAAGGCAAAGTCTTCCACGCCGGTACGGCACTCAAAGACGGCAACGTCGTCACCGCCGGCGGTCGCGTGCTCTGCGCCACCGCAATGGGCGCAAGCGTCGGTGAAGCGCAGCAGCAAGCCTACAAGCTGGCAGCGGCGATCGACTGGCAAGGCTGCTTCTACCGCAAGGACATTGGCTACCGCGCCATTGCCCGTGAACGTGGCGAAACCCAGGAATAAGCTGTCGATCACGTCCGGCGAGGGATACCGTTCCTCGCCGGGCTGTTCCACCGCGGCGCATCGTTATATTCTGGCATCAACCTACGAAGGGATTTCGCCGTGCGCTGGCTCAGGATTGCCATAAGCTTCACCGTCACGTTGCTGACCTTGCTCTGCATGCTCCCGGCCCAGGCCGCGCAAGGCAGTGGCTGGTCGGTATTGCTCGACGATCAGGGCAATCTGCAACTGAGCGATATCCGCTCCGCTCGCTACACCAATCAATTCAGCCCCATCGAACTTGATCGCCTTACCGCGTCCGAGCCCGATGGCGCCTTGTGGCTGCGTTTCAGGCTGGCGCCGGGCAAGCACGAACAAGTGCTGCGCGTCTTTGCCCCCGACCTGTCACAGCTCAATCTCTACGTGCTCGACGGTGACCAGTTGATCGAGCAGCGCAACACCGGCACCGACCAGCCACAGGCCGAACGGCCCTTGCCGAGCAGCGACTTCATGTTGCCGTTGCCGCAGAGCGACAAAACCCTCGATGTCTATCTGCGCCTGGTGTCCGACCATCAGTTGCGCCCGCACGTCACCTTGCAATCAGCGGTGATGAGCGCGGCCAATCACAATCAGACGCTGGTCTTTGGTTTACTGTTCGGCTGCCTCGGCATGCTGCTGTTGCACAACCTGGTGCGCTACGCCTATTCCCGCTCGCGCAGCAGCTTATGGCTGGCGGTCTGCGAAGGCCTGTTGGGCCTGAGCCTGCTGTTGTTGCTGAACCTCGCCGGCCCCTGGTTGCCGAACTGGCATGCGGTGCAGACGCCGGGCGCCTATCTGGCGTTGCTGCTAACGGCTCCAGCCGGATTGATGTTCGCCTATCGCTTCTTCGCCCCGCTCGGCCCACACCCGCTGAACAAGCTGTTGATCGGCGACATCCTGTTTATCGTGACCTGCAGCCTGTTGCTGTTGTTCGTCAACACCCTGCCACTGAACATCATCACTTATGCACTGGTGGCGCTGGCCGGCCTGAGCATGTTGTTCGTCGCGTTCTATCACTGGCAGAAAGGTTACCGTCCGGCGCGTTTGTTCGTCGCCGCGATGGTGGTGTTCAACATCGGCACCTTGATCATTCTGCCGGCCTTGCTGGGGCTGACGCTGGTGTCGCCGCAAGGCTTGATCATGACCCTGATGGCGTTCATCTGCATCAGCGGCCTGTTGATGAGCATCGCCCTCGGTGAGCGTCAGCGCAGCATCACCGAAAGCCGCTTCAGCGTCAGCCGCGACCTCGCCGCAAGCAATGCCGAGATCAACGCCAAAGCCGAATTCCTCGCCAAGATCAGCCACGAAATCCGCACGCCCATGAACGGCGTGCTGGGTATGACCGAACTGCTGCTGGGCACGCCATTGTCAGTCAAGCAACGCGACTACGTGCAGACCATCCACAGCGCCGGCAACGAACTGCTGACGTTGATCAACGAGATCCTCGACATCTCCAAGCTCGAATCCGGACAGATCGAGCTGGACGACGTGCAGTTCGACCTCAATGCCTTGATCGACGATTGTCTGAGCATCTACCGCGCCAAGGCCGAACAGCAGAACGTCGAACTGATCAGCTTCATCCAGCCGCAAGTGCCGCGAGTGATCAGCGGTGACCCGACCCGCCTGCGCCAGACGCTGCTGAGCCTGCTGGAAAACGCCCTGAAGAAAACCGATGAAGGTGAAGTGCTGATCGTCGTCGCCCTCGACGAACGCAGCAGCAAGCCACGTCTGCGCATCGCCGTGCAGGACAGTGGCGCGCCAATGGAGCAGGAAGAACGCGACGCGCTGATGCATGCCGAACTGCACAGCAAGCACTTCCTGTCGGCCAATCGCCTGGGTGGCAATCTGGGGCTGGTGATCGCCCGGCAACTGATCCGTTTGATGCATGGCGAATTCGGCATCAAGAGCGGCGCCAACCAAGGCAGCACATTGTGGCTGACCTTGCCACTGGATCCCGATCGCCTCGAACACCCGACCTCCGATCTCGACAGTCCGCTGCAGGGCGCGCGGGTCCTCGTGGTCGACGACAATGACACCTGCCGCAAGGTGCTGGTCCAGCAATGCAGCGCGTGGGGGCTGAATGTCAGCGCCGTGCCATCGGGCAAGGAAGCGTTGGCTCTACTGCGGACCAAGGCGCACCTGCGAGATTACTTTGATGTGGTGTTGCTCGATCAGAACATGCCAGGCATGACCGGCATGCAGCTCGCGGCCAAGATCAAGGAAGACCCGAGCCTGAATCACGACATCCTGTTGATCATGCTCACCGGCATCAGCAATGCACCGAGCAAGATCATCGCGCGCAACTCGGGGATCAAACGCATCCTCGCCAAACCGGTGGCCGGCTACACCCTCAAGACTACCCTGGCCGACGAACTCAATCAGCGCAACAAAGGCCAGGTGGTGTTCCAGCCGCAAGTGGTCACCCCGGCCACCGCCGCCAAAGTGCCAAGTGACTTCCGCATCCTTGTCGCCGAAGACAACACGATTTCGACCAAAGTGATTCGCGGCATGCTCGGCAAGCTCAACCTGCAACCGGACACCGCCGCCAACGGCGAAGAAGCACTGCAAGCGATGAAAGCCCAGCGTTACGATCTGGTGCTGATGGACTGCGAAATGCCGATCCTCGACGGGTTCTCGGCGACGCAGCAATTGCGCGCGTGGGAAGTCAGCAACCAGCGCATCCGCACGCCAATCGTGGCGCTGACGGCGCATATTCTCGCTGAACACAAGGAACGCGCGCGGCAGGCCGGTATGGACGGGCACATGTCCAAACCCGTCGAGCTATCGCAATTGCGCGAGTTGATCGAACACTGGGTGGCGCAGCGCGACCAGCAGAATCGCGCCACAACGCCGACCTCGTAAGCCGACAGACCCCGTAGTGCCTGATAGACTCCCCCACGACTTCCCTCGCCAGTGAGCTTGCACCATGCTCCACGTGTTATTCAGTGTTTACCTGAAGATGCTGGTGCTCTACAGCCCGTTCTTCGTGTTGTCCTGCTTTATCAGCCTGACCCGTGGTTATTCGCGCAAGGAGCAACGACGGCTGGCCTGGAAAGTCGCGATCGCCACGCTGGTCTCCAGCGTTCTTCTGTATTTGTTCGGGCGAGTGATTTTCGATGTGTTCGGCATTACCGTGGATGCTTTCCGGATCGGCGCCGGCAGCGTGCTGTTCATCTCGGCGCTGGGCATGGCCCAAGGCAAGTCGGTGGTGCAAAGCGACAACGTGCAGCAGGACGTGACCATCGTGCCGCTGACCATCCCGCTGACCGTCGGCCCCGGCACCATCGGTGCCTTGCTGGTGATGGGCGTCAGCCAGCCACACTGGGATGACAAACTCACGGCGATCATGAGCATTGCGCTGGCCAGTTTTACCGTTGGGGTGGTGCTGTATCTGTCCAACCGGATCGAACGGATTCTCGGTGATCAGGGCTTGCAGATTGTCAGTCGCTTGATGGGCTTGTTCGTTTGCGCACTGGCGGCGCAGATCATTTTTACCGGGGTCAAAGGCTATCTAGTGCCCTGAGTGGCATCGCCGACAATGACTGCACAGCAAAACGCCGCGAACGGTATCGTTCGCGGCGTTTTGCTGTGTGCGGGCTGCGGCTTAACCCGCGATGGCAGGCTCTGCCATCAGCGCCTTGAACGTCACGCTGGCCGAACGCGGTGTCGCTGCCTGCAACCGTTGCACCCACGACGATATCGCGTGAGATTGCTGTTTTTTGAACGCGAGGAACACTTCCCCACGCAACGCCGGATCAGTGGAACAGACATCGCGAAAAATCAGGCTGTGTTCAGTCTCCGGATCGATGATCACCAGATGATCGCCAATGACTTCGAATAACAGATCGTCCGGTGCATCGAAGTCCCAGATCAACTTGCCGGGAACCGTCGGCCCTTCACCCAAAACATGCCGGCAGTCGACGATGAGCGAATCGAGCCGTCGCCAGGCCGCCTTCGACAACTGACACGTCACGTGCCCCTGACCCAGTCGCAACACCAGCGTAGTGACGTCATCAGGGATCAACGGCATCAGATCATCCAGACGGTTACGGCCTTCGATGCTCAAGACTTGCGCATCGCGCTGGACGTAGTCGAACGGGCCAAGGCTTTGGCGGCCTGGATAAATCTGGACCTTGCTCTCCTGCCGCGCGTGCAGCAGCACCTTGGCCTGGGTTTGAGTGCCGAGCATGGCGAAGTCGCTGGGCAGAATCTTGTCTTTGATGCTCAGCAGTCGAGCGTTTTGTGCGTCGTACCATTGCAGGCTTTGCGGCGCCGACGCCACTTTGACGAAATCTTCGTGCTCCACACCCTTCAACAAGGCTTGCAGACGCTCGACCAGCGGCTCGCCCTGTGCTTTCACCCAGTTCCGATTGACCGCGCTGACCACCACCGGCACCTGATCGCGCAACTTCAGGGTCACTCCAGCCACAGTGGTTGCTGCCAACCCCGAGCCGTCAATGGCCACGTTGGCAAACCGCCAGTCGCTCCACGGCTGTGCGGGTATCGGCAACAAATCACTGCGCAACAACTGCACGCCCTTGCCAAAGGCCTGGTCGAGGCTCTGCGGCTCGACAAACGCCTGGCTCCAGATCTCGCCGCTCGACACATCAAACAACCACACCGAGCGGTTATCCGGGGTTACCCCAAGCAAGCGCACTTCCTTGTCGTGTCCCAGGTCACACAGCAGCAAGCGGTTATTCACGAACCAGGCACTCAGGTTGCCGTCACCGGCAAGGTTACGTAGCCCGACGATTGCAAAACTGTTCACCGGGTATCGCTTGGCGATCGGCTCCAGCGCCCGCCACCACTGAGGACGATCCTTGAGCCATTGCTCGCCGAGGCCAGCCAACTGCACGTCACCTTGCGCCGTCAGGTTAAAGAAACGTCCCTCGTTATCCAGGATCAGATAGCCGCCCTCGACGGCCACCACCTGCGCAAGCCCCTCGGGTGTTACCCAACGATGCAGCCATTGCGCCTGGCCCTGCACAACGGTTCGCTGTTGCCGGCAAAGTGTCTGGTCGAGACGGTTGTAGATAAAAAACACCTCACCCTCACCCTCATCCGTCATCGGCATCAGTACCAGATCGCTCAGGTTCTTGATCGAATCGCTCCAGCCGCGCACGTGATGCGGCAGAGGCTGTGGATGAATCAGCAGTTGATCGTGACGGCGTACCCAGGCGATCTCGCGTTTGTCCGCTTCGAACTTCCAACTGACCGAAACGTAAGCCGCCGGTTGCCAGTCCACGGTTGCGAAGCCGTCCATGTCGGGGACGGGACGAGGCGTCAGATACTTGCCCAGCACCACGCTCCAATCGCTCAGCGTCGGCCGGGCGAACAGGCTTGCCTGCAGCTCGCGCTGCAGATCATGGGTCACCGAACTCAAAAACAGCTGCCCGTCATGAATCAGGTAACCGAGTTGCCGAGGTCCGTGGGCATCGTTGACCGATTGCACGAAATGAATCACGCCCTGGCTGTCCACTTGCAGGGCGCCGAGGGTACTTTCGCCCTCGGCCAGGACCAGGCGGTATCGATACTTGAGCAACCCGCTGACGGCATCGACCTGCCAGATGTCGTAGCTGTCCGGCACATAAAAATAAGCAAAACCGCCCGTCACCAGCGCCAGTTGCGCCTCTTCGGTATCACCGACGTTGTCGTTGCGGATGTACAGGAAGCGGTCCTCCTGCGCGTCATACCAGGCCGTGGTGTAACGCGGGTGTTGCGGCGATTCGAACGGAATCAGCCAGTCATGGATCGCGGTATAAGGCAGCGCCAGACGATGCTCCCGGGCCAACGCCTGGTAATGCCTGAGCAGTGCCTGTTCATCCAGTCCTACAGGGGCGCTCTGTTCGATGATTGCCAACTGTTGCCTGGCGAGATCGACGCTGAACAGTTGCTGGTCTGCCGTGTGAATCAACAGCGAGTGGCGCCCCTGCCCGGTCAGCGTCACGTGTACATCGCCGATATGCACCTCGCCGAAACGCTCGATGCGAATGTCACGCTCATGGACCTTGCCTGCCTGCAACACCCAGCGGCACTGCTGCAGGCTCGGCGCGAGCAATTCGATGTTCGCACCGGGATTGAGAACCAGCGTGCAGGATGCCCCACCCCCGGAAATCCTGTACGACACCTTGCCTTTCCAGGCACCAGGCAGCGTCGGCACCACCAAGGTGCGTTCGACGGGGTCAAGTTCGACCTCAATGACCGTCGCGCGATAATCGGGAAGCAGCCGTTGGAGGATGTAATGGGAAGGAAACGAGTAGAACGAAAACAGAAACAGCCACTGGTCGTCCGCCTGCTTTTTCTCCAGACGTCGGGCCGTGTCAAACCCGTGGTCATGGCGCGAGCTGGCAAACGGCAACGCCTTGTACTCATAGCCGTAACAGGTCTGCGGTGTGCAGGGCAGGACGATGGCTTTTCCGGCAGGTGGCGCAAAGCCGATCCGCCCGGGCAGTCCCAACTGCTGGCGAATATCAATTGCCCGGGCATAGTCGAGGTCGTAATCCGCAACGCCGAAGTGGTCGCGTAGCGGGTAGAGTTTCGGGCTGTCGAGCAACAATGTAGCGGCGTTGAGGTCGATCTTTTGCACCAGCAGCGATGGCGGTACGGTCCACGCGTCGAAGGTGGCATCGAGGCGGTAGCCGACGCCGCGATAGACGCGCTCCATGTCAGCGAAAAACTGCCCCACGGCCTGCGCATCACGAGCGATGCCGGCAAACCCTTGAGCGAGTGCCGCAACACCCACGGCCAGTCCGCCAAGGATCACCCCGGCACCGCCCAGCACGGCGGCAGCGGTGGACGCGCCGACCAATGCCGCCCCGACACCACCTGCCGTCAAGGCCAGGCTGGCGGCGTCAAAGGCCAGTTGAGTACCGAACTGGGCTTTCTCGACTGCGTTTTCTGCGGTCGACAGTTGATAGACATCAAAACCGACATTGGCCAGCCCCAGCAATGCCCCCACCCCTTCGTTGGCGACATGCCCCAACGCTTCGGCAACGACCGGGGAAACGGTGCGTGCAATGAGCTTTTCTTCGTTCAGCGCGATGCGCACCAGTTTAATAAGTCCCAGCACATCCATCACGTTGCCATGGGCCAACTGCGCATAGTTGACGTAAGCGTGCAGGCGCACGGCAATGGTCAAGCTGCGGTCGTCGCCTTCGCGGCCACGCAACGCATTCATCAAGGCCTGAATGGTGAAACCGGCGTTGAGGGTATGCACGCTGCCGGCTTCGGTCGGGTCCACCACACCCGTGGGCGACGGCGGTTTACGCGCCAGGGTGGAGAACTGCTCGGACAACCAGGCTTTGATGCGCAACAGGCGATGGTCTTCGCTGAGCACCTCAACCACGCGTTCAGGCTTTGAAGGATCAATGAGACTCAACCGGTATTTGCCTTCGGTCGTGACCTCAAGCGTGTCGAACAAGGGCACCAGCGGCGTGGCCGAAGCATGCAGCTCTTGCAACGCCGCCGTCGCGTGGGCGATCTGCTGCCCCCACCAGTGACCGTCCAGCCCCAGCAGGCTTCGGCCCAGGTGCGCGTTTTCGACAAGCGATCGGCCATGAGCGCTGTTCAGGCGCTGACGCAACGGGCGTGACGATTGCCCCGCCAATGCCTCCTGCGAGAGGACCTTCGCCACATCAAATCCACCGGACAGGGGCAAGGCAGCAATCCGTGCGCCGTGCAGTTCGATCAGGTCGAACGTCGGCCGGGTGGCGGCACCGTACGCGGCGTAATACTTGGCCATGCCCACATTGCGGAAAAAGTGCTCCAGCGCGCGCTTGAACATCGCCGCATTCTCGAATTCGAACACGCCGAAATTGGGGTCATAAAAATGATAGGCAATCTGTTCGCCGACGACAGTTTTGGCCACCAGCATCGAGTGGTTGTCGGAATTGAGCATGAGCGTCCGGGTTGTGGTGTGGCCCTCCAGCGCGGTGGTGACCTGCGCCAGATCGGCGCGATTCAACGACGTGCCCACTTCCCCCAACGGGGTGCCGCGCATCTCCTCCAGCGCTTGCACAAAGGCGATCGAATCACTTTGCGCCGGTTCCAGAGAGGCCAGATAAAAGCGTTCACGCAAGCGCCGGGAGGCCGTTTCGCCTTGGGTCATGGCTGCGCTCATCATCAGGGTCAAGGGGTAACAGCGGCCGCCAAGCGTCTCGCCGATGCCGCCGCGCAATAAATCCTGCGGCACCGAATACACCCTGCTCACTTCCAGTTGGCCAAGCACCCGGTGGACTTGCTCACCGATACGCAAGCGATGCTCAAGGGTGGCGACCTGCTGGATCTGCGTCACATAGCGGCCCCACTGTTGCAGGGTACGCGCCTTCATCAGCGCGGTTTTTTTCAGATCCAGCGCACCAAGGGCGGCGGCTGGCTCGGCCAGGTCGCTGGCCAGCCCCTCGAGAAAGGCCGGGTCCATACGCGTGTACAGACGCCGCTCAATGACCGCATATCGACTCGAAGCGCCCAGGTCACGAACGCTGTTGGCCAAGTTGTCGAGCTCACCGCTCAATTGCACAAAGTTCTGGCTGTGCAACGAGTCCATGCCGGTCAACAGGCCCAGTGACAGGCGTTGCAATGGGGTTGTCTGGACAATGTCCAGTTCACCGTGGCCGAGCGCGACCAGGACTTCGTCCAGGCCCAGGGTCTGGATTCGCGCATCACTGAGAAACGCCGGCGCCAGCACATCGTCCGCCTGATGCCTGATCGACTGGCGGTCGGCGAAGCTCAGCGGCAGTGGTTGTTCAAAGGTGATTGCCCCTTCATGCCCCTGGTTCATTGCCTGCACAAAGCGCTCGCCGAGTCCATCAACCAGACGCTGCAAGATGTCGGTCAGCAGCACCGCACGCCCTTCGATCACCGGCCAGCCCTGCTCGAACTCAATGGTCGAGCCTTTGAGCAATTGCGCCATATCGCCCTGGTAACGGGCCTTGTATTGCCCTTGTTGCCAACGTGCCTGCTCGTCCTCGACCCATTTAAAGGGGTCGTTGCCGTTGTCTTTCCAGGAGTGATCGAGTTCCTCTTCGGTGGCCCGATTGACCGAGGCATAGCGCGCGATGGCTGCCTCGGCGCGCACCCTCTCGGCGTGCGCGGGGGTCAAATGTGCCTTCGCGTAATCGCGCATACCATCGCGCATTGCGCTTGGGCCGGTCAGGTAGATGGTGCCTTCGCTCTGACGCCGGATGCCGTCGCTGAAGTAACTCGCAGCGGCACCGGCGAGAGAGCCTGCGAGAATCTCTTCCTCTTCGGGCAGGTCCCTCAGCGCTCCGTAGGTTTTTTCCAGAACGGCCAGCGCCAGCGGCAGCAAGGCGTCGGCGTCCGTCAAGGCGATGCCGCGCTGCACCGCCAGATGCGTCGTGGCATCGACCAACTGGTAATTGAAGCGAATGCGCTCGATGAAGGCTTGCAGCGTTTCGGATCCGGCATGCGCCATCAAGAAAGCATTGGATATCGAACTGCGTTCAGCAACTGCGCGCAGCTCAAACGGCCGGGCCAGTAGATCGGTCGGCGCCTGGAAAACCTGACTCAGCACCGGACGGGTTTTGGCGAAGGCTTCCACGGCCGGCCGGTGCTCCAGCGGAATGCGTTCGAAGTAGCTGCTCGAAGGCTGACGACTCGGCATCCACTCTGGATTGTGATTGAGCAGCACCTGCAAAATGCCCAGTCGGGCATCGCCGCCCAGCGTCTCGAGTTCGATCCCGGCGAGGTGACTCACCAGCGGCGGCAAGTTATCGACATCGGCATAGCTGCCCCCTTCCTGATACAGGGCTTCTGCCCGCACCACGTCGGACGCCGCCGCCAGGTTGCCGCGCAAGCGCATTTCGCGCTGGTAGATATCCTGCAATTGCACCGGTGCGGCAGCACCTTCAAGATCACGCAATTGCAGAGCGCCGCCAGCCATGCCTTGCACCGAGCGAAGGTTGTTTTGCCTGAGCGCTTGCAGTGCTGCGGCATCCTGGCCGTAACCACTCACCAGCAAGTCAATACGCGCCGCGTCAGCTGATTCACCCTTCGCCACGGCGGCATTGATGTGCGCAAACATCTGCTGTTTCAGAACAATCGCGCGCTCTTCGTAACGCGTGGCCAACTGGTCTTCCGTGATGGTTGTTGCTGCCTGTGCCAGCGCATCGGCTTTCGCCGCTTCGACGATGATCCTGTTGGTCTGATAAGCCAGCAGTGCGTCGCTGTCGTACCAGAGATTGAAGTGATAACCCTGCCCCCCCAGCACCTGTTTCCAGACATTGAGGTAATCACGCTGAATATCGCCGCCCCCGCCGCCGAGCCAGACAAAGTGCAGAGTCTTCGGCACAGGGACCGCTTTGGTTTTAATTAACGCCGCACTGGATTGCATCCGCGACTGCAGTTCTTCGACCCTGTCGTAAATGTGTGAAAGATCCGCCCCAGGGTTTTGCGACGGTGACGGTTGCACATTGCGCCGGACACGACCATCACCCAGCACTTGCTCCAGCGTCTGCTTGAACAGGCCCAGGGGTTCAAGCAATCGGGGCGAATCCATCGCCGCGACACAGGCCGCGTGATATCGCAGCAGAGCCTCATAATGTTTGCTGTTTCTGTAAGGAAACAGCGCTCGCTCAAGTTCCGCCAACTGCACAAGTGTTATAAACCTGACGTAGTTTCCTTCGTCACTCACCCTTTCATTATTCTGCATATGCTTCTCATCAGCTTGATTATCAGAAGATCAAGCTAATCACTGAGCATCGCAAACTCAAACTTGAATAGATTCAATCTTTATCAGTGTTAACCGAACACCACACAGCGCAGTTCTAACTTGTTCAATCAAACGATGACCCTATATTTCCGCCACAACTAAATACGCATAAAAAACAATAAACATTGAGCAGACACAAACCCGTCAGAATCATTTAAAAGTAAAGAAGGGTCGCAAACTGACGTTCACGACCCAGGTTTTTTAGTTTGGCCTGATATGTCAGAGACTCTGGTTTATCACCGCTTGCAGTGTGGCAACGCCTTGGCTGCCCCTGACCTGCGACAACGCCTCAAGCCACTGCTCGATGGGCAGTGTGTAGAGCTCACCAGAAAGGTTGACGCTGATCTGCACTGGCGCGCCCGGCTCGCCCTCCTCGGGTATGACATTGCGCACGATCAGACTGTGGGCATTGTCCGGGTCAGTGAGAACCAGATGCCCATCGTCCAGCGACATCAGCAAGTGTTCGGCAGCGACCATGCCCAACACCAGCGTGCCCATGCCCGGCGCCTCGGCGCCCAACGGCCGTCGAGTTTCGAGCACGATGCAGTCCAGGCGCTGCCAGGCTTCATCCGAGACCCGATAGCTCAACGCCTGAGCGCCGAATGCAAGGATCAGTTTGTCGACCCCGTCAGGCAACAATGCCATGACTTCCGTGACCTCGGCCCTCGACTCCAGCGTCAGGATGTCGTCCTCGCGTTGCGCATGGCTGGCGCGATTGTGCAAAGGACCGGCAGCGCCGGTGCTGAAGATCAGGCCATCAATCGAGTCGAACAGCAGCGCCTCCGACGCGTCGCGCGTGCCGAGGAACAGCGGCCATTGCCCGTCGTCCCGTCCAGGCACATCGAACAGGCGATCGCGCTGCGGCACGTAATACCGGTAGTGATCCGCAGTGTTTTCGACTTGCAGAACCGGCACATGAGCCTGTCCGTCCAGCAGTGCTTTAAGCTGGCTCTGCAACTGCCCGGGCGTCTGGCCATGGCGGCGCAACCATTGTTTCTCGACGCCGACGATACGCGCCGGTTGCTGATCCAGCAGTTGCACATTCACGCCTTCGCGGGTGCGCCCCAGCAGCCCCTGCCCATGGGGTACGACCTCGACAAACGCCCATTGCGACCAGACTTTTTGCGCAACTGGCAGGCGTTGGTCGGACAGCAGCCGGTTGCCGTTGCCGAACGCCTGACGCAACGCGTCGATTCTGATCAGTGGTTGGCGCAACAGTTGCCCTGCAAAGACATCGAGTAGCCACACGGCCTGTCGGTCCGGGGTCAGGCCCACCAACGCGAGTTCCTTGCGCTCGCCCCCTTCGGCCAGCACCACCTGCTCATCGATGCACCAGGCTGCCACGGCATGCCGGCCCGAAACATCGACCAGGCCGATCATCGTGAACGGTGCATCACGATAATTTTTCGCAAGCGCTGGCAATGCACCCTGCCAATCAGGGTTGACCCGCAGCCAGTGCGGGCCGATGCCAACAAACTTGAGTACGCCCTGCTTGTCGATCTCGAACAGCCGACCGTCTTCACGGGTCACGATGTACCCCATACCGAACCGGCTGACATCGATGACATCGCTGGCGATGATTTGCGCAGCGCCCGCAGCTGCGCCGCGCAGTAGCAATCTGGCCTGTTTACTGAACAACAGCGGCAGATCGCCCGGGCCGTCATCCCACACCAGCATGACCGTATCCAGCTGCAAACCACTGGCGTGATCCAGCTGGAAAAACATGCGGTCCGCGAGACGAATCCAGCCCAGATCCCGCAGCGTTTGCTGGACATGACTGCGTAGCCGGACAAACTGATGCGGCCCCCACGAGGCCAGGCTAGACGCCATGCCCGGCGTCTTGTCAGCATAGGCACGCGGCGTTTTGAAGCGATCAACCAGAGACCGCCAATAATTCGCCGAACGCCGGGGGGTGTAATCACTCCAGGCGGCCGAGGTGCTGATACTGTCGAGCGCTACCGTCCCTTTAAACAGCTGATACTCGAACGTCACCTCGACTCCGCTTTCGACTTCAAGCATCGCTTGCCGGACCCGTAGGCGATCAGCAATTTGCTCACAGCCAATGATTCTTGAGCCGGTTGCAGGGTTCATCAGCCGGTAGCGATAGTTAACCGTGCCGGTGATCGCATCGACCCGCCAGACCGTTGCATGCTCGGGGTGATAGAACCAGGCGTGCTCAGCGCTGGCGGCGCCCAGTACGAGGCCGTCATTCACAGCCTCGGGCAGGTTGCGCGCATACAACAATCGGTCCTGCGCCACGTCGTACCAGGCCGTGACGAAAACCGCTTGAGGCGCCGGATTCAACGGCAGCGCAAACCTGTGCAGTGGCACATGGGCCGACGCGAGGCGTTTCTCTGCGGCCAGCGCTCGAATCC
Organism: Pseudomonas sp. A34-9; assembly: GCF_029543085.1. Taxonomy (NCBI): domain Bacteria; kingdom Pseudomonadati; phylum Pseudomonadota; class Gammaproteobacteria; order Pseudomonadales; family Pseudomonadaceae; genus Pseudomonas; species Pseudomonas sp. A34-9. The sequence continues at coordinate 730,637 of NZ_CP119967.1, read as the reverse complement.
GCGCCAGCACGGCGACCGGCGAAGTTTCCTCGCCGATCGAAACACTGATCCCCGACGTACCGGCCTGCGCACGCGAATCGTCCAGAGTGACGGACATCAGCATCAGCCGTTCTGTCTGCCGATCGACCCTGAACAACTCACCCTTGGCCAGTTCGATAAAGTCCACCCGACCTTCGATGCGAATCCCGTCGACACTCAAGCAGGTCTCTTCAAACCGAACCTTGGCTTCGCTGACCCAGGACGCATGAAGAATCCACTGGGCCGCCGCGTAATTGTGCAGGGAAACGGCAACGAGGCCAGGCGTCAGCCAGAGCTGGCGGGTGCCGGGCGAACGAGTGAAGATCTCGTAGGAAATGCACTGTTTCCATTCATTCGGCAACGCTGGCACCAGTAACTGGCGCACCTGCTCGTCGAGTGTCACGACGATCTGCGTGGGCTTATTGAACGGGTACAGTTTGTAGAGAATGTGCGGGAACGGCGAATTGGCGAAGAAGTAGAAACGCTGCTTGCCATCCTTGCCGAACTCCAGCTTTTCCACGGTGCTGTTGCGCAGGCTCGGATACCAGGTCTCCATGGCTGGCCCGGCGAACTCATGTATGAGCGCCCCGAATGGCGAGAAGATGTTGACCAGACCCGGGCCAGCCGTTTCACTGGCCTGCCTCGGCTCCCTCTCCAACTCTCCGGGCTGTGGCTGATAGGCATAGCCGGCCGTTCCCACCTGATACTCATAGCCGTAGTAACACAACGGCGTGCAGGGCAGCACTACCGTCTGCACGTCAGCGGGCGCGGGCCGCATCAGACTGACAACCTGCGGCAGCCCGAGCGCGTCGCGGATATCGGTCGCCAGGTGCAACAACTTCGGGTCATTGTCAAACTGCGGCAGCTCAAGCCCGCCGCGCGGCCTGAGGGGAAAAAACTTCTGACTGTCGAAGCCGATCCGATTGCCTTGCAAATCCAGCTCGGTGATGACGGCTTCGGGCTTGAAGCTGAGCACGCCGTCCTTGCGGGTGTAGACACCTGAACCGTAAGCGTCCTGCACCTTGCGCAGATGGGCGCCGACGTCTTTGGCCTTGTCGCTGATCTGCCCCAGATTGCTGGCAATGGCCGACACCCCGATGCCGACACCCAGCAAAGGCACGGCGAGGATCGAGGCCGCTGCGCCCACCGTTCCGCCCACGGCCAGTGCAGCGATATCCAGCCCCAGCGCTGCCACGTCGAATACCAGTTGCGTCGCCAGCCGCGAGCGCTGCTCCTGATTTTCCGCCACTGCCAGCCCATAAATATCGAAGCCGATATTGGCCGCCGAAAAGCCGAATCCGACTGCCGTGGAAGCGCGGCCCAGCACCCGGCCGGCCAATGACGCCTGACGCAAGGCCAGCGTCCGTTCACTGGCGGCGAATTGACGTACAACGTTGATGATCTGCGCCGCATCATTCAGCACACCAAAACCTAACTGCGTATAGCTGACGTAGACCTGTACTTGCAGCGCAATCGACAGCGCCGGCACCTGACCTTCCTTGCCCTGATACTCGCGATGACGCATTTCAGTGATCAACGTCTGGATCGCGAAGGCAAAACTCAGACGACTGCCGCCGTCGGCTTCACCCCGGCCAGCCTCCTTGCCCGCCACGGCCTGCACCAGACGCTGAAGGTGTTGCCTGACCTTGCTGAACCGCGGGTCCGCCGTGGTCACCTTGAGGGTGTCTTGTGGATTGCGGGCATCCGCCAGCGTCAGCGAATAATCGCCATTGGGTTGCTTTTCCAGCGTGTCCAGCAAGGGCAGATAGTCACCGCGCAGAGCGTGCCCGGTGCGCAGTTGCTGCGTCGCCTGGTCGAATTCGCGCGCCCAGTAACGGCCATCCAGCTGCGCCAGACTGGCGCCCATGCGCGCGTTTTCGCTGAGAGAACGGGTGCGGGCCACAGCTTGTCTGTTCCAGGCCGAGCCGGCGCCAGGATCGCTCATCGAGGTGTTGCGCAAAAAGCTGTCCACCCTCAGACCCGACGACAACGTCCGCTCGGCAATGACGGCCGTGTTCAACTCAGTCACGTTGAACTGTGCTGTGCCGACATCACCCAGTCCGTACAGCCTGGCCAAGGTGTTGTCGCCGTCGCTCAAATAACGCTGCATGCCCGCCTTCATTGGCGTGCTCGCCGCAAACGCATAGATCGCAAAGTTCGGGTCATAGAAACGGTAGACCGCTTGCTTGCCCACGCGAACTTTGGCCAGCAGCAAGGCATGGTTACCGGTGTCGAGCAGCAAGACGACGGGGGCGGTTTTTGCCTCCAGTTTCTGCATGACGGTGTCCAGGTCTTGCCTGCCGCGATACTGTCCAACGGCATTGGCGGGCACTGCCCGCAGCTCATCCATCGCCGTCAGTAATGCCCGCGCGCCCACCTCGTCGGGGTTCAGGTTGGCCGTCGCCACATGCCCGATCAGCGCCCGTTCCGCCGATTCACTGTCAACCACGGCGGCGCCCATCAGCAGCGCCAGCGGATAACAATGGCGCCCCGGATCGCCCGGGGTGCGCATCAGCAAATCCTGCGGCAATTGCCTGGCAGAGATTGCGCCGGCCTGGGTGAAGACCTCGCGTACCTGTGCGCTGCGCTCGAGAATTTGCCTGTGATACTCCCGCTGCGCCGTCCTGTTGATATGCCCGATGTGCTCCTCCCATTGGCTCAATGTCAGGGCCTGGGTCATCGCCAGCACCTTGAGCTCGCGGGCCGAATGCGCACCAGAGACCGCCTGGCCCGCAAGCGCGCTTTTGAATGCGCCGGAATGCCGCTGCTGCACAGCCCTTGCGATCGCGTTGTAACGAGTGAACACGCCACTGTCTGCGGTTTCTCGAGCGATGTTCGCCACGTTTTGCCAGACCCCGGCGAATCCGTCGGTGTCCAGAGTCGTGGCACCGAACACGCCACCGAGCATCACGCGCAACAACGGACTCAGGTGTTCAACGCCGAGCGAGCCATGGGCCACGCGAGTGAACAGTTCATTGAGGTTGCTGGTGGACTCGGCGCCAACGGACGGCGGTAGCGCACTGACCGATTGCGCACGTATCTGCTCACGGCTATCGACGCCAATGGAAAAAGCCGTGGTGAAGGTGATGTCGCCACTCAGCTTATCCTTCATGGCGCGGATAAACGGTTCCCCCAGATCATCCATCAACTGTTGCAATACCGAGGTCAACAACACCGGTTTGCCTTCGATCACCGGCCAGCCTTTCTTGAACGTAAGGGTCTGTTCTTTGAGCAAGTCATTCAGATCACCGGCATAGCGTGATTTGAGTTTGCCGGCTTGCCACTTCTCCAACTCACGGTTGAACCAGTCTTCCTCAGTGCCGTTGACCGTCCAACCGCTAAGTTGCTCCTCTTCGGTAAAGACGTTATAGCCCTCCGTCAATTTGAGCTCACTGCGAATGGCCGGCCATTGATCAAGCAGCAAATGTCGATCGGTGTATTGACCGAGCCCTGCGCTGGCTGCGCTCGGTCCGGTCAATACAATCGTGCCGCGCGCTTCAGGACGAATACCGTCCGAGTAATACTGACGAATCGCCAGATCCAGGAGCACCATGTATCGATCGTCGGCGTGAGCCAATGCAATGCCCTGCACAGTTTTCTCGCCCAGCACATCATCAATGATCGACCAGAGACGATCCTTCTCTCCCCAATCAGCACCTGCGGCAACCATGCGGCGTTCGACTTCAGCGAGACAGTCGTAATTGAAGCGGATGACCTCCATGATCGAGCGGGTCATGCCACTGCCAGAATGACCCAGCATGTGAGCATTCATCTCACCTCTTTGCGGATCGCTTAGCGCAGTCCCCAGACGAATGCCATCTTGCGGTACCCGCGTTAGCGGCGGCGCAATGAAAATCTCTCGTGCGGCGGGTTTGCTTCGCGCAAAAGCAGTCAGCGCTTCTTTATGCCGAGAAGGTACTTCGCCAATCATTGCGTAACGGGTTGGATCACGGCCCGGCATTAACGCTTCGTTGTGATCGAGCATCAGTTTCAGAGTGGCGATTCGCTCATCTTCATCGAAACCGCTGATATCCACTCCACCCAACTTCTCGGCCAGCGGCGGCAAATAATCCATATCACTGTAACGACCGCCCTCCAGGTACTCGGCCTGCAACCGAACGACATCACTCGCCGCCGCAAAGTTACCGCGCATGGCAACTTCACGCTGATAGACATCTTGTAAAAAGTGCCCGGCGAACTCCTGACGAGCATCACGCAACTGCAAGTCAGGTCCGACCATTGCCTGGTGGGTTTCCAGGCAGCGTTGGCGAAAGGCTTCCAGAGCCGCCCGATCCTTGCCGTAAGCCCGGACCATCAGGTCGATCCGGGCTTCGTCCGCCTTGCCGCGCCACTGCGCAAGTTCGAGATACTCGAACATCTGGTGTTTCAGCACCCGCGCGCGGTCTTCAATCATTTGCGCCAACTCGCTGGGCCGCGCAACTTCGGCGCCTCCAGACGCCATCGCATCAGCCCTGACGCTGTCGAGAATCACCCGATTCATTTCAAATGCCAGCAACGCGTCACTGTCGTACCAGAGGTTGAACCGATACCCCTCGGGTTCCAGTACTGTGCGCCAGATATTCATGTAATCACGCTGGATGGCACCGACCTCACTGCCGCCCACCCAGACAAAATGCATGATGTTCGGCACAGGCGTGGCGACGCCAGTCAGCATGTCCACTGTTGCTGACAACCTCGCCACATAGTCTTGCAACCCGCTTTGAATGCGATTGATGGGTGCCGACACGGCTGTTGTGCCGCCTTCCAACAACGAGTCGAGTGTTTCCTGAAAGAGTTTTACCGACAGCAGTTTTTCCGCCACATCTTTTGTTCGACTGGCAACTTGATAGTGTCCGTTCAACGCCGTGTACGCGGCGGAATCACCATGTTTTTTTAACGCCATTTGCAGCGCGGCATAATCCTCAGCCGACAGGAACATGGACGTGTCCGTATTAACTTTCATAGCGTTCATCCTTTAATAAGCAGTTCTAATTGCGGATGAAACTATTGTGAAAATACGGCCTGCTCAAACATGAAAAAACTCAAGCAGTGTCAGTCGACATATCGAACAACATTCAAGCTGGTTGAACGTATGATCCGGCAACAACTACAGCCATCAACTTGCTGATCTTTAAACGAACAAGGCCGCGAGTCCTGAAGGGTCGCGGCCTTGTTTTTATTCTCGATGTCTATTCGCGAATAGTATTTTCCTGATGTCTCGCCGACTTGAAGTTACTTACAACTTCCAGTCGACGATCAGTGGAAGTGGCTCAAGACACCGGCTTATCGCCATACCAACGCGGCGTATAAACCCATTCACCACCCGTGGCGCGGGCAAAGGTGCAGGTGGTGGACGAGCCGATCAGCACCATGGTGCGCATGTCCACCTGGTCCGGGGTCAGCGCACCCAGTGTCGTGGTGCGCAGGGTCTGGCCCGGGCGACCGATATCGCGCCCCAGCACCACGGGCGTCTCAGCGGTGCGATGCTGCCCGACAATTTCCAGCGCCCGCCCCAGTTGCCAGGGACGGGCACGGGAAATGGGGTTATAGAACGCCAGCGCCAGATCGGCCTCGGCGGCCAGGTCGAGACGTTTCTCGATGATCGACCACGGCTTGAGGTTGTCCGACAGCGACATCACGCAGAAGTCGTGCCCCAACGGGGCTCCGGCTTGTGCGGCAGTGGCCAGCGAGGCGGAGACGCCTGGCAGGATTTCCAGATCGACGCGGTGCCAGGCCGGATCATCCGACTCGTGCAACGCTTCGAGCACCGCTGCCGCCATGGCGAACACGCCCGGGTCACCCGACGAGACGACAATGACCGAACGGCCCTCGGCCGCCAGCCTGAACGCGTGACGGGCGCGCTGCATTTCTTCGCGGTTGTCGGTGCAGTGTTGCACTTGATCGTCACGGAACGGGCCGGCCATGCGCACATAGGTTTCGTAACCCAACACATCGGTGGCGCGGGCCAGTTCGGCCTTCACCGCTGGCACCATCAATTCGGCAGCGCCGGGGCCGAGGCCGATCACCGCCAGACGTCCGCGCGGGCGACCGATCAGCGCGACGTCCAGCGGTTGTTCGGCGACCGCCAGGGTGACGCCGTGTGCCGCCTCAATGATCGACACACCCGGTAAACCGTGGAGGTCACTCGTCGCGCCGACAAACCGTAGCGGCACCGCCAATTCCAACGCCGCTTCACGCAGCGGCGCAGAGGCCATCTCGGTGTCCATCGCCACCAGACAGGCCAGCGACTGCACCGCGAGGTTCGCCTCGTGCAAGGCCGCACGAAGCGTGTTGGGCAGGTCCGTCACTGCAGCGCTGACCATTGCCGCGACGCTGCGCGGATAGATCAGCAATTCGTTGGCACTTGCCGCACGCGCGGCACTGCCGACATGGATCGAGCGCTGCGCCTGTGGATCTTCCGGCAATTGCGCCTGATTTAGCCACGGCGCCGCGCCTTCGATGCGCACGCTGTGGCCGGCCAACAGATCGGAGACAAAACGCTTGCCCAGTTCCAGATCGCCCAGCGCATAACCACTCGGCGGGTTGAGCAGGCACGTACCAAAGCGTAACTCGCCGCTGGTGGTGATTGCTGCGGCAACCTGCAACCCGGCAGCAATCTTGCGCGCCATGACATTCACCCCGCCAAGGCCGCCGAGCAGCGGCACCACGGCGCTGCCATCTTCGGCCACGGCAAGCACTGCCGGTTCGGCGCCCTTTTCCAGCAACAGTGGCGCCAGCGTGCGGATGACGATGCCGGCCGCGCACAGGGCAATGATCGGTGTGTCCTGCTGATACAACGCGCGCAGGGTCGCACCGAATTCCTGATACGTCAGGTCGGCGCCTTCGACGCGCCCGGTAAGGCCGTGGATCTGTGCCGCCGGATACACCTGCTGAATGCGCCGCGCGGTGGCCAGGCTGCCCTGACCGAGAATGACGATGGCGGGAGTGGATTGAGTCATCAGCCTTGCCACCGTTCGCCCGGCACAATGATCAGCGAGAAGTACGGCGACGACATCGGCTCGACCTGATCCATCGGCACGATTTTCTGATTGGCCATGGTCGCGCGTTCAACATACAGCGCGCGCTCGGCCAGCCCGAGTTCTTCCAGCACCTGACGCACTTTGGGAAAGTTGCGCCCCAGTTTCATGATCACCGCCGCGTCGGCATCGGCCAGACGGCGCTTGAGCTCTTCATGGGGCAACACGCCGGAGAGCACCGACAGGCTCTGATTGCGATACACCAACGGCGCACCCAGCACCGAAGCGCCGCCGAGCATCGAGCATACGCCCGGCACTACTTGTGCTTCATAGCGGCTGGCGAGGCGATCGTGCAGGTACATGTAGGAGCCGTAAAAGAACGGATCACCTTCACAGATCACCGCCACATCGCGACCGGCCTCCAGATGCGCGGCCACCGTCTCGGCGGCTTCGTCGTAGAAGTCGCTGATCACCTGTTCATAAGACAGCGGGGCCGGCAGTACTTCGGTGGTCACCGGGTACACCAGCGGCAGCAGGTTCTGCGCCTCTTGCAGGTGCGCTTCGATGATGCCGAAGGCGTTGCCTTTCTTGCCCTTGGCGACGAAGTACGCCACCACCGGCGATTCGCGCAGCAGGCGCAAGGCTTTGACGGTAATCAGTTCCGGATCACCGGGGCCGACGCCCAGGCCAAGCAAACGTCCTTTGGCCTGCATCATTCGATCTCCGTGGCGAGGGCATTGACGGCGGCGGCGGCCATCGCGCTGCCACCGAGACGGCCTTGCATGATGACGAACGGCACGCCACGGCTGTCAGCGGCCAGTGCGGCTTTCGATTCGGCAGCGCCGACGAAACCGACCGGGAAGCCGAGAATCAGCGCCGGTTTCGGTGCGCCGGCGTCGAGCATTTCCAGCAGATAGAACAGTGCGGTCGGTGCGTTGCCGATCACCACCACGCTGCCTTCCAGGTGCGGACGCCACAGCTCCAGCGCGGCGGCGGAACGGGTGTTGCCCAGTTCACGGGCCAACTCCGGCACGCTGTCGTCGCGCAACGTGCAGATCACTTCGTTGTTGGCTGGCAGGCGCGCACGGGTTACGCCTTCGGAGACCATCCGCGCATCGCAAAGAATCGGCGCGCCAGCGGCCAGCGCATCGCGCCCGGCCTTGCCCGCCCCTTCGGAGAATTGCAGACCGTCGACGGCTTCGACCATGCCGCAGGCGTGGATCACCCGCACCGCGAGTTTTTCCAGATCGGCCGGGATGCGCGCCAGATTGGCCTCGCTGCGAATGATCGCGAAGGAGTTGCGATAAATCTCCTGACCGTCGCGGATGTAATCAAGCATCAAGGGGGCTCCGAGAGCGGGCGGCGAGCAGGGTCGCGGCCGCTTCAATAGTAAGGTTGCGTGCGTGCAGCGCGCCGAAACCCGGCAGCGTCGCATCGCGAAAATAGAGGTCGTAATGACCGGGATTGACGGCCAGCAACGTCACCGGGGCACAGTGGGCGGCAGCGCAGGAGCGCGGGCAGCCGCTGAGGTGAACGTTGAGGGCCGAGGGCAGCAAGGTCGCCAGATGGCGGGCGTCCTGCTTGGTGTCGGCCAGGCCTTTGCCGCAGCCACTGGCACCGGTGCAGGCGATCAGGCGCGAGAGGGGTTCGGCAGCGCGGGTAAACAGGTTCAGTCGCTCGAGACCTTCCAGCACCTGAGCCGCAGCGCTCGCTTTGACGTCCGGCACCAGCAGGCTTTGCCAAGGGGTGAAGCGCAGGCTGCCGTTGCCGAACTGGCGGGACAGTTGCGCAGCCCCGCGCAGCATTGCCGGATCGAGACGACCCAGCGCCGGCACCGCACCGATGTACACCAGATCCGCGGTATTTTGCCGATGAACGCCGATGTGCAGATCGTCCGCCACGGCGCTGCGCTGCCAATCGCTGATCGGCTTGATCGGCAAACGCGCGCGCAGTTGTTCGAGAAATGCCGACAGCGGCAATTCGTCGAGCAAATGACGCATGCGCGTGTGCTCGGGACGCGCCGACTCAAGAAACAATTCCAGCACTGCAACCACCAGCGCATGGCCATTCTCCAGCGCCACCGCGCCTATCACCTGATCCGTCGGGCATCCGGCCAGGCCGAACGCCAGCCAGGTTTCACCGTCACGCGCGAACGCCGACAACCACAGGTCATGGGGATGTTCGAGCATCGCCAGCGCTTCACCGCCATCGAGTTGCACGGCGAACTTGGCGCTCAACTCGTGGAACCGAGGATGGCTTTGCAAGGTGTCGAGGATCTGCGCGGCGAGGCCGCGCGTGTCGAAAAGCATCTGCCGATCGATCCCGGCGGCGGGGCTGAGCATCAGGTTGCGCACATCGTCAGCGGCTGCCGTGCGCGGGCCAAGACCGGCGGCGAGCAAGCGCTCGATCAGTGCCGCAGATTGCTCGCCGATCCCACGGATTTGCAGATTGGCGCGGTTGGTCGCTTCGATAGCCCCGCCAAACTGTTCGGCAGCTTCGGCCACCGCGTCGGCCTGATCGGCGCTGATCGAGCCGCCATTGAGCTTGATCCGGCAGATGCCACCGTCCAGTGCCTGGACGATACGCAGCAACCCCGGGCAGGCCGAGGGGCGTAAGGCGGTGGACATAGGGCGTTCGTTCAAGGGGCTGACCGGCTGCGTGGGAAAGGCGCTTCGCGGGCGAAGGCGCGGTATTATGCCTGCTTTGTCCGCTGGCATGAAAAGACTGCCCGTCGGAACGGCGTGTTTAGAGGAATATAGATGTCACCCTGGCTGACGGTAGTGGGAATCGGTGAAGACGGCTTCAAGGGCCTGGGCAAAAACGCCCGGCGTGCCCTGCTGGGCGCCTCGCGGATCGTCGGTGGCCAGCGCCAACTGGATTTGCTGCCGGTGTGTATTCGCGGCGAGCGGCAATTGTGGCCCAGCCCGTTTTCCCTCGCGCCCGTGCTCGAACAGCGTGGCGAAGCAGTTTGCGTATTGGCCAGCGGTGACCCGATGCTCTACGGCGTCGGTGCCAGCCTCGCCCGCCAGGTGCCAAGCGAGGAAATGTTGATTCTGCCGGCACCCTCGTCCTGTTCACTGGCCGCCGCCCGCCTCGGTTGGCCGTTGCAGGACGTGGTGACGCTGTCGCTGGTCGCTCGACCACTGGCGGCAATCAATGCGCAGTTGTTCAGCGGCGTGCGTCTGTTGCTGTTGAGCAATGACGGAAGCAGTCCGGCGGCGGTCGCGCAATTGCTCCGTGAACGTGGCTTCGGTCCGAGCCGCCTGAGCGTGCTGGAACATCTGGGTGGCAGCGCCGAACGGCGTATCGAAGGCACCGCCAACGCCTGGGACGACGCACGGATAGCCGATCTCAATGTCATCGCCATCGAATGCCTGGCCGATATCGACGCCCCGCGCCTGTCGCGCCTCGCCGGTCTGCCCGACTCGGCCTTCCAGCATGACGGCCAACTGACCAAGCGCGATGTGCGCGCCATCACCCTCGCCCGCCTCGCGCCGACACCCGGCGAACTGCTCTGGGACGTCGGCGCCGGCAGCGGCTCGATCGGCATCGAGTGGATGCGCGCACACCCGAGCTGCCGCGCCTTGGCCATCGAAGCCGATGACGGCCGTCAGCAATTGATCGAGCACAACCGCGATGCGCTGGGGGTGCCCGGCCTGCAACTGATTCGCGGCAAGGCACCGCAGGCTTTGACTGGGCTGGAACGCCCGGACGCGATTTTCATCGGCGGCGGCGTGACCCGTGAAGGCGTGTTCGAAACCTGCTGGACGCACCTCAAACCCGGTGGCCGTCTGGTCGCCAACGCGGTGACCCTGCAAAGCGAAGTGGCCCTGATGAGCTGGCGTGAACGCTTCGGTGGCGAGCTGACGCGCATCCATGTCGCGCAGGCGCAGCCGCTCGGCGAGTTCGACACTTGGCGTCAAGCGCTGCCGATTACTCTGCTTGATCTGGTCAAACCCCTTGATGCGTGACGAAACCGCCGAACAACCCGCGCCCCTGCGCAGTGGCCTGACCACCGGCAGCTGCGCCACCGCCACCAGCCTTGCCGCCGCGCGCCTGTTGCTCGGCGGGATCTCGGCCGATGCGGTGCAGATCGTCTTGCCCAAAGGCAAACAGGTGCAGATGCGTCTGGAGTTCTGTCGTTTGACCGACGACGGCGCCGAGGCCGGGACGATCAAGGATGCCGGCGACGATCCCGACGTGACCCACGGTGCGCTGCTCTACTCGCGGGTGCGGCTGCTGAGCGAGCCGGGGATTCGTTTCAACGCCGGTGTCGGGGTTGGCACCGTGACCCGGCCGGGACTGGTGCTCGGCGTCGGTGAGCCGGCGATCAATCCGGTGCCGCGCAAGATGATCAGCGATCACCTGACGCTGCTCGCCGCCGAAACCGGTTATGGCGGCGGCTTCGACGTCACGGTCAACGTCGAGGGCGGCGAAGCGCTGGCGCTGAAAACCATGAATCCGCGTCTGGGCATTCTCGGGGGTTTGTCGATCCTCGGCACCAGCGGCATCGTCCGGCCGTTCTCTTGCGCGGCCTACATTGCCTCGATCCATCAAGGCATCGACGTGGCGAAAACCAACGGTTATCTGCACATCGCCGCCTGCACCGGCAACGCCAGCGAAGACACCATGCGCCGGGTCTATAACCTGCCGGAAATCGCTCTGATCGAAATGGGCGACTTCGTCGGCGCGGTGCTCAAGCATCTGCGCAAAGTACCTGTGGATAAACTCAGCCTGTGCGGCGGCTTCGGCAAGATCAGCAAACTGGCGGCCGGACACATGGATCTGCACTCGCGGCATTCGAGTATCGACCTGCCGCAACTGGCGCAATGGGCGGCGGCGATTGGCGCGGATGAGGCGTTGCAGCAAGGCATTCGTGAGGCCAATACCAGTCAGCAGGCATTGGCGATGGCCAGTGCGGCGGGGATCGCGCTCGGTGATGAAGTCTGTCGACATGCGTTGAATTTCGCCCGCAGCGTGGTGCCGGCGCAGGTGCAGGTCGAGGTGTTTGCGATTGATCGTCAGGGCGGGATTGTCGGGCAGGCCGGGGGTTTTGCATGAAGCGGATTTTGCTGCTTGGCGGTGTGACGGAAGCGCTGGCGATTGCTCGCACACTGGGGCCTGAACACATTTACAGCCTGGCCGGCGTGGGTCGGGTGCCGACCGACCTGACCTGTCAGGTGCGCGTCGGTGGTTATGGTGGTGCCGAAGGTCTGGCGCAATTCATTCGTGACGAAGACATCGGTTTGCTGCTCGACGCCACGCACCCCTATGCCGCGCAAATCAGCCAGAACGCCGCCACCGCCGCGCAACTGGCCGGCATCCCCTGCTGGGCATTGCGGCGCCCGGCGTGGCAGCCACAGCCCGGTGATGACTGGCGCGAAGTCGGCGACTGGGCCGAGCTGATCACTGCCCTCAAACCGTTTCGCCGACCGCTGTTCACCCTCGGCCGCGAACCGCTGCAACATCTCGATGAAATTCCTGAAGAGCAGTTCTGGACCCTGCGCGCCCTCGACATCTACCCCGGCAACCAACGCTGCGAAGTGATCGGCGCTCGCGGGCCGTTTCTGCTGGAGGATGAGCGCGCACTGTTCGAACGGCGGCAGATCGATGTGCTGATCAGCAAGAACAGCGGCAGCACCGCGACCGAGCCGAAGCTGGAAGTCGCACGCGAGCGTGGGGTGCCGGTGATTGTGTTGAAGCGACCGGGGTTGGCGGGGGTTGATCGGGAGTTTGCCTCGGTCGACGAAATTCTCGCTGCCCTCGCGACCTTCAATCGTATTTAAATCATTCGTACCGTCACTCCGGTGTACGCAGATCATCTGGACGACACAGACCCATTGTAGGAGTGAGCCTGCTCGCGATGACGTCAGCACAGCCAGCACCTCATTGCCTGACACACCGCTATCGCGAGCAGGCTCACTCCTACAATGTCACGGGTTCGACTGAAGATCTGACCTCCGGCATATGACTTGAATCCTACAAACGCGCCGGACACTGCCCACAACGACTTAACGAATCGCTGACTTTCGGCAGTCAGAGTCCACATTTACGCTCACCGTCTTTGATTCCAGGGGCGTACACATCCAATGTCAGAAAAATTCTGCCGTTTCGACGTAAAGGATCACCTCAAAACACCTGCCGATATCAGCCAATACATCAAGGGCTGTGAGATTGAAGACCCGGGCGATGGGCAGCTCAACCGAGTAGCGCTCCGAGACGTCAAGCAGACCATTCGTGCACGAATAGAAAGCGACTCGAATTTCGCCCAGGCAATGCGAATCGAAGCCGCTACACTCATTTATAACGGCGAAATCGAGCTGGGGCGCAGACTTCTCAAGCTTTTGCAGGATGCGCTGCGACACCAAACCGCACGACGCTTTTTTACTTATCGGCCCTGATCAGGCTAAATAGCCGCGCCTGATCGCCCACCCAATGGATCTGTCCCATGAACCGACACCGGCTAGCCATTGCCTGGATCGCCTGCTTTGCAGTGCTGTTCAACATGCTCGCCATGCCGATGACGGGAGCGATGGCGCAGGCGGCTAATTCACCGGCCGAACAACTGCTCTGGAGCAGTTTCTGCACCGGCAGCGGGACGAAGATGGTGGCGATCAATATTGGCACCACCGATCAAAAAGCCCCGGCCAACGACACTCATTCGAACATGCAGCATTGCTGGTGTTGCTCAGGCTCCGCGCCATTGGTGGCGTTGCCGGGGCACTCACCGCAGCTGTATTTCGCCCGCTACGAAAGCAATCGCAGCGTCGCACCCGCCTCTCTGCAAACACCCACGCCGCGCCAGCAATGGCCAAGCCTCAATCCCCGCGCTTCCCCTCTGGTTTGATTTGTTCGCGCAATTGACCTGCGTTTCAAATCGTTCTGGAGAACTGCCATGTTGAACAAACTCATCCTCGTCGCTGCGCTGCTGTTGCCGGCGTGCTTTGCCCATGCTCACGAATACAAGGTGGGCGAGCTGGAAATCGCTCATCCGTGGTCGCAGGAACTGCCGCCGAATGCGCCGACAGTCGCGGCCTATTTCATCATTCACAACGCTGGCAAGACCGACGATCGACTGACCGGCGTCGACTCGCCCATCGCTCCAGAAGCACAACTGCACGAACACGTGATGCAGGGCGACTTGATGAAGATGCAGCAAGTGAAAAGCGTGGAGATTCCGGCCGGCGGCAACGTGACGTTTGCGCCGATGGCCTATCACGTGATGCTGCTCAACCCGACCGATCGCAGCCTGCTCAGCGACGGCAAACGCTTCCCGCTGACGCTGCATTTCGAGAAGGCCGGTGACGTCACCGTCGAAGTCTCGGTGCAGAAGAAGCCACCGGAAACCACGCAGGCTCACGCGCACGCTCAGTAAGCCTTACGGCAGAATCCGCCCATGCGCCCGCTGAGCGCCAGGCCCTCCCGGCAACGCCGTCAGACTCAACACCTGACTCGCGGCAGCTGGATCGCCCTGTTCGCCATGTTGATGATCTTCATCGGCCCACTGATTTCTCAGTCGATGCCGATGGATCAACACGCCTCGACTTCGATGCCGATGAGCATGGACATGTCGATGGACATGCCGGGCATGGATCACAGCGGCCATGACGCACAACCGACGGCAGAACACTGTCCACCGCAATCCTCGCACCACGTGCTCTGGGAAAAGTGCGGCTATTGCAGCCTGCTGTTCAATTGTCCGGCACTGACCGGCGGTGGCGATTTCGTCACCTTCAACATCCCGCCGCTGAACACCTTCACCCCGCCCTCCCCACGCCTGGGCCACGCACGGCAGACGTTCTTCCCCGGCGCCCGCAGCCGCGCCCCGCCCATCGCAACGTAGACACGCACCTTTGATTGCACACGGTTGAGAAGACAGCTTCAGGCTGCCGGCCGTGTCGTTTACGACTGTTTGATGGAAATTGTCATGTCCAGGTTTGCTGCTGTACCACGCTCGGGTTCTGCCCCGGCGTCCTTCGCTTTGAACGAATCGCGAATTCGTTTCAGGCACGCTACCGCCGTCCTTTGCGGCGTCCTGCTGTCTCCGCTGGTACTGGCCGATGATCACACCGGCCACAACGAAGAACTCAGCCCGACGGTAATTACCGCGATTGCCCCCAGTTCACCACTGACCATCGTCACCAACCCCAAGGATCCGCGCCAACCGGTGCCGGCCAGCGACGGCGGCGATTACCTGAAGACCATTCCGGGCTTTGCGCTGGTGCGCAATGGCGGCACCAACGGCGATCCGGTGTTGCGCGGCATGTTCGGCTCACGCCTGAACATCCTCACCAACGGCAGCATGATGCTCGGCGCCTGCCCGGGGCGGATGGATGCGCCGACCTCGTACATCTCGCCGGAAACCTACGACAAACTCACGGTGATCAAAGGCCCGCAAACGGTACTGTGGGGGCCTGGCGCCTCGGCCGGCACCGTGCTGTTCGACCGTGAGCCAGAGAGCTTCGGCGAACTCGGCACCCGCGTGAACGCGAGCATTCTGGCCGGCTCCCACGGACGCTTCGACAAGGTCGTCGACGCCG
Organism: Pseudomonas sp. A34-9; assembly: GCF_029543085.1. Classification (NCBI taxonomy): domain Bacteria; kingdom Pseudomonadati; phylum Pseudomonadota; class Gammaproteobacteria; order Pseudomonadales; family Pseudomonadaceae; genus Pseudomonas; species Pseudomonas sp. A34-9. Next base: position 715,102 of record NZ_CP119967.1, on the reverse strand, counting down.
CTGCCGGTGGCCCGTTGGGCTACGTGCGCGTGATCGGCAACACCGCGCATTCCGACGACTACCGCGACGGCAACAACGACATCGTCGCCTCGCGCTACGACAAGTGGAACGGCGACGTCGCCGTCGGCTGGACCCCGGACGCCGACACGCTGATCGAACTCACCGCCGGCAAGGGCGACGGCGAAGCGCGCTACGCCGGGCGCGGCATGGACGGCTCGCAGTTCCTGCGTGAAAGCCTCGGCCTGCGTTTCGAAAAATCCAACATCACCGACGTTCTGGAGAAACTTGAAGCACAGGTCTACTACAACTACGCCGACCACGTCATGGACAACTACACCCTGCGCACGCCGTCCGGCACCGGGATGATGGCAGGTCCCATGGCATCCAATGTCGAACGCCGCACCCTCGGTGCACGGATCAAAGCAACCTGGCGTTGGGCTGATATCCAGCTCATCACCGGCCTCGACGCGCAGACCAACGAGCACCGCCAGCGCAGCGGCATGGGCGTCGATACCTACAAGGATCAGCCGTACAGCAAGGACGCCGACTTCCATAACTACGGCGTGTTCAGCGAGATGACCTGGTACGCCGCCGACCGCGATCGACTGATCACTGGCGCCCGCGTCGACCGCGCTTCAGCCAAGGATTACCGGCAAACAACCGGCTCGGGAATGATGAGCCGTGCTAACCCGACCGCCGACGACACCCGCGCCGACACCCTGCCCAGCGGTTTCGTGCGCTATGAGCATGACCTGGCCGACAGCCCGACCACGCTGTACGCAGGGTTAGGCCACGCGCAACGCTTCCCGGATTACTGGGAGCTGTTTTCGCCCCAGTCCGGCCCGGCCGGATCGGTCAATGCGTTCGATTCGATCAAACCGGAAAAAACCACTCAGGTCGATTTCGGCGTGAACTACAAGAGCGCCGACCTCGAAGCCTGGGCCTCGGGTTACATCGGTGTGGTTCGCGATTACATCCTCTTCGACTACACCCCGGGAATGATGGGCATGAGCACCTCGCGCGCCGAGAACATCGACGCGCGAATCATGGGCGGTGAACTCGGTGCTGCGTACGCATTCACCGACCACTGGAAAGCCGATGCGACCCTGGCTTACGCCTGGGGCAAGAACAGCAGCGATGGCAAGGCTCTGCCGCAGATGCCGCCGTTGGATGCGCGTTTCGGCCTGACCTATAGCGAAGACAACTGGAGCGCCGGCGCACTGTGGAGGGTGGTTGCCGCGCAGAACCGTATCGATCAGAACAAGGGCAACGTGGTCGGCAAGGATTACGACAAGAGTTCGGGCTTCGGCGTGTTCTCGCTCAACGGTGCCTACCGGATCAACAAGCACTGGAAGGTCAGCAGCGGCGTCGACAACCTGTTCGGCAAGGCTTACGCCGAACACCTGAACCTGGCGGGCAACGCCGGGTTCGGCTACCCGGCCAACGACCCGCAAGCGATCAATGAACCGGGGCGCACGCTCTGGACCAAGGTCGACATGAGTTTCTAACAAGAAAAGTCAAAAGATCGCAGGCTGCGCCAGCTCCTACATGGGAGCGCATTCACCCTGTAGGAGCTGCCGAAGGCTGCGATCTCTTGATCTAAAAAAATTCGCCCAGCGGAGCACACGTGATGAAACAGCCCAAACCGAATTTCTACAACCTGGCCTGGCGTTGGCATTTTTACGCCGGTCTCTTCGTCGCCCCGTTCATGGTGATGCTGGCCTTGACCGGCATCATTTATCTGTTCAAGCCGCAGCTTGATTCGCTGATGTACAGCAGCCTGCTCAACGTCCCCGCCGGCCATCACACTGTCTCGGCCGATGACCTGCTGCAACGGGTCAAAAGCGCTTATCCACAAGGTCAGATCACCCAGTATCTGCCGCCGGTGAACGCCGAACGCAGCGCACAGTTTGTGGTGAAAAACGCCGGCCACGAACTCAACGTATTTGTCGATCCGTACCACGGCGACATCCTCGGCGAGCAGGATGCCAAGCAGAACCTGCAAGCCATTGCCCGCGCCACCCACGGTGAATTGATGATTGGCACCGTGGGTGACCGCCTCATCGAAATGGCCGCCGGTTGGGGCGTGGTGCTGGTGGTGTCCGGCCTATTCCTGTGGTGGCCGCGTGGTCAGGCCGCAGGGATTTTGTGGCCACGGCTGAACAGTCGCGGCCGCGTGCTGTGGCGTGATCTGCACGCGGTCACCGGGTTCTGGGGCGCGACGTTGCTGCTGGTGATGTTGCTCAGCGGCATGACCTGGACCGGTTTCTGGGGCAAGCAATACGCGCAGGTGTGGAACGTGTTCCCGGCGGCGATGTGGGACAACGTGCCGACCTCCGATGTCGAGGCGCGCAGCCTCAACACCGCCACGCGCCAGACCGTGCCATGGGCGATGGAAAACACGCCGATGCCGATGTCCGGCGACCACGCCGAACACATGGCCCACGGCGCTGCCAATGAGGGTCCTGCGGCCCCCACCATTAGCCTGCAAGATGTGCAAGACATCGCCGCCGAACGCAAGGTCGAACCCGGCTACAGCATCACCCTGCCGACCACCGCCACCGGTGTGTTCACCATTGCCGTGTTCGCTGACGACCCGCGCAACGACGCCACCCTGCACATCGATCAATACAGCGGCAAGGTCCTCGCCGATGTGCGCTTCGAGCAATATGGCGCCGTCGCCCGTGCCACCGAAATCGGCGTGATGCTCCACGAAGGCAAGATGTTCGGCACTTTCAACCAGATCGTCGTGCTGCTGATCTGCCTGATGATTCTGCTCAGCGCCGTCAGCGGTGTGGTGATCTGGTGGAAGCGTCGGCCACAAGGAAAATTCGGCGTACCGCCGCTGCGGCATGATTTGCCAAAGTGGAAAACCGGCGTTCTGATCATGCTCGCGCTGGCGGTTATTTTCCCGCTGGTGGGGGCTTCGCTGGTGGTGGTGTGGTTGCTGGATCGACTGCTGTTGTCGCGATTCGGCGGGCAACCTGAATCGGCCTCGACGTCACAATGAAACAGACACGATTCGCTTTTTAACCTGCAGGCGCGGGGTACGTCGAGGATCGACGACTTGCTGACCGTGGAAACCTTCAGCCGAGGTTTCCACGGCGTATGGCCAGCTGTCGCTACGCCCTGTGGCGGCACATCCAATACCCCGTCGTAAAAAACCGCATGACCTCAGGTCAAAGTTCGTCCTTGATCCGGACAATGCCCAAACTGGGCGGTTGCTGCCGACGGGTTCGCCAGGTATTTCCCATTCGCCCGGTCTGCCTCCAGTAATGCCCGGCTACCAGCACTCGGAACTCGCCGAGTTCCATGAGCCTGGAAACAAACTCGTCCGGGGTTAGCCGACTGACCCATCTGCCATTTTCGAACACCACAGATCGAGTCAACAGCAGAGCCTTTTCTGCCGGCGTGTAAACAGGAATGTATTGGAGCAGTACGCCGTTGGGTGTGGAGTAGTAGTAGCTCTGGATGTCGAAGCCCTTGTTCTTCAGTTCATGCGTGTGTGCATGAACCAGGGCCGGGGAAGCGAAATTCGCATAGACCTTTTCCTTGTCCGGTCCAAGCGTTGTGTTGCCCGACAGGTGAAACTGATGACTGGCCACCAAAGTGTAACCGTCAGGATAACGTGGCGCCGGATTACGCCAATTGCTCGAAGGATCATTTGCCGCACGGAATATCCGGGCCAGTGGACTGTCATCGTAAGCGGAATAGGAAACCGGTTCGAGCGGGACAAACCGCCGGGACGGCAGGCGCGCCAGTATCGCCCCCTCATATCCCGTGTCGATTATTGGCTCTTTGCCTGCTCGTGCCTGAGCGTGGCGCGCGGCGTCGTCGCCATGATGAAAGACCGGCCCCAGCGCCGGGACCGGATTGGCTTTCCACCGTTCGTTGCTGGAAACTTCGACCATATGCGGCTGCCAGCCCTCATCAGCCACGCCATGGCGCGACCACCAGGCACTGGTTTCAATGACTTCAAGTATGCCGGCCCGTGCCATCCGGCGAACGTAATCGGGAAAGTCGAAGGTGCCTTTGGCAATGTCGCGCTCATCGTTCGCCGTCTGTAGCGGCGACGCAAACGAATTGGGTCGCAGTTGGATCTGTCCGAATTCATCATAAAAGGCTCCGGGCTCGAACGGATGCAGCGCCAGTCTCAACAGCGCACCATCGGCACAGGAAAAATAGATCGGCTTGTATCCCTGCGGGGTATTGGCCCGCGCGCAGGCTTGCTGCACATCGGTGGGCGAGATGAAAAAATGCCGAAAATCATTGTCCAGCGCCCCCAGAGGCGGGAGTGGTGCGCGCAGGTAAATAGAATCGAGCATAAAACCTGCTGGCAGCCGTCCTTGCTCGAATACCCGATCCAGTCCTAACAACGAACGTTGCACCTCAACGGGGAGACTGGCAATGAACAGGCCATCGCGAGAGCGCAGAATGAAGCCGAAGGTCGGGCTGTCTCTGCTGACGGAGGCCTCATGAACATTTCGAGCGGCAGCGTCTGCCTGAATGAACACCGGACTGCAGACCGGCGCACTGCTCGCTCTGGTGTAGTCGGTCACGGGGAGCCGATCCGCAGAAAAGGGCTGCCATCGGCTGACCAGTCGGGGCAATCCCCACAAACGACTGCCGGTCACGACTTGAAGGTGACCGGCCTTGGTCAGCGAGTCGACCCATGCACTGGGTTTCAATTCCCCACTGCGTATGAACTGTTTGATTTTTTTCCCGTCGAGATCCGCAGGCAAGGTTTTTGAGGCTGTCAGTGCATTGGCCAGGTCGGCGCGCAGGCGCGCCCAGAGCCCCGACTGATAGCGAACCAGCGAACCGTCAGGCGCGAACAGATACTCTTGACTCACCCTCCCCGACACGCGAGTAAACGCCGAGTAGAGCGTGTCTACCGACAGCATGTTCTGGTAAGTCTGTTTCTCGATATCCGACAACAGCACCGACAGCCCCCTCACCACTCTCGACCGATAGCGCGCGGTGATCCGGCACCCGGCAGGAAATAATCCGCTGTTCCGGCTTTCTTCCGGGTAGATCTCGGTGACGTCGAAATCCTCCTGGGAGACTTCGATCGGAGCGGTCGCAACATATAGCGAATCGGACCTCTGCAAAATCAGCCCACCATAGGTTTTGAGCACAACGGCGGGCAGGCGGGATCGGGCAAAGGACGCCGCATCATCGGCACTGCGAAAAACCGGGCTGAGTTCGCGTCGTTGCAGATTTGCAAAGGCCTGCCATGACGCAGTCACTGGTCCGGGCCTGTCCCAACACAGCGTCGTTCGCAGGACATTGAGTTCACCACTGTTGGCAACCAAACGGACGAAGTCCGCAGGCAATAACTTTCCGCGAGCCAGATTACGTTTGATAGCGTCCAGCGTCAGAGCGGGCGTGCCGTCATCAAACAGCTTGCTCGCCTTGCTTTTGCTATATGACAGGAGCGCGCCGTCCTGCGTCGACATGTACAGCGCAATAGGTTGATCCGGTTCCGTGACCGGGCGACGGCGGGAATAGTACGCTGCAATAGCAATGTCGTCCGGCGCAATGAAGTACTGCCCCAGCCAGGAGTCCGGCCCGTTGGCGGGATGTTTTACCCGCTGACGCGAATAAAAATGCGCATGCCGATTGAAACCTTCCGGAAACTGATACCAGGGCGGTGTCCTTCGAGGTCCGAACATGCTCTGCAACTGGAATACATTGTTCCTCTGCTCCAGGACGGGAAACAGTTCGGTGGCGACATACGCCTCCTTATCCTGGTGTTTGAGAATAAACCCGAACCACGCCCTCTCGGTATCGTGCAAACGTGTATCGCGGGAGTAGCGATCTTGTGCGGCGTCATCCGCCGTAGAGAAGACCGCGCCGAACGCCACCTGCGCCGGGCGGCTCCAAGTCCACGGTTGCGCGGGAATCGTCCAGACAGGCGATACCGGCCCCCGCGGCCCCCATAACTCGCTGTTGTTCGCCAGCACCGTCAGTCGACCCGCCGCCGCCTGCTGCCGGATAAAGTCCTGGGGCCGGGTGGCACCACTTTCCAGCGCCAGTGCCAACACCCCCGGATGCCGCCGGGTGCCCAGACGTTTATCCAGATCCCGGGCAAAAGGATTCTCGGAAGGTACAAAACCGACAAGGCTGTTCTGGGCGCCTGATAGATACAGCGGAATTTCATCGAGCAGCACCTGCCGCATCTCCTCGACGCTGATCATTTGCAGGCTCAGTGCGGCTTCCTGGCGCGTCCATTTCAAATCGTCCACTTTCACTGGATCCAGACACGAGAGCGCTTCGTGGGATATATAACGGGCGTGCAAGACATGCTCGTCGGGGAAAATGAAACGCCCGGCATTATCGCGAGGATAGAACTGCCCCAGCGCGAGCGCGGCCATCCCCCCCTCGAGCGGTTCAGTCACCACGAAACGCTGATTGTCGTGCTGGAAGATGTAACCGGCAAACTGGCGGTCGCGCCGGTTGCCAATCTGTTCATGGGCATATCCGGCGGCATCCTCGGCCGACAAAAACTCGCGGCTCAGTACCGGCCAGGTGAAGTCCGCGAAGGGTGTCCAATTGATCTCTACCGGCCCGAGCCGAGCCCACAGCGGACTGCCCCGCAACACTTCCAGGCGTCCGGCCAGAATCACCGCCGAGACGAACTCACGCGGGCGCAGCGTCCCGGCCCGGAGTCTGGCTTGCAAGCCACCGTCGTCGATGCTCCCGTCGGCTTTTTCGATGCTCAGCGCCGCTTCAATCTGATTGCCGCTGAAGGTGTACTTCAACATCGAAGCGTTTTTTGCCTGCATGTACAACGAAAGAGGCTTGCCGGCAGCGGACAAATGCTGACTCTTGGCACGACAAGCAATGGCATGCGCCATTTCCTGCGGAGTGAAAAAGTTTTCGTACAGCCACGGTTGAACGGGAGGAAACCGTGAAGGATCCGGTCGGGACGCGAAATAGAACCCCTCCAGCCCATACCCGGTCGGCAGGCTCAACGTGCCGTCGTCACTTCGGGCAAAGTAGTTCGCCGGCTCCCACGCCGCCAATCCGGCCTTGCGCGCCTGCGTCGCTACGTACTCCTCGGCATTGAGTTTTTTCAGCACCAGTCCCGAAGTCTGTGCGCCCTTGGGCTTGAGAGCAGCGAGCACGGCTCGTTCCGCACTGGCACACACGCGGGTCATCAGCGGCAGCCCGGACACGCCCGTGGCAAATGCCTGACCGCGCTGCCAGCCCGGCGGCACGCGACCTACGGAATGCGCCCAGTCTGCATTGGACACAATGACTTTCAACTCACCGACAGAGGCCATCTTGTTGATGATGCTCGGGACGTCATAAGCCCCGTCCGGATGGCCTGGCGGTGAACCCGCGTCGTACCAGTTGTAAAAGCTGCGTTCCTGCGCCGAACCGCTGGACGTGTACTTGAGCAATGTTCCATCGGGACCGGAAAGATAGGCGCTGCGAAAGTACGCGCGTCCATCCACATCGCCCATGAAATCGGCATCGGAGAATAAATTGATGAAGAGCCGCAGGTTCATGTCATCCAAAGATGGATAGGAGCGGCGCATTTCATCGTAAATGGGCGGATGGCTGTGAACGTTTGCAGCAAACCGGTACCCATCGGGAGGTGCTGGAAACCCCAAGGTATCGAAGTCAATGATGGTGCCTAAATCGAAGGAGGTTTCTTCTCCCGGAACCGGTGAGCTGGCGAAAAAGTGTCCATCGTCTCGAAGCAGAATCACACTTCCATACTCGCGATCGGCATTGGCAGGAATTCGGTTGTGGACCCAGTAAGCGGCATCCTCATCTGTCAGAAAAGGCGGACTCAGTGGCGGCACCTTGCTCTTGCGCGATGGGAGTGGTGCACGGCCGAAACGGCCTGACACGTCAGTCATGATAAAAATCCTAATGAGAGAGCTCGGGATAACTATCGAATGAGTGTCGCCTTCCGATGCTTGAGATAAGTGGTGCAGGGTTATCGTTTTTGTATCCACTTCTGTAGCCGCCCCGCCGCCCCAATCTGGCGCATGCCTGCGCACCACTGCATACAAGATGTCCGTTGCTGGTGCAGGCCATGGCCACGCAACCGCTCTAAACCGACATTTTTCTGCCCGATCCCGACCGGGCACAGCCCTTGCAAAACACACCTTCAGTCGTCCGCATCTGCCAACCAGAAAAATTAAACATTCATGGAGATCGCACAATGAAGCGTCGCAGTTTGATCAAGGCTTTCACACTCACGGCATCCATTGCCGCGATGGGCATGACCTGGACAGTCCAGGCCGCCGAGACCATCAAGGTGGGGATTCTGCATTCGTTGTCCGGCACCATGGCGATCTCCGAAACGTCGCTCAAAGACATGGCGCTGATGACCATCGACGAGATCAACGCCAAGGGCGGTGTGAACGGCAAGATGCTTGAGCCGGTGGTGGTTGACCCTGCATCCAACTGGCCGCTGTTCGCCGAAAAGGGCCGGCAGTTGCTGACCCAGGACAAGGTCGCCGTGGTGTTCGGCTGCTGGACCTCCGTGTCACGTAAATCGGTGTTGCCGGTGTTCGAAGAACTCAACGGTCTGCTGTTCTACCCGGTGCAGTACGAAGGCGAAGAGATGTCGCCGAACGTGTTCTACACCGGCGCCGCGCCGAACCAGCAAGCGATCCCGGCGGTTGAATATTTGATGAGTGAAGAAGGCGGCAGCGCCAAGCGCTACTTCCTGCTCGGCACCGACTATGTCTACCCGCGCACCACCAACAAGATCCTGCGCTCGTTCCTGCACTCCAAAGGCGTGGCCGACAAGGACATCGAAGAGGTCTACACACCGTTCGGTCACAGCGACTATCAAACCATCGTCGCCAACATCAAGAAGTTCTCGGCGGGTGGCAAGACTGCGGTCATCTCGACGGTCAACGGCGACTCCAACGTGCCGTTCTACAAAGAGCTGGCCAACCAGGGCCTGAAGGCTACCGACGTACCCGTTGTGGCGTTCTCGGTCGGCGAAGAAGAACTGCGCGGCATCGACACCAAACCGCTGGTGGGCAACCTCGCGGCGTGGAACTACTTCGAATCCGTCGAGAATCCGGTGAACAAGAAGTTCGTCGATGACTGGAAGGCCTACGCGAAGAAACACAACCTGCCGGGCGCGGACAAAGCCGTGACCAACGACCCGATGGAAGCCACTTACGTCGGCATCCACATGTGGGCGCAGGCAGTAGAAAAAGCCAAATCCACTGACGTCGACAAGGTGCGTGAAGCGCTGGCCGGGCAGACGTTTGCTGCGCCGTCGGGTTACACGCTGACCATGGACAAGACCAACCACCACCTGCACAAACCGGTGATGATCGGCGAGATTCAGAGCGATGGTCAGTTCAACGTCGTGTGGCAGACCGAAGGGCCGATCCGTGCGCAGCCGTGGAGCCCGTTCATTCAGGGCAACGACAAGAAGCCGGATTATGCGGTGAAGAGCAACTGAGGCGGATTCAATTTTTGAGGCGGGCTTGAGATCTACCCCCTCACCCCAGCCCTCTCCCCCAAGGGGTAGAGGGGGAAAGGGAGCCGATCTTCATGCTTTTCAAAGCCTGAGTTCGGCTCGAATTCGCAGGTCGCAACACATCGTCCAAACACCTCGGTCAGTCCCCTCAATTTCAAGAGGGAGAGGGGAAAGGGAGCCGATCTTCATGCTTTTCAAAGCCTGAGTTCGGCTCGAATTCGCAGGTCGCAGCACATCGTCCAAACACCTCGGTCAGTCCCCTCTCCCTCCGGGAGAGGGTTAGGGTGAGGGGGCGGTTAACAGGACACCACTAATGCCCACTGCCATACACCGCTTTCTCATAGCCATCGCACTTTTGCTACCAATGCTGGCCCACGCCGGCGATGCCGAAGACTTCGTCGCGGCCAATCCCGTGCAACAGGCCAAACTCCTGGAAACCTGGGCCGCGCAGCCCGATCCGGCGCGTATCGAACTGATCAACGCCCTGCAACAAGGCGAGCTGACCATCGACGGCCAAGCAAAAACCCTGCGCCTGAACAACCGCCTGCGGGGTCTGATCGACACCGCCATGGCCAGCCACCAATTGCTCGCCGCCGACGCCAAAATCCGTCTGAGCGCCGCGCAGCAATTGCAGAAAAGCGCGAAACCCGCGCACCTGAAATTCCTCGACCAGCAACTCGCTGGCGAAAAAGATGAAAGCGTCCACGCCGCCCTGAGCCTCGCATTGGCCAATCTGCAACTGGTCGACACTGACCCTGCCGTGCGCCTCGCGGCCGTAAGACTGCTCGGCGAAACCGGCGATCCACTCGCCCGCACTCGTCTCGAAGGTTTGCTCGAGCCCGGCGTCGAAGCCGATGCCACTGTGCGCACCGCCGCCGAAACCAGCCTCGCCCAGGTCAAACGCAAACTGCTGATCGGCGAAATCCTCGGACAAGCCTTCAGCGGCATGTCGCTCGGCTCGATTCTGCTGCTGGCCGCGCTCGGTCTGGCGATCACGTTCGGCCTGCTCGGCGTGATCAATATGGCCCACGGCGAGATGCTGATGCTCGGCGCCTACTCGACCTACGTGGTGCAGTTGATGTTCCAACGCTATGCGCCGCAGGCCATCGAGTTCTATCCGCTGATCGCCCTGCCGGTAGCGTTTTTCGTCACAGCGGCGATTGGCATGGCTTTGGAACGCACGGTGATTCGTCACCTCTACGGCCGACCGCTGGAAACCCTGCTCGCCACCTGGGGCATCAGCCTGATGCTGATTCAGCTGGTGCGCCTGCTGTTCGGTGCGCAGAACGTTGAAGTCGCCAACCCGGCGTGGCTGTCCGGTGGCATTCAAGTGCTGCCGAATCTGGTGCTGCCGTACAACCGCATCGTCATCATCGCTTTCGCACTGTTCGTCGTCGTACTGACCTGGTTGCTGCTGAACAAAACCCGCCTCGGCCTCAACGTTCGCGCCGTCACCCAAAACCGCAACATGGCCGCCTGCTGCGGCGTGCCGACCGGTCGCGTGGACATGCTCGCCTTTGGCCTCGGCTCAGGCATCGCCGGCCTCGGTGGCGTGGCGCTGAGCCAGATCGGCAACGTCGGCCCGGACCTCGGCCAGAGCTACATCATCGACTCGTTTCTGGTGGTGGTGCTCGGTGGTGTCGGCCAGTTGGCCGGTAGCGTGCTCGCGGCATTTGGCCTGGGCATCGCCAACAAAATTCTCGAGCCGCAGATCGGTGCGGTGCTCGGCAAGATCCTGATCCTCGCGCTGATCATTCTGTTTATCCAGAAACGTCCGCAAGGTCTCTTCGCACTGAAAGGACGGGTGATCGACTGATGAACCAGCCTCTGCTTGTTACCGCTACACAAAAGGCCGGGCCGAAAGTCACGATCGCGGTCGGCGCAGTGATCCTCGCGCTGCTGATCGCTCTGCCGCTGCTATCACTGCTGCCAGCGGAAAGTGCGCTGTCGGTCTCGGCATACACGCTGACGCTGGTCGGCAAAATCCTCTGCTACGCCATCGTCGCGCTCGCGCTGGATCTGGTCTGGGGTTACGCCGGTCTGCTGTCCCTTGGTCACGGATTGTTCTTTGCCCTCGGCGGGTACGCGATGGGCATGTACCTGATGCGCCAGGCTGCCGGCGATGGTCTGCCAGCGTTCATGACCTTCCTGTCGTGGAGCGAATTGCCGTGGTACTGGAGCGGCACCAGCAGCTTCGTCTGGGCGATGTGTCTGGTGGTGTTGGCGCCCGGGTTGCTGGCGCTGGTGTTCGGTTTCTTCGCCTTCCGCTCGCGGATCAAAGGCGTGTACTTCTCGATCATGACCCAGGCCCTGACCTTCGCCGGGATGCTCCTGTTTTTCCGCAACGAGACCGGGTTTGGCGGCAACAACGGCTTCACTAATTTCCGCACGATTCTCGGTTTTGGCATCACTGAACCGGGCACCCGCGCGGTGCTGTTTCTGGCCACGGTGTTGTTGCTGGTGGCGAGTCTGTTCATCAGCTGGCGCCTGGCGCAGAGCAAGTTCGGTCGCGTGCTGACGGCGCTGCGCGATGCGGAAAACCGCTTGATGTTCTGCGGCTACGACCCGCGCGGTTTCAAGCTGTTCGTGTGGGTCTTGAGTGCGGTTTTGTGTGGCCTGGCGGGTGCGTTGTATGTGCCGCAAGTGGGCATCATCAACCCGAGCGAAATGTCGCCGACCAACTCGATTGAAGCGGCAGTCTGGGTCGCCCTCGGCGGTCGCGGCACCCTGATCGGTCCGTTGCTCGGTGCCGGGGTGGTCAACGGCATGAAGAGCTGGTTCACCGTGGCCTTCCCGGAATACTGGCTGTTCTTCCTCGGCGCGCTGTTCATCGTCGTGACGCTGTACTTGCCCAAAGGCGTGATCGGTCTGCTGAAGAAACGAGGTGAACAATGAGAGTCACGGCGAGCGCTGAATTCATGTTGGAACCGGCCTTTTTTCCCGTGGAGCCGAACAAGGACGAGGGCACCAGTCGCGACTCGATTGGCCTGGGCCAACGCGTCGGTCCGGGGCTGGATACCCGCCACGGCACGATCCTCACCCTGGAAGACATCAGCGTCAGCTTCGATGGCTTCCGGGCGCTGAACAATCTCAATCTGTACATCGGCGTCGGCGAACTGCGCTGCATCATCGGCCCCAACGGCGCCGGTAAAACCACGTTGATGGACGTGATCACCGGCAAGACCCGGCCCAGTCATGGCAAGGCCTGGTTCGGTGAAACCCTGGACCTGACGCAGATGAGCGAAGTGCAGATCGCCCAGGCTGGCATCGGTCGCAAGTTTCAGAAGCCGACGGTGTTCGAAGCGCTGAGTGTGTTTGAAAACCTTGAGCTGGCGCAGAAGACCGACAAGTCGGTGTGGGCCAGTCTGCGTGCGCGGCTGAGTGGCGAGCAGCGAGATCGCATCAGCGACGTGCTGGAGACGATTCGCCTGACCACGTCGGTCAATCGCCAGGCGGGGCTGTTGTCCCACGGGCAGAAGCAGTTTCTCGAGATCGGCATGTTGCTGATGCAGGACCCGCAATTGCTGCTGCTCGATGAGCCGGTGGCGGGCATGACCGATGCGGAAACCGAGTTCACGGCTGAACTGTTCAAGTCGCTGGCGGGTAAGCATTCGTTGATGGTGGTGGAGCATGACATGGGCTTTGTCGGTTCGATTGCCGACCATGTCACCGTGTTGCATCAGGGCAGTGTTCTGGCGGAAGGCTCACTGGAACAAGTGCAGGAAAACGAGCGCGTGATCGAGGTTTATCTCGGCCGCTGACGACCTAGATCGTTCCCACGCAGAGCGTGGGAACGATCACCGGGGGAGAATTTGAATATGCTGCAAGTCGACAAGCTGCACCAGTACTACGGCGGTAGCCACATCCTGCGCGGCCTTTCGTTCGACGTGAAAGTCGGTGAAGTCACCTGCCTGCTCGGCCGTAACGGCGTCGGCAAAACCACCCTGCTCAAATGCCTGATGGGCCTGCTGCCGGCCAAGGAAGGCGCGGTGAACTGGGAAGGCAAACCGATCACCAGCTTCAAGCCACACCAGCGCGTTCACGCCGGAATTGCCTACGTGCCGCAAGGCCGGGAAATCTTCGGACGGCTGACCGTGGAAGAAAATCTGTTGATGGGTTTGTCACGGTTTCCCGGCAATGAGGCCAAAGAAGTGCCAAGTTTCATCTACGAATTGTTCCCGGTGCTGCTACAAATGAAGCAGCGTCGCGGCGGTGATCTCTCCGGTGGTCAGCAGCAACAGCTGGCGATTGGCCGCGCACTGGCCAGCCGCCCGCGTTTATTGATCCTCGACGAGCCCACCGAAGGCATTCAGCCCTCGGTGATCAAGGAGATCGGCGCAGTGATCAAGAAACTCGCGGCGCGCGGTGACATGGCGATTCTGCTGGTCGAGCAGTTCTACGATTTCGCCGCAGAGCTGGCCGATCAATACCTGGTGATGTCCCGGGGCGAGATCGTCCAGCAGGGTCGCGGTGAAAATATGGAGGCCGAAGGTGTACGCGGGCTGGTAACGATCTAGTACAACGAACTAATCTGTAGCTTCCTAACGATAATCACACACCATGAATTCGACTGTTTCACCTGCCCTGTTTACCCCGAGCTGGCACGCCGAGCTGGAACTCGCTTACGCGCGTTTCGGCGACTGCACGCGTCCGGTGATGCGCCGCCATCTCGGTCCGTTGCGCGTGCAAAAGCACCTGTACGCCGAAGGCCCCGAGGTCTGCCAGCACATCATCGTCCACCCGCCGGGCGGCATTGCCGGCGGTGATCGTCTCGACATCAACGTGTGCGTCGAGCAACACGCCTGGGCGCAGATCACCAGCCCAGGCGCGGCCAAGTGGTATCGCGCAGGCGGGCCGGCCTACCAGAAGCTCGACTTGAAAGTGGCTGCCGGAGCGACGCTCGAATGGCTGCCGCAGGAAACCATCGTCTACAGCGCCGCCCAGGCTGAGCTAAGCACTTCGATTGATCTGCAGGGGGATGCGCGGCTGTTTTACTGGGACGTGGTGGCGTTGGGTCGCCCGGCCAGTGGCGAGCGTTTTGATCGCGGACATTTTCAGGCGCATCTGGATATTCGTCGCGACGGCCGATTGCTCTGGCATGAACGTCAGCGCATTGTCGGCGACGACGGTTTGCTTGATTCGCCAATCGGGCTGGATGGCCATCCGGTGTTTGCGACGCTGCTGGTTACCGGGGAAATCGATGCCGAGCTGCTGGAGCGTTGCCGCTCGCTGAATCACGAAGTACGCGGCGATCTGACCCAGTTACCGGGGTTGCTGGTCGCCCGATGCCTGGCCAGTGAAGCGTTGCTCGCTCGTGCTTGGCTCATCGATTTATGGCGATTGCTAAGACCCGCCCTGCTAGGACGAGAAGCCCGACCACCACGAATTTGGAGTACCTGATGGCCCCACCCTCCCCCCCCGCCCTCTCCCGGAGGGAGAGGGAGCCTGACCGAGTCGAATGAAAAGAATTTTGTTATCTCAAACAACTTTGCTGACTGGACCGGCTAACACAATCAACCGCGATCAGTCCCCTCTCCCTCCGGGAGAGGGCTAGGGTGAGGGGTGGTTCCAACTGGCACCGCGCTCACCGCAAGAACCACACAAATCTGCCCATATGGATTTCAAACGATGGACCTGACCCCACGCGAAAAAGACAAGCTGCTGATCTTCACCGCCGGCCTCGTCGCCGAGCGGCGTCTGGCCCGCGGCGTGAAACTCAATTACCCGGAAGCCATGGCCTACATCTCCGCCGCGCTGCTCGAAGGCGCGCGTGACGGCCAGACCGTGGCCGAACTGATGCACTTCGGCACCACCCTGCTCAGCCGCGAGCAAGTGATGGAAGGCATCCCGGAAATGATCCCGGAGATCCAGGTCGAAGCGACGTTCCCCGACGGCACGAAACTGGTCACCGTCCACCAACCGATCGTCTGAGGCGCGCCATGACCTACTCCATTCGCGATGCTCTACATGCCGACCTGCCGGCGATCCGTGACATCTACAACGACGCCGTGCTCAACACCACGGCGATCTGGAATGAACAAGCCGTCGACCTCGGCAACCGTCAGGCGTGGTTCAGCGCCCGTCAGGCTCAGGCCTATCCGATTCTGGTAATCGTCAACGCCGACAACAGCGTGCTCGGCTACGCTTCATTCGGTGACTGGCGGCCGTTCGACGGCTTTCGCCACACCGTCGAGCACTCGGTTTATGTGCGCAGCGACCAGCGCGGCAATGGCCTTGGCCCGCAATTGATGAGCGTGTTGATCGAGCGGGCGAAGGCCTGCGACAAACATGTGATGGTCGCCGCCATTGAGAGTGGCAACGCCGCTTCGATCCGCCTGCACGAACGCGCCGGTTTCATCACCACCGGGCAGATGCCGCAGGTCGGCACCAAATTCGGCCGCTGGCTCGACCTGACCTTCATGCAACTGACCCTCAACCCTGGCGCGGAGCCGCCTGACGCCAACAAGGAGTGACACCGATGAACGCCGCCCAACTGCGCCGCGTCAATGCTGAAAGTTTTGCGCATTACCGTCAGGGTCTGATCGATTTGCTGCTCGATGCCGTGGGTTACGGCGCCAGCGTCGGCTTCATGGCCGACCTCGATGCGGCGCAGGCGCGTGCGTATTTCGATGAGGTTCAGGACAACGTCAACAAGGGCAGCGTGCTGCTCTGGGTGGTGGTCAAGGACGAGCAGGTGCTGGCCAGTGTGCAACTGGGCCTGTGCCAGAAGGCCAACGGCCTCAATCGCGCCGAGGTGCAAAAACTGCTGGTGCGCGAACACGCACGGCGGCGCGGCCTCGGCCAGCAACTGATGAGTGCGCTGGAACTCGAAGCGCCCAAACACAAGCGCGGCATGCTTTACCTCGACACCGAGGCCGGCTCGCCCGCCGAAGATTTCTACAAGGCGCTGGGTTACACCCGCGCGGGTCAGATTCCTGATTACGCCTGCGACCCGAACGGTAACTATCGGCCGACCGCCCTCTATTACAAGATTCTGCAAGGAGCCCAGTGATGATTCCTGGCGAGTACCAGATCCAGCCCGGCGACATCGAACTCAACGTCGGCCGACGCACCGTCAGCCTGAAAGTCGCCAACAGCGGCGACCGGCCAATTCAGGTCGGCTCGCACTATCACTTTTTTGAAACCAACGACGCGCTGACCTTTGATCGCGCGGCCAGCCGCGGCATGCGCCTGAACATTCCGGCCGGCACCGCCGTGCGTTTTGAGCCGGGGCAGAGCCGCGAGGTTGAACTGGTGGATTACGCCGGGCAGCGGCGGGTGTTCGGGTTTGCCGGGCGGGTTATGGGTGATCTCTGAAACCGTGTGCACCGCTGCCCCTCACCCCAGCCCTCTCCCAAGGGAGAGGGAGCCGATTTGGGGGCTTTTCAGATCCTGAGCTCGACTCACTATTTCAGGTCGATGCCTGTCGAAAGATACCCACGGTCAGTCCCCTCTCCCTCTGGGAGAGGGCTAGGGTGAGGGTCGATGGCTCACCACTATTTTCCTGAAGGACGCAGCATGAAAATTTCCCGTCAAGCCTACGCCGACATGTTCGGCCCCACCGTCGGCGACAAGGTGCGCCTGGCCGACACCGAACTGTGGATTGAAGTCGAACAAGACTTCACCACCTACGGCGAAGAAGTGAAATTCGGTGGCGGCAAAGTCATTCGCGACGGTCAGGGCCAAAGCCAGTTGCTGGCTGCCGAAGTGGTCGACACGCTGATCACCAACGCGCTGATCATCGACCACTGGGGCATCGTCAAAGCCGACATCGGCCTCAAGGACGGGCGCATCGCGGCGATCGGCAAGGCCGGTAACCCGGACGTGCAGCCGAACGTGACCATCGCCATCGGCGCCGGCACCGAAGTGATCGCCGGCGAAGGCATGATCCTCACCGCTGGCGGCATCGACACACACATCCACTTCATCTGCCCGCAGCAGATCGAAGAAGCGCTGATGAGCGGCGTTACCACCATGATCGGCGGCGGCACCGGCCCGGCCACCGGCACCAACGCCACCACCTGCACCTCCGGGCCTTGGCACCTGGCGCGCATGCTCCAGGCCGCTGACGCGTTCCCGATGAACATCGGCCTCACCGGCAAAGGCAACGCCAGCCTGCCGGAGCCGCTGATCGAGCAGGTCAAGGCCGGCGCCATCGGCCTCAAGTTGCACGAAGACTGGGGCACCACGCCGGCGAGCATCGACAACTGCCTGAGCGTCGCCGATCAGTTCGACGTGCAGGTGGCGATCCACACCGACACCCTCAACGAATCCGGTTTCGTCGAAACCACCCTCGGCGCGTTCAAGGGCCGCACGATTCACACCTATCACACCGAAGGTGCCGGTGGCGGTCATGCGCCGGACATTATCAAGGCCTGCGGTTTCCCCAACGTATTGCCGAGCTCGACCAACCCGACCCGGCCGTTCACCCGCAACACCATCGACGAACACCTCGATATGTTGATGGTCTGCCACCACCTCGACCCGAGCATCGCCGAAGACGTCGCGTTCGCCGAAAGCCGCATCCGCCGCGAAACGATTGCCGCCGAAGACATCCTTCACGATCTCGGCGCGTTCTCGATGATCAGCTCCGACAGCCAGGCCATGGGCCGCGTCGGCGAAGTCATCACGCGCACCTGGCAGACCGCCGACAAGATGAAAAAACAGCGCGGCCCGCTGCCGCAGGATGGCGCAGGCAACGACAACTTCCGCGCCAAACGCTACATCGCCAAGTACACGATCAACCCGGCGATCACCCATGGCATCAGCCACGAAGTCGGTTCGGTGGAAATCGGCAAGTGGGCCGATCTGGTGCTCTGGCGCCCAGCGTTTTTCGGGGTGAAACCGACGCTGATTCTCAAGGGTGGCGCAATCGCCGCAAGCCTGATGGGCGACGCCAACGCTTCGATTCCGACACCGCAACCAGTGCATTACCGCCCGATGTTCGCCAGCTATGGCGGCTCGTTGCACGCCACCAGCCTGACCTTTATCAGCCAGGCCGCGCAGGAAGCCGGGTTGCCAGAGGCGTTGGGTCTGAAGAAAAAAATCGGCGTGGTCAAAGGTTGCCGCGACGTGCAGAAAACCGACCTGATCCACAACGACTATCTGCCAAATATCGATGTCGATCCGCAGACGTATCAGGTCAAGGCTGACGGTGTGTTGCTGTGGTGTGAGCCGGCGGAAACATTGCCGATGGCACAGCGCTACTTTCTGTTTTGATGATGGAGCGCGCTGAATACGGACACGCAGGTCCGTATTCAGTAGCGATCGCTCAGGCAATCACGGGAACAACGTCGCGATGTCCGCATCGCTGTAGTTGTAATTTATGCGTAACTCGGTTCCTGCCGGAATGTCTTCGGTAGCGAATATGGCATTGAGAATGAAGTCCCGGGTTACCAGTTTCTTGCCTATCCACTGTTGCGCTTCGACAGTGAATGGAACGAATTCGACGTTATAGCCATCCGTAGCCTGACGAACCGGCTTGCCCGTTGCGTCATACCAGAAGTACGTGTTGATCCGGGAGATAATCGTGTCACCGACCAACGCAAGTTGTTCGGGGATCAAATATCCAGGTCCTGGTTGATAACGTATGCCGACCTTCATGGTGTATGACTGCTGAGAGAGCGGCACAAGACGTCCTGGCATGATGGCGCCAGCATAGACGCCGACCACCTCACCTCGGGTGATGCGCCGGTTGGCTACCACCAACGACTGGCCGATCAAGGCCCGCTCTCCGGGCGTCCTCATGTCGGCCTCTGTGAACAATCGCCATTGCAGCTTTTCTTCATACAACCGCGCGACACTCTCGTATGCGCCAAATTTGATGTAGGGCTTGACCTGCTCGGAGGTGTATCGGCCGCCGTCGTCAAAACGCACGAGGGTCTGCAGCTTCTTTATCCGGACAGGTCTGCCATCCAGGTCCCGGAATGGGTATTTTCCATTATTGCCGCGGTCGTAGATCCCAGGTTGATTGCCGAGGTATGAAAAGCGCGTTTCGCTGCGCATCGTAATCTGTTCGTCATTAGTGAAAGGTTTGACGGGCATCGATTCAGACGCCATATAGAAGTGTTCCTGCGCCGTATCGACATCGTCTGGCAGCTCTTCCAGAGCAGACTCATAGGCCTCGTCACTCTGCCGGGAGACCCTGCGGCTTTTGCGCGCCACAACGGCGCCGCCGTCCGCTGACGCGCTGACATCCGGCAGCATGTACCAGTGATTGTGCAATGGATCGTAGGCGAGTTCAGGGCCGGACGGCCACCGCTCGCTGTGCAGCTGTGCCCGGTGCAGGCCGGTTTCGCCATCGATGCCGACCAGCACAGTACCGCCGCCCTGAACATCAGCGTAGAGGCGGCTGTTGAACACGCGAAATCCCTGAGTATTCGCCTCCGGTAAATCGGCTGTTGAAGGAATCAGGTAATCCTGCAGATAAGGGGTTGCGGCCAAAGAAAAAGTGGCAGACGTGGACGCTATCGGGTGAACTTGTAAGCTGTGCGGCGCTGCCGCCGTTTCAATTTGCGGCGTGCTACTGCCGGGCTCGCTCGTATCGGGCGGTGACCTGCGCATGAATGGAGCGGATGTCAGATGCAACAGAGCGGAATCGTGGGGAGTTGCATCCACGGGCGTACGCGGGGGGGTGTTTACATCGGCTGTGCCCGGTTTGGGCGGTTTTGGCGGTTTGGGTTTGACTGGCATGAACAGGCTTCCTTTGCAAAGTGTCACCGCGACCTGAATGGCGCGACGACAGTCGGCATCCATTGCCGACCTTCGCCCGGAAAACTAGCAGACCGTGCGGCCGGTTAATACCGGGAGAAATACCTGCAAACATTTACCCTGAGGAGGCCAGGCCTGCTTGCGAATCGGCCCATCGGACGCAAGATAAATTCCGATAGCCTACTCGACCACCAACCGCCCCAATCGCTGGCGCAACATGCGATTCTCGGCGCGCAACTCGCGAACCTCCTCCAGCAGATTCAGCGCGAGAGCGACGCCTTCCCACTCCAGCTCCAGATCCCGGCGCAACTTCGCCGCCCGCTTGGCCAGCGCCAACTCGTAATCGGTGAAGCGCCATTCCCGGGGCTGCGCACCCTGAGGTTCGAGGATGCCGTGTTCGACAATTTCGATCACGTAGACGTCCGATAAATCGGCCGCCTCACAGAATTCTGCCAAGTCCAGTTGAACGATCAGGGGGCTGCTCATGATGGGCTACTCCGTCGTCGAATTTAGAAGTTCTCGCGCGGGTTGAAGGCGGCTTTCTTCGCCAGTTCCTGCCACAGCGCCTTGACCTCGTCGTCAGCGGCCTTCGGCATCACGGCCTTGAGCTGGACGAACAGGTAACCGCGCTCGCCTGCCTTGTTTTTCAGGCCATGGCCCTTGGCGCGCATGCGCTGGCCGTTCTGGCTACCGGCGGGGACCTTGAGGTTGATCTTGCCGGTCAGGGTCGGCACGGCCACTTCGGCGCCCAGTGCCAGCTCCCACGGTGCCAGCGGTAGCGTGATGATCAGGTTTTCGCCTTCTACATCGAATTTGGGGTGTGGCGCGAAACGAATGGTCAGGTACAGATCACCATTCGCCCCGCCACCGACGCCCGGGGCACCCTGGCCTTTGAGGCGAATACGCTCGCCGTCGGATACGCCCGCCGGGATTTTCACGTTCAGGCTCTTGCTGGTGTTGCTGACGTGCTGACCGTTGGCGTTGTATTGCGGCACCTGGAAGGTGACTTTCTTCGACTCGTTCGCCAGCGTCTCTTCGAGGAAGATTGGCAGTTCCATTTCCACGTCTTGCCCTCGGCGCCCTGCGCTGCGTTGTTGCCGGCCTTCGCCGCCACCGAAACCGGGGCCGCGATTGCCGAAGATCGAACTGAAGAAGTCCGAGAAGTCGCCGGTGTCGCCACCACCGCCGCCAAAGCCACCACGGCTCTGCCAGCCCGGTGGCCCCTGGAACGGCTGACCGTGCTGGCCGTAGCGGCGCAGTTCGTCGTATTCGGCGCGTTTTTCGCCGTTTTTCAGCGCTTCATAGGCTTCCGAGGCATCCTTGAATTTGGCCTCGGCGTCTTTTTCCTTGCTGACATCGGGGTGGTATTTGCGCGCCAGCTTGCGATAGGCCGCCTTGATTGCCTTGTCGTCGGCTGTCGGCTCCACGCCGAGTATCTTGTAATAGTCTTTGAAGTCCATTGAAGGAATCACCATCCGTTATCGATTTCGCGCCGATGCCAGCATGCGCCGATTCGCGCGTGCCAGGTTGACCGATCTCAAGTTTGTGACCGGGTGGCGCAACAGAAGTTTATCGGCAGTGGACGGCGGTTCTTGTGACCGCCGGTGGTTCTGCCGGCCCATGCCAGCAAGTTTGGGGCAAAGCTTGAGGTTTCAAGGCAGTTTAGTCGTGAAATAGCAGATGACCGGCCTTCGATTCTGGCGCGCACTGACATACACTGCGCGGCCGTTTTTTTGACCGGAACCGAAAGACATGAAAGACGCCTCTCCAGCCCGTGCCTGCGGCATCGACTTCGGCACGTCCAACTCCACCGTCGGCTGGCTGCGCCCCGGCATGGAAACGATGATCGCGCTGGAAGACGACAAGATCACCCTGCCGTCGGTGGTCTTCTTCAACATCGAGGAGCGCCGCCCGGTGTACGGTCGTCTGGCGCTGCACGAGTACCTGGAAGGCTACGAAGGCCGCCTGATGCGCTCGCTGAAAAGCCTGCTCGGTTCCAAGCTGATCAAGCACGACACCAGCGTGCTCGGCACGGCGATGCCGTTCAAGGACTTGCTCGGCCTGTTCATCGGCCAGTTGAAGAGCCGCGCTGAAACTGCCGCCGGTCGAGAGTTCGAACAAGTGGTGCTTGGCCGCCCGGTGTTCTTCGTCGATGACGATCCGCTGGCCGACCAGGAAGCTGAAGACACTTTGGTCGATGTGGCCAAGAAGATTGGCTTCAAGGAAGTCTCCTTCCAGTACGAGCCGATTGCGGCGGCCTTCGACTACGAGTCGACTATCGAGAAAGAAGAGCTGGTACTGATCGTCGACATCGGCGGTGGTACGTCTGACTTCTCGCTGGTGCGCCTGTCGCCAGAGCGCCGTGGTCTGGACAACCGTCACGACGACATCCTCGCCACCGGTGGCGTGCACATCGGCGGGACCGACTTCGACAAACAGCTGAGCCTGCAGGGTCTGATGCCGTTGTTCGGCTACGGCAGCCGCATGAAGAGCGGCGCCTACATGCCGACCAGCCACCACATGAACCTGGCGACCTGGCACACCATCAACTCGGTGTACTCGCAGAAATCCAGCCTGGCGCTGGGCAGCATGCGCTACGACATCGAAGACACTGGCGGCATCGATCGTCTGTTCAAATTGATCGAGCAGCGTGCCGGGCACTGGCTGGCGATGGAAGTCGAAGAGAGCAAAATCCAGCTGACCCACACCGACAGTCGCCATGTGCCGCTGGACCGCATCGAGGCCGGGCTGAGCGTGGAGCTGACCCGCGCTTTGTTTGAGTCGGCGATTGATGCCCTGCTGGAGCGAGTGCGCGGCAGTGTCACGCAACTGTTGAACGATGCGGGCGTGTCGGTGGAGCAGGTGGATACGGTGTTCTTCACCGGTGGTTCGAGCGGGATTCCGGCGCTGCGCAACAGCGTCTCGGCGATGCTGCCGAATGCGCGGCATGTTGAAGGGAATATCTTCGGCAGCATTGGTAGCGGTTTGGCGATTGAAGCCCGCAAACGCTATGGCGTTTAACGGCAGCTGCAAGCTTTAAGCTGCAAGCGGCAAGTAAGAGCAAAAGCAAGAGCCACTGCGGCTCTCGCTTCTGCTTTCACTTGCAGCTTGAAGCTTGCAACTCGAAGCAGCTGTTAAACCATCCCGCCCAGCTTCAACTCACTCTTCAGATACGCGTAATAAATCGGCCCCGCCACCACCCCCGGCAGGCCGAACGCGGCCTCGAACACCAGCATCGCCAACAGCAACTCCCACGACTTGGCACTGATCTGCCCGCCGACAATGCGCGCGTTGAGGAAGTATTCGAGCTTGTGGATAACGATCAGATAACCCAGAGCCGCCACCGCCACCCAGATCGACAGCGACAGGCCGACGATGGTGATCAGCGTGTTGGAAATCAGATTACCGATGACCGGCAGCAAACCGAGCAGGAAGGTCAGGACGATCAGGGTTTTGGTCAACGGCAGCTTCACGCCGAACATCGGCAGGATCACCGCGAGGAAGATCCCGGTGAAGAAGGTGTTGAGCAGGGCGATCTTGATCTGCGCGAAAACGATATTGCGAAACGCTTGAACCAGCAGGTGCAGACGGTCGAACAGCGCCGCCGCCAGCGGTTTGCGCTTGGTGACATCCGGCACGCGCTGCAGGGCGATGATCGCACCGAGCACCATGCCGATCAGCAGCGTCACGAACATGTGCGCCGCATCCTTGCCGACTAGTTGCAACTCAGAGAGATGCTTGCTCAGCCATTCGCCGATTGCTACGCGGAATTCTCCGGCACTGGCCGGTAGATAAGCGTCGATGAACGGCGGCAACTGACCGCGTGCGCGATCGACCACGCCCATGAATTTGTCCAGCGAGGCACCAGGATTTTCCGCCTCGTGCAGGAGGAAACTGATCGCCCCGGCAAAGATCAATGCCAGCACACTCACCACTAACGTACCCAGCAACGCCACCGCCAGCCAACGCGCGCGCCGCCCTTCGATCAGCCGTTGCAGTTGCGGGGTGAGCATGTTGACCAGTTCGAACACCAGCAGCCCGGCCAGCAGGCTCGGCAACAAGCGCAGCGGCAGCACCAACAGCAGACCGCCGAAAATGATGATGCAACTGACCCAGAACACTACATGACGCTCAGAAAACGTTGGCATACAGCCTCAAAACGAACGGCGTAAAAGGATTGGCAGTCTGCCAGCGATCCGGGGCGAGCACTAGAAATATGCGGTGCTTTGAGCCCTCACCCTAGCCCTCTCCCAGAGGGAGAGGGGACCGATTGGGGGATGTTCGGAAAATCGGGCGACCTGAGAGTGCTGTATTGAATCCATAATCGACCGGATAGTTCAGGTCGAAGAATGTATTGAGACAACGCGGTCAGTCCCCTCTCCCTTTGGGAGAGGGTTAGGGTGAGGGCAGGCCTCGAGGCGACCACATCAATCCCGGTCTACCCACAAACCCGCGTTATTTTTTCTTCAGGCAATCACTCATGAACGTCTTGCGCGCATCGCCGGTCAGGGCTTTGGTTTTCGCGTCGGCGTTGCAGGTTTTCATTTTTTCCTGCTGCGGGGTCAGGGCCTTGGCATCGTTGGCCGCTGGCGCTGCCTTGAGGCAGGTGCTCATGAAGGTTTTGCGCTCATCGCCTTTCAGACTCTTGGCGGTCGCATCGGCATTGCAGGTGGTCATCTTGTTCTGTTGCGCCGTGGCGGCGAAACCCTGGGAACACAGGAGCAAACCAATCATCAACAAAGGCACACGCAACATCTTCATGGAGTTTTCTCCTTGTCGCCGCTCCGATGGGGGCGGCCTCTGCTGGAGTGTAGCCAAATCTTGTTACACCTTCCTGCCTTCCAGATGGCTACGGCGATACTGCTCCGGCGTGCACCCGGCCTGCCGCGCGAACATGGCGATGAATGCCGAGCCGCTGCTGTAACCGAGATCGAAGGCGATTTCCTGCACGCTGCGCGAAGTCTCCAGCGCCTCGATTGCCGCGAGATAGCGCAGACGCTGGCGCCACTCGCCGAAACTCATGCCCAGTTCGCGGACGAATTGCCGGGCCAGCGTGCGTTCGCTGACATGCACCTGCAGCGCCCAATGCGCCAATGGCTGATTGTTACCCGGTTGCGCCTGCAAGGTTTCGAGAATCGACAGCAAACCCGGACTGCTCGCATAGGGCAGATAACATTCGTGCACCGGCGCCTGTTGCAGTTGATCGACCAATACCTGCGCCAATCGCTGATCGGCGTCGAGTTCGGGAATTTTCACATCGCGGGCGGCAAAGTCCTTGAGAATCGCCTTAAGAATATCGCTGATCGCCAACGTGCAGGCACGACGGGGCAAATCGGCACAGACCTTGGGGTCCAGACACACCGCGCGATAGTTGACCGGTTGATGGCTATAGAAACTGTGCTCGACCTGCGGCGGCACCCACACCGCGTATTGCGGCGGCGACATGAAGCGGCTGCCGTCGACATCCATGTGCAACACGCCATGGGCCGCATACTCCAGCGTGCCCCACGGATGGCGATGCGGCGCGGCGAATTCGTGGGCGTTGAAATCGGCGTAACGGAAGTACACCGTCGACGGCAGTTCGCTGAAATCCAGCAGATCGATGTGTTTACTGTTCATGCTGTCCGGTTTCAGAGGCAGTTTGTCCGGTTCGAAGTATAGGCCTGCATCCAGACAAGGGATAATTGCGTTTCATCAACGTACTGGTTTCAACGCATGCAATACGCTTTTCCGCTGCTGGCGATTTTTATCTGGGCCGGCAATACCGTGATCAACAAACTGGCGGTCGGGGCGATTTTCCCCGCCGAGATCGGTTTCTACCGCTGGCTGCTCGCCGGTTTGCTGTTCACTCCTTTCATGCTCAAAGCGGTGATCGCACACTGGCCGCAGATCCGTCCGAACCTGGGCAAGATCTTCATCCTCGGCGTACTCGGCATGGCGGTGTATCAAAGCCTCGCCTACTTCGCCGCGACCCTGACCACCGCGACCAACATGGGCATCATTCTGTCGCTGATGCCATTGATGTCGCTGGCCATGGCGATCATCAGCCTCGGCCAGCGCCTGACGGCCGGCGCGCTGGTCGGTGCAGTCTTGTCGTTTGCCGGTGTGCTGGTGGTGGTGTCGTCCGGCAGCCTCGGTGCGTTACTGCAACACGGGCTGAACATGGGTGATGCGATGATGCTGATCGCGACTTTGGCCTATGCGATCTACAGCACGCTGTTAAAGAAATGGCAGTTGCGCCTGCCGCCGCTGGTGTTGCTGTATTTGCAGGTGCTGGTGGCGATTGTCGTGTTGTTTCCGCTGTATGCCGCTTCGCCGAAGACCGGGCTGACCCTGCAGAACATTCCGCTGGTGTTGTATGCGTGCCTGTTGGCGTCGATGCTCGCACCGCTGGCGTGGATGCAGGCGGTGCAGCGTCTGGGGCCGAGCCGGACGACATTGTTCTTCAATTTGCTGCCGTTGATTACCGCGCTGATTGCGGCGGTAGTGCTGAAAGAGCAGTTGGCGATGTATCACTTGGTCGGTGGGTTGCTGACCTTGGGCGGGGTGATTCTGTCCGAACGCTGGACCACCGTGTTGGGCCGCCGGATCAGCGTTGCCTGATGGAAAAGATCGCAGCCTGCGGCAGCTCCTGCATGGGTTTGGGGCGCTCACAAAATTTGTGTCCGCCACCGAACCTGCCGCAGGCTGCGATCTTTTGATCCTAAAGGCCCGCAGCCTCAAGCCGCGCCGCATGCTCGACAAACAGCCGCACCGGATCTGCACCCTTACCGACCAGGCCCAGCGACTGATTGACGATGTCGAAGTGATCCAGCGGATAGTCGTCGCCAATCACCGTGCCCAGATGCGAGCTGTAGCGCCCGACCATGCCGTCGCACTGCCCCGGCTCACGCACGAAGGTTTTCGCAAACAAGCGACAGCTGCGATTGGTCCCGTCGAACAGATTGCCGCCACGATCGGTCTTGCCCGGCTGCAACGTCCCCGACCACGAGTAATAGCGCACGCCATTGACCTCCTCCGGCCCGTGTCCGCCCCAGGTTTCAGGCAAGCCCTGTGGATAACGCTGGTTGAACAGCGCCACGCCTTCGGTGGTCAGCGATTGGTGCGAAGCGTGGATATCCACCGGCAGTTTCGGCCCGTGATAGCCGGTTTCCAATAACGCCATCAGCCACCCGACAAAGCGCAGCAACGCCTCAAGAAGGCGCCCCTTGGCGCTGTCGGCCGGGTAGTGTCGCTGCAGATAGTCGGCCAGCTCCGAACCGTGATTGGGTCCGGCCACCGACGTTACCGAGGCCACCAGATCCGGCCGTTTCGCTGCCGCATAGCGTGCCGTCAGCGAACCCTGGCTGTGGCCGAACAGGTTGACCTTCTGCGCGCCGGTCTCACGCAAAATTTCATCGATCTGCGCCAGCAACTGCTCTCCACGCACTTCTGTGGAATGCAGCGGCGACACCTGCACGGCAATCACCGTCGCACCACCACGACGCAACGCCTTGATGATTCCGTACCAATACGGATAGAGCACCAGCCGGATAAAACCGAGCATGCCCGGCACCAGCACCAATGGATAACGCGTCGACATGGGCAAACATCCTTGTGGTCGGTGAGTGGATGCCAGACGTGCAAAACGCCCGCCAAACATCCTCCCTGATGATGACAACTCAACAACCAGCCTACTTCAGGCCCACCACCCCCGCCACAATCAGTCCCACTGAGAGCAGTTTGACCAGCGTCAGGCTCTCGCCGAGCAACGCAAACCCGAGGAACACCGTGCCAAGTGAGCCGATGGCCGTCCAGATCGGGTACGCAATGCTCACTGGCAGCTCGCGCATCGCCAGGGTCAGAAAGTAAATCCCGCCGATCGCCGCGACCACGGTGATCAACGATGGCCACAGCCGGGTAAAGCCTTCGGCGTACTTCATGCCCATGGCGAAGGTCACTTCGAACCCGGCGGCGATCAGCAAACATAACCAAGCCATTTAGAACGTCCGGGCCAGGTCGAGCAAACGCTGCTCAGCCTCGGCCAGCGACACCGCGAAGGTGCGCTCGGCGGATTCTTCACCCTCGGCGGCGACCACGGTGACGTCGTTGATACCGACGAAACCCAGCGCCGTGCGCAGCCATGGATCGGCGTGGTTCAAGGCTTCCAGCTCGCCACCCGGACCGAAGCCGAAACCACCGCGACTGGTCACGATCAGCGCCTTCTTGCCCTGCAATAGCGGCGTGTATTGGGCGACGCCGTTGTCCAGCGTGTGATCAAAGGTCAGGCCAAGGCGCACGATCTGATCGACCCAGGCCTTGAGGCCGCTGGGCACGCTGAAGTTGTACATCGGTGTGGAAATCAGCAGCAGGTCGTGGTCGAACAACTCGCCGACCAGTTGATCGCTCAGGGCCAGATCGGCCTGCATGAACAATGGACGTGCTTCAGGCTGTGGATAAAACGCGGCGGCGACAAAGGCTTCATTGACGGCCGGAATCAGCGCTCGACCGACTTCACGCCGAGTCACCTGCGCCTGCGGATGACGCACCTGCCAGGCACTGAGAAAAACTTCCGCCAGACGCCGCGAGTGGGAACGGTCGCCACGTGGGCTGGAATGAATCGCAAGAATTCTGCTCATCTGTAAATCCTCCGGACTAGAATCAAACTGCTTGTGGCTCGCAGCTTGCAGCTCGTCACTGCTTGTTCTCAAATGAGCAAAAATCAGTCGGGATGAATCCATTTCATCCATGGAGTTCTCAATGTTCGCCTCGCTGCCCTTGACCGCCCTGCGCGCCTTTGAATCGGCCTCACGATTGCTCAGTTTCAAGGCCGCCGCCGAGGAGCTGTCGGTCACGCCGACCGCGATTTCCCACCAGATCCGTTCACTGGAAGACTGGCTCGGTGTCGCGTTGTTTGAACGCCTGCCACGCCAGGTGCGCCTGACCGAGGGCGGCGAGCGCCTGTTTCGCAGCCTGCACGGCGCCCTGCTGGAGGTGGCGCAAAGCGTCGACACCCTGCGTCCGCAACGCAGCGGCAGCACCCTGACGCTGTCGACCACCGCGGCATTCGCGGCGTTATGGCTGGTGCCGCGCCTTGGCCGCTTTTATGCGCAGCATCCGAACATCAACGTGCGCCTCGACACCCACTGCGACGTCATCGATCTGCACCAGGACGCCAGTGTCGATCTGGTTTTGCGCTACAGCCTCGACGATTACCCCAACCTGTATGGCCTGTGCCTGTTCGATGAATCGTTCGGCGTTTACGGCTCGCCCGAGCAAGTGGCGCTGGCCGCGCGGCGCACACCGACGTTGATCAGCGTGCGCTGGCACAACTCGAAGCTTTACGCCCATGGCTGGGAGGCGTGGTGCACGAAGGCTGGCGAAAACTGGTTACACCCGCAGCCGGCCATCCGCGAATACGATGAAGAGCACTACGCCCTGCAAGCGGCGATCGCCGGGCAAGGGCTGGTGCTGGCGAGCAATATTCTGGTGTCGGAGAGTGTTGCCAGTGGTTTGCTGGTGCCGTTCATGGGCCACGTTCAGGTCGATGGCGCAGGCTACAGCGCGTTGTGTGTGCCGGGGCGCGAGCGCCATCCGCCAGTGCGGGCGTTTTTTGCCTGGTTGCGCGAGGAGGCAGTTTTGTCCGGGCTGACGCCAAGATCGCAGCCTTCGGCAGCTCCTGCAGGGGTTGCGTAAACCGATAAAACTTTTTGCAACGCTCATGACTCACAGCTTAGGTAGCGACCGCGTCCGCAGAACGTGGCGACAATCGGATTAGCCTCCAGGAGATCGAAATGAGCGACGACCTGCATCTGTCAGATGTTCAAACCTTGCGCGAACGTGCGCGCCAACACGTCGAGAACGGCGCCGTCACCGAAGGCTACAGCGCCGACCGTGAAGAGGTGCTGCGCTTGCTCAATGAATCGCTGGCCACTGAATTGGTCTGCGTGTTGCGCTACAAGCGCCACTACTTCATGGCCAATGGCGTCAAAGCCCATGTGGCCGCCGAAGAGTTTCTCGAACACGCCACCCAGGAAGCCCAGCACGCCGACCGTCTGGCCGAGCGCATCGTGCAATTGGGCGGCGAGCCTGAATTCAACCCCGACATGCTGTCGAAGATGTCCCACGCGCAATACGTAGCAGGCAACACCCTCAAAGAGATGGTCTACGAAGACCTCGTTGCCGAGCGGATCGCCATCGACAGCTACCGCGAGATCATCCAGTACATCGGCGAGAAGGACCCGACTACGCGGCGTATCTTCGAAGATATTCTGGCGCAGGAAGAAGAGCATGCCGATGACATGGCGGACATCCTGAACGACCTCTAAGCCCTGACGACTGATCGTTCCCACGCTCCGCGTGGGAATGCAGCCCGGCACGCTCCGCGTGCCTTTTTTAATGCCGAACGCAGAGCGTCCGTTGAGGCATTCCCACGCAGAGCGTGGGAACGATCAGGAAAGATCGCAGCCTTCGGCAGCTCCTACATGAGAACGCATTTCCCGTGTAGGCGCTGCCGCAGGCTGCGATCTTTTGATCTGGCTCTTTATTTAGTCGGTTTTACGGTGACAGGCGCCTTGCCCGCCTTCATCTGTTCCAGCAACGGTGCACACTGATTCGGCTCACCGCCACTCGGCGCCACCAGCGCCAACAGCCCCGCCGCCGGCGCAGCGATCACACCCAGCGCAACCATCCCCGCCCCGCGCAACATCAACGGCACGGCCTTCACGCCGGCATCCGGCTTGATGAACTTGCCGCGCACATACAGCGGCGAACGCAGGGAAATCAAACGCCAGCCCTTGGATTCCGGGGTGACGGTCAGATCCAGTTGCTCGGTGGCCATGTTCGCCGTGCCGTCGATATAGATGATCGCGTTCTCGGTATCGAAGACAAACAGCTGCGTGGTGGCCAGACCGGTTTTGATATCGAAGTCCGCCGCTGCGCAGTTGATCTTCACTTCCTTGTCGCCAAAGATCTTGCCGACTACATAGTTACCGACGTTAAGCCCGGCCAGTTCCATCAGCTCGCGGCTGATCGCGCCGTCGTTGATCAACAGCTTCAATTTGCCGTTGGCGCCGCCCAGCAACTTGGCCACCGAGTTACCGCGCCCAGTGATATCGGCGTCGCCGTTGAGCTCACCGAAACTGGTCTTCATCGGTTCGAAGGTCGGGAACAGCTCCTTGAGCTTGAACCTGCGCGCCGTCAGTTTCGCCCGGCCTTCCAGCGGTTCGGTGCGGCCGTTGAGGCGAATCTGGGCATCAAGGTTGCCGCCCGCGACGCCGAAGCGCAGTGGTTCCAGGCTGAGTTCACCGTCGTTGAGTTTCAGGTGGGTATAGAGGTCGTTGAACGGCAGTTTCTCGCTATGGACGATGCGCTTGCCGGTGAACTCGACGTCGGCGTCCATCGCACGCCAGCGATCAGTCTTGAACTCTTCGACCGGCAGCACTTTATCGGCCGGCTGCTTGCTTTCGCCGCCGCGCGCCTTTTGCTTGTCATTGGAGTCGGCACCGATCAGCGGTGCGAGGTCAGCGAACAACAGTTGATTGGAGAGCAACGCGCCGCTGAGTTTCGGCCGTGGCTGGCTGGCGACGTAAGTCAGGTCGCCATGGATATCACTGCTGCCGATCTTGCCGTTGAACTGCTCATAGGTGAATTTCGCCCCGGCCTCGTCATGCAGCTTGGCGATCAGGTGGCCGTCGGTGGAATACGGCGGTGTGTCCGGCAGAGTCACTCCGGTCAGTGGATAAAGATTGCCAAGACTGGCCCCGGCCAGTTTCAGGCGCAGATCGAGGGCGCCGAGATTCAGCGGATCAGTCAGCGTGCCAGCCAGTTCGATGCTGGTGTCGCCAATCTTCGCCTGCGCCTGCAATGGAAACGGCTTGCTCGCGTCCTGCAAGGCAAGCAACCCGCCGATCTTGCCCTGGCCGGTGAGGTTCTGGCCGTGATATTGGCCTTTGACCTTCAAGGCAAATGCATAATCCTGCGGCGCACCGCCCTTGTCCTGCGCAGTTTTCGCCGCTTTGTCACCGACGATGTCGCTGTAGGGGATTGGCTTGCCCAATGGATCGATCAAGACATCGAGGTTGGTCTTGAGGGTCTGGTCATCGAGCGTGACGTGGCCCTTGTCAAAACCGATGGCGCCAATGTCGACCACCCAGTTCGATGGCTCGGCATTCGGATCTTTCGGATCGAACTTGAAGGTCCAGTTGGCGCGACCATCGGCCAGACGCTGCAACTCGGCATTGGGTTCGGTCAGGTCGATGCGCGGAATCACCACGCGTTGCGCCAGCAGCGCCAGCGGCGAAATACGCAGTTCAACGCGCTTGAGCGTGACCATCTGCGGTTTCTTCGACCAGTCCGGGTTGCCCAGGCTCAAATCCTCGGCAACCACGTGCGGCCAAGGCACCCACGCCCGCCAACCGCCCTCGTCCGGCTCGCGCTGCCAGATCACTGCGAGGTTGCCATTGATGGCAAACGGTCGGTGCAGCTCTTCCGAGACTTTGGCGTTGAGCGGCGGTTTGATCCGGTTCCAGTCGAAGAACACGATGATCAGTACCAGCACGGCCAGTAGCAGCACGAGGATGGCGAAGGTCCAGCTGAAGATTTTTCCAGTGCGCGTCATGCACAAAGCTCCTGATCACGACCGCACGCAAAGACTGCGGCGTACGGCTGAAACGGCGGGCCAAAGCGGCCCTCATGAAATCTACGACTGGCAAACCAGCCGCAGGTTTAATCGAAAGGTCGATTACCGCGCAAAAAGTCGCGCGAAATCTGACCGAACAGTCGAACAGTGTTACCGCGACCCGCACTTTTGCGAGGCGCGAGTGAGTCGGAAATACCCACCCCGGTGCAAAACCGTCGCCCGGAAAGCCGCGATCTAGAGCCTTCCGGCAGAACAATCAATTCTGTTGATTATTACCATTGCGTTTATGAACTTTTATATCGACTTATCGAGAGTAGCATTGCCCTCGTACCCACTTTATCGCCCTCCCAAGGAGCAACCCATCATGAAACGCCAATTACTGCTCAGCCTTACCCTGTCGATGCTAGCCAGCACTGCTTTTGCCCTGCCCGCTGCCGACCAGGCTACCCCGCAAGTGAAATCCAGCCACTCGGTATTCAGCCAAACCGTAGCAGCCGATGGCTCGGACCGTACTCCACAAGGCCAGACCCTGGCTGAAGGCGGCCGTGATCGCCTGGAAGAGAAAGGTCTGGTTCAAGACGGCTACGACAAGACTCCACAAGGTCAAACTCTGGCGTCTGACGGTAGCGAACGCACTCCACAAGGCCAGACCCTTGCAGCTGACGGCGGCGACCGTACCCCACAAGGTCAAACCCTCGCTTCCGACGGCGGCGACCGTACTCCACAAGGTCAAACCCTCGCTTCTGACGGCGGCGACCGTACTCCACAAGGTCAAACCCTTGCCGAAGGTGGTGGTGACCGCGTAATCGAACGCAACAGTGCCTTGAGCTAAGCCCATGGCGGCCGCGAAAAAAAGCCCAATCACCGGATTGGGCTTTTGACTTTTCTGGCCGGTGAAATCTTCTGCTGCATGTCCTCCCGTTCGACGCCGACAAAGCCGATTTGCTAGAGTGCGGCGCTTGTCCTGCCAAAGAACACACCCTGCGATGCTGCCCCGCGCCGAACAGAAGCAACAGACCCGCAACGCCTTGATGGACGCTGCCCGCCACCTGATGGAAAGCGGCCGAGGATTCGGCAGCCTGAGCCTGCGCGAAGTGACCAAAACCGCCGGGATCGTACCCACCGGTTTCTACCGGCATTTTGCCGATATGGATGAGCTGGGCCTGGTATTGGTCAGTGAAGTTGGCCAGACCTTTCGCGAAACCATCCGTTTGGTGCGTCACAACGAATTCGTCATGGGCGGCATCATCGATGCCTCGGTGCGGATATTCCTCGACGTGGTCAGCGCCAATCGCTCGCAATTCCTGTTTCTTGCGCGCGAGCAGTACGGCGGTTCGCTGCCGGTGCGTCAGGCGATCGGACGCTTGCGCGAAAACATCAGCTCCGACCTCGCTGCCGACCTGACCATGATGCCCAAGCTTCAGCATCTGGATACCGCTGGCTTGAGTGTCATGGCTGACCTGATCGTCAAATCGGTGTTTGCCACCCTGCCGGACATCATCGATCCGCCCGCCGAAGCCTTGCCCGAACATCTGACGCCACAGGCGAAAATCACCCAGCAGCTGCGCTTCATCTTTATTGGCCTCAAGCACTGGCAAGGGCTGGGCAGTACCGAGTAACTCCCCTTCCATTACTGATACGCACCAGTTCCCTGTGGGAGCGAGCTTGCTCGCGAAGGCGTCGTGTCAGCCAGCATCCATATCGCTGACCCACCGCATTCGCGAGCAAGCTCGCTCCCACATTTGGCTCAGCGTCACAGCCTCCATTTGGTGCATTAAAAAATCTTCACGCACCAAAACATTCCATATTCCCGCAACATCTTGAAACATCCACTACGCTCCGACAGGGATTTCCTACATCTCGTCCGATTGGCAAGCCCCTTGCTCTAACCCAATCATTGTCCATAGCTGGAAGTTTTCCGATGCTGGTGATTCACCGCAGAATCGACCCTCAACCCGTCTGGGCCGCCGAGTTGCACCTGACCTTCGAAGCGCGGAGCAAAAGCCGTTTGCGCTGTTTCAGTGCCGAGGGCGAAGACGTCGGGTTGTTTTTGGAGCGCGGTCAGCCGCCGCTGTATGACGGCGAGTGCCTGCAGGCTGAAGACGGCCGCATCGTCCGCGTCTGCGCCCGCCCCGAGCAATTGCTGCACGTCACCTGCGCCAACGCCTTCGAACTGACCCGCGCGGCTTATCACTTGGGTAACCGCCACGTCGCCCTGCAAGTCGGTGATGGCTGGCTGCGTCTGCTCGACGATTACGTGCTCAAGGCCATGCTCGAACAACTCGGCGCGCAGGTCGAAGCCATTGAAGCACCTTTCCAGCCGGAACACGGTGCCTACGGCGGCGGCCATCACCATTCCCGCCACGGCGACGAAGACTTCAACTACGCGCCGAAACTCCATCAGTTCGGCGTACGCCTGTGAATCCGGCCTGGGCGCTGCTGCGCCTGGCCAGTCCGCAATTGCCGATTGGCGGCTACAGCTATTCGCAAGGCCTGGAAATGGCGGTGGATAATGGCCGCGTGAACAATCCCGACAGTGCGCGCCGCTGGATCAGCGATCAGTTGCTGCTCAACCTCGCCCGCTTTGAAGCGCCGCTGCTGCTCGCGCACTGCCAGGCCGCTGCCGATGAACAATGGGCCGAGCTGCAGATTCTGTGCGAAAGCCACCGCGCCAGCCGCGAAACTCGCGAGTTGCATCTGGAGAGCCGGCAGATGGGCTATTCGTTGCAGCAATTGCTTAATGGTTTGCCGGAACTCGACGCGCCCGCCCGCACCTTTCTCGATCAATGCCCTGAACCGCATCTGGCCCTGTGCTGGGCGCTGGCCGCCCGCGCCTGGAGCATCAGCCCGCAAGACGCCCTCGCCGCATGGCTGTGGAGCTGGCTGGAGAACCAGCTCGCGGTGCTGATGAAAACCCTGCCGCTGGGCCAGCAAGCCGCCCAGCGCCTGACCAGCGAACTGCTGCCGCTGCTGCAACAAGCGCAGCAGGACGCCAGCCGAATCAATCCCGACCACATGGGCAGCGCTGCGTTCGGCCTGTCCCTGGCGTGCATGGCCCATGAGCGCCAGTACAGCCGGCTCTTTCGCTCTTAGGAGAAACAACCATGAACACTCAACCTCTGCGCGTCGGCATCGGCGGCCCGGTCGGTTCCGGCAAAACTGCGCTGACCCTGGCCCTGTGCCTGGCGCTGCGCGAGCGCTACAACCTCGCCGTGGTCACCAACGACATCTACACCCGCGAAGACGCTGATTTTCTCGTGCGCAACGAAGCCCTCGCACCGGAGCGGATCATCGGCGTGGAAACCGGTGGCTGCCCGCACACGGCGATCCGCGAAGACGCCTCGATCAACCTGGAAGCGGTCGATCAACTGAACCGGCG
Source organism: Pseudomonas sp. A34-9 (assembly GCF_029543085.1). Taxonomy (NCBI): domain Bacteria; kingdom Pseudomonadati; phylum Pseudomonadota; class Gammaproteobacteria; order Pseudomonadales; family Pseudomonadaceae; genus Pseudomonas; species Pseudomonas sp. A34-9. Next base: position 678,928 of record NZ_CP119967.1, on the reverse strand, counting down.
CTTTCCGGGGCTGGATCTGATTCTGGTGGAGTCCGGTGGTGACAACCTCTCGGCGACGTTCAGCCCGGAACTGTCCGACCTGACTATCTACGTGATCGACGTCTCGGCCGGCGACAAGCTGCCGCGCAAGGGCGGGCCGGGGATCTGCAAATCCGATCTGCTGGTGATCAACAAGATCGACCTGGCGCCGCTGGTTGGCGCCTCGCTGGAGATGATGGATAGCGACACACAACGCATGCGCAACGGCAAACCGTTCGTCTTCAGCAACCAGAAAACCGGTCAGGGCCTTGAGCAAATCATCGCCTTCATCGAACGCCAGGGCCTGCTGACCGCAGCCTGATTCACTGCTCAACAAGGAAGCTTATCCATGACACTCAAACGTATTCTTGGCGCCGTGGCGCTGCTGCTGACGCCGGCATTGGCCTTCGCTCACCCGGGGCATGGCGACAGCGGTCTGATCGCCGGCATCAGCCACCCGATCGGCGGCCTCGACCATTTGCTGGCGATGGTGGCAGTCGGTCTGTGGGCCGCCCAGCAACAAGGCGCCGCGCGCTGGGCGCTGCCCTGCACGTTTGTCGGCACCATGCTGATTGGCGGCATGCTCGGCTTTGAAGGGCTGGAATTGCCGGCGCTGGAAAGCGGGATTGCCGCGTCGGTGCTGGCGTTGGGTCTGGCGGTAGCGCTGGCGGTGCGGCCGCCGTTGGTCATGGCGGTGGTAGCGACGGCGGTTTTTGCGTTGTTCCACGGTGTGGCGCATGGGCTGGAGCTGCCGGACATGAGCAGTCCGTGGGCATATGCGGCGGGTTTCGTCGTCGCGACGGCTGCACTGCATGCGGCGGGTTATAGCGTGGTGCGTTTCCTGCCTCAGGCGGCGGCACCGTTGGTGCGTCTTGCAGGTGCTGCTTCGGCAGTCACAGGCGCTTGGCTGCTGGCAGGCTAGTTTTTATTGTCTGAACTGGCCTCTTCGCGAGCAGGCTCGCTCCCACATTGGATTTGTGGCGTACACAGAACCTGTGGGAGCGAGCCTGCTCGCGAAGGCGGTCTGACAGACACCACATCGCTCAGGCCGGTCTCTCTGCTACCATGTCGCGCAATCGCCCCAGCCGTGACGACGTCCGCCCATGCCCCACGCTTCCCGCTCCACCTCCCTGCCCGAATTGACCGCCCTGTTCGGCGCTGTGCAGCAGCACTTCGTCAACGTGATCGTGCCGCTCTGGCAAGGCCCGGGCTGGAACGCCGACATGGCGTTGCCCTATGAGGCGCTGGACGCCACGCACCAACCACTGCCACCACAACGTTATCGAGCGATGGCCTGCGCACGGCAGTTGTATCTGTTCTCCAGCCTGATCGGGGTTGTGGATAACGCTGATGTGCGCGCAGCGGCGCTGTTCCGCTCCTTGCAACGGCACTTTCATGATGCCGAGCACGGTGGCTGGTTCTACAGCATCGATGCGCAGGGCAAGCCGCTGGATCAGCGCAAGGATCTCTACACCCACGCGTTCATCCTGTTTGCCTGCGCGCATTACTGGGAAAAGTCCGCTGATCCATTGGCGGAGTCGACGTTGAATGCAGCGCTGGAAATCATTGGCCGGCGCTTTGCGACCGGTGATGGTTTGTACGAAGCCTGCCTGGAGCGCAACTGGATCACCCTGCAAACCGGCCCACTGCAAAACCCGCTGATGCACTTGGCTGAAGCATTTCTCGCCACCCTTGCCGTGCGCGAAGATGCCCAGACGCAGAAAGCACTGCTGGAGTTATGCACAGCCATGCACAAGCACTTCGTCGATCCGCAGCATGGCGTGTTGATGGAGAAACCGCTCGGAGCTGTGAATAACTGGTATGAGCCGGGGCATCAGTTCGAATGGTATTTTCTGCTGCAGTCATCGGCGCTGCTGCGTGGCTCGAAACTGCATGGGGCGCTGGACCGGGCGTTTGCGTTCACCGAGCAATTCGGCGTGGTGCAGTCATCCGGCGCCGTGCGCGCGATGCTCGATCTGGAAACGGATGGACGCCCGCGAGACTCGACCCAACGGATCTGGGCCCAGGCGGAATATCTGCGCGCGCTGACCTTGCGTCAGGGCTGTGAAGCGGTAGTGCTGCGCCAGTTGCAGGCGTTGCAGCAGCGCTTTCTGCATGCCGGGGGCTGGCATGAGTGTCGTGATGAACAAGGCGAAGTCAGCCGCAAGGACATGCCTTCGACGACGCCGTATCACTTGGCGACTTGCTACCACGGGCTGGCTGAATATCTTCGCTGACTTATAGATCGCTTTCGCGAGCAAGCTCGCTCCCACAGTTGATTTGTGCCGTTCACAAATAGTGTGTTCGGCGCACTTCCAATGTGGGAGCGAGCTTGCTCGCGAATGGCCGTTACGCGGTCGTCAGGCGATCCACTTCTTGTCGCCCGTGAAGCTGATCGTCAACCAGCGCGCCGCATCCGGCTTGCCCAGCTTCGCGGAAATCTCTTCGCGCCACGCATCCAGCTGTCCGACATTGCTCAGCGCATAATCGGCCGGCAACACCACATGAATCTCGATAAACCGCGCCCGTCCGTGCTTCTGCACATAGGACACGTAGTCATCGAAACCGTGCTCGGTTTTCGCCGCTTCCATCACCTGACGCACCTGCTCATCCAGCGTATCCGGCGCGATCCCCAAGACATCGCGCAGCGCCGGGCCAAGGATCTTGAACGCCGGCGGCAACATGGTCAGCGCCAGCACGATCAGGATCAGCGGGTCGACATACACCGCCCACTGGCCATAACCCTGGGACTTGAGCAGCAGCGCTGCGAGAAAACTTATCAACAGGCCCACGGACAGCATCGCGTCCACCAGCCAACTGATGTTGTCGAACTGGATCAGGCTGGATTTGAGCTTGCGGTTACGATGGCGGACGTAGAAGAAGTAGGCGAATTCGACCACGGTAAACACCGCCGCATAAATGATCACAAGCCCCAACTCGATGTCACGGCCCCCGTTGATGATGCCAAACACGCCGTTGAGAAACGCGTAGATCGCAATCAACATCAGGAAACTGCCTTCGATCAATAGCACCATCGGCTCCAGGTGCCAGAAACCGAACTGGAAACGGTGGTTGCTTTGCTTGGCGATCAGCTTGGCGGTGATCAGCATCAGGACTTTGATGAACGTTGCGATCAACGAGAAAAAACCATCAAACAGGATGGATTGGGAACCTGAAACAAAACCGGTGACGATCCCGGCAATCGCCACGGCCAACATCAGAATGGTCGATTGTTTGAGCAGTGCCTGCTCACCTCGGTTACTCACTTTGACTCCTCGAAAAACCTTGAAAACCGCGGGGTGCGGCTGGGTTATTGCGAGGGGAGTTTACCTTATCGCCCTGTTTTGGCCGATTTGCCCCCTTCGCGAGCAGGCTCGCTCCCACTTTGCAATGCATTCCTATGTGGGAGCGAGCCTGCTCGCGAATGGCCTCAACCCGGTCTTAAGCCTTGTTACGCTCGATCGCAAACCCGGCCCAGGTCTGGCTCACCGGCATCAACTCGAGGCTGTTGATATTGATGTGCGCCGGTGCATTCATCACCCAGAAAATCGTTTCGGCGATGTCCTGCGGCTGAATCGGCTCGGCACCGGCGTAAGTCGCGTTGTAACGCTCCTGATCGCCAGCAAAACGCACCAGCGAGAACTCGCTTTCGCACAACCCCGGCTCAATGTTGCTGACCCGCACGCCAGTGCCCTGCAAGTCGCAGCGCAGGTTCAGCGAGAACTGTTTAACGAACGCTTTGGTCGCGCCATACACATGACTGCCCGGATACGGATAGTTGCCCGCGATGGAGCCAAGGTTGACGATACCCGCGCCGCGGCCATGAGCGATCAGGCGCGGCAGCAGCAGGCGCGTGGCGTACATCAGGCCTTTGACGTTGGTGTCGACCATGGTGTCCCAATCGTCCAGATCGCATTTCGGCGCCGGGTCCACGCCCAGCGCCAGACCTGCATTGTTGATCAGGCCACGCAGCTTGGCGAACGACGGCGGCAGATTGGCAATCGCCTCCTCCATCGCCTTGCGATCACGGACGTCGAGCACCAGGCCGTGCACTTCGGTCTGTTTCGCCAATTCGGCGCACAGCGCGTTGAGGCGTTCTTCACGACGGCCGGTCAGCACCAGTTTCCAGCCAGCCTCGGCAAAACGACGGGCGCAGGCTTCACCAAATCCGGACGTCGCGCCGGTGATAAACAGGGTGTTGGACATCGTGTTCTCCTTGCTTCGGCCGCCGGGGCAGCCCTTGGAATAGAAAATCAGCCAGCAGCATGCCCGGCCCTGCACGCACGGGCAACACCCACAAAGTGTGCAAAAAACAACCAACACCGCCAACGCCATAGCCAGCGTGGCCTGTAGCCATGTGCACGCATGTTATCCACAGTCCCTTCCACAGTTTCCGGGGGCAACTGCAAACGCGCAAAGCCGCGCCACACAAGGCTTTGCGGGCGAAATAGAAAGTTTTTTGCTTGACCCTGAAGTGGCAGGTGTGCGGGACATGGCATTTTGCACGACAGATCGGTCAGCACAGTGATTGCGCGAGGCCAGTAATTACGGCCCTCAGCGCAGTCTTTCCAGAGTTTAATCACAGACTTATCCACAGGTCTTTCGCCAGGAATTTACCTGCAAGACGATGCCCAGAAAAAGGTTGACAACGACGCCTTCCACTCCAGCAAAAACGTCTGATCAAAAAACAACCACACACTTGCAGGCCACGGTTTACATGGCCTGCAGCCAGATACACCCACGTTATTCACAGCCGGCTCCACAGTAACCGGGGACAAGTCAAAACTGTGGAAAAACAGCCATTTGCAGCGTCTATATGTCGCGCTTTGGCAGCTTGGGGAATTTGTTTTCCACAATTCTGGAATCGACTTGATCTTCGGGCGTGATTCACTGTAGGAGCTGCCGAAGGCTGCGATCTTTTGGTCTTTATAAGCAGGATCAAAAGATCGCAGCCTTCGGCAGCTCCTACAGGGGAGTTGTGGCGGGTTTTAGATGTAAAAAAGCCCCGGGACTGGGTCGCCGGGGCTGTGCATAACGCAGGAACAATCAGTGCCCGCCCAGATAAGCGTTACGCACCTCCTCGTTCACCAGCAGCTCTTTACCCGTCCCCGTCAGGCGAATCTCGCCGTTGACCATCACATACGCGCGATCAGACAGCTTCAGCGCATGGTTGGCGTTCTGCTCGACGAGGAAAATCGTCATGCCGGTTTTTGCCAGTTCGCGCAGGGTTGTGAAGATCTGCTTCACCACAATCGGCGCCAACCCGAGGCTCGGCTCGTCGAGCAACAACAACTTCGGCCGGCTCATCAACGCCCGGGCAATGGCGAGCATTTGCTGCTCACCGCCGGACATGGTCATCGCCCGTTGCGTGCGCCGCTCCTCCAGCCGTGGAAACAGTTCGAACATGCGCTGCATGTCCTCCTTGGCGTACTTGTCGCCAATCGGGATGGTGCCCATCAGCAGGTTCTCCTCGACGGTCATGTCGGGGAACACCCGCCGGCCTTCCGGCGACTGCGCAATGCCGTTGGAGGCGATGTAGTGCGAGGACTTGTGGGTGATGTCGACGCCTTGATAAAGGATCTGCCCGCCCGCCGCCCGTGGCTGGCCGAAGATCGACATCAGCAGCGTCGATTTGCCGGCGCCGTTGGAGCCGATCAGGCTGACGGTTTCCCCCTCGTTGATCTGCAGCGAAACACCCTTGAGCGCCTGGATCGGTCCGTAGAACACGTCGAGGTCTTTGAGTTCGAGGATCGGTTGGGTCATACCAGCTCCTCTTCGTCGGCGCCCAGATAGGCGGCAATCACCTTCGGATCGTTACGGATCGCTTCAGGCCCGCCCTCAGCGATGACGATGCCGTGGTCCAGTACCACGATGTGGTCGGAAATGCTCATTACCATGCCCATGTCGTGTTCGATCAGCACCACGGTCAGATCATGCTCGTCGCGCAGCAGACGGATCATCGCGCTCAGCGCTTCGGTTTCCTGAGGGTTGAGGCCGGCGGCCGGCTCGTCGAGGCAGATGATCTGCGGCCGTGTGCACATGGCCCGGGCGATCTCCAGACGGCGCTGCTGGCCATACGAGAGTTCACCGGCGAGCCGGTTGGCGCAGTCGACCAGATCAACCACTTCCAGCCAGTAGAACGCGACGTCCAGCGCGTCGCTCTCCGCCTTGCGGTAGCCCTTGGTGTTGAGAATACCGGCGAGCATGTTGCGGTTGACCCACATGTGCTGCGCCACCAACAGGTTTTCCAGCACCGACATTTCCTTGAACAGGCGAATGTTCTGGAATGTCCGCGCCAGGCCTGCACGGTTCACCAAATGCGTGCCGCCGAACATCTTGTAATACAGACGGCTGAGGAAAGATTTCGGCGAAACGAAGTCGGTCGGTTTGAACGACTCGCCCAGTAACTGGATGACGTTGGTCTGCTGGCCGCGCACGTTGAGTTCGATCTTGCCGCCGGAGGCTTTGTAGAACCCGGTCAGGCAGTTGAACACCGTGGTCTTGCCGGCGCCGTTGGGGCCGATCAGGGCGAAGATCGAGTTGCGTTTGACCTTCAGGCTGACATCGCTCAACGCCTTGATACCACCGAAATGCATCATCAGTTTTTCAACAGAGAGTACGACTTCACTCATGGCGCAGTCCTCTCATAGTGAATGGCACCTTTGCGTGGAGTGACCCCGGTACGGCTGATGCGGATCAGCCCGCGTGGTCGCCAGATCATCATCAACACCATCAGGATGCCGAACAGCAGCACGCGATATTCGGCGAAGCCGCGCAGCAATTCCGGGGCGACGGTCAACACGAACGCGGCGATCACCACGCCGATGGTCGAGCCCATGCCGCCGAGCACGACGATGGCGAGGATCAACGCCGATTCGAAGAAAGTGAACGAGGTCGGGTTGACGAAACCCTGGTAGGTGGCGAAAAACACCCCGGCCAGACCGGCCGTCGATGCACCGATAGTGAACGCCGAGAGCTTGACCAGCACGTGGTTGAGGCCCATCGAGCGGCAGGCGATTTCATCTTCACGCAGAGCTTCCCAAGCGCGGCCGACCGGCATTTTCACCAGACGATGCTTGATGTACAGCACGGCCAACACCACGAGGAACAGCACCGCGTAGATGAAGTAGTACTTCACGTCCGGGTTGTAGGCGATGCCGAAGAACTCGTGGAACGGCACCCCGCCATCCTTCGCCCGTTTGCCGAACTCCAGACCGAAGAACGTCGGCAGCGGCGCCGGCATGCCGTTCGGGCCGCCCGTCAGCGACAACCAGTTGTTGAGGATCAGGCGAATGATTTCACCGAAGCCCAGCGTCACGATTGCCAGATAGTCGCCATGCAGGCGCAACACCGGGAAACCGAGGATGCAACCGGCTAGGCCTGCGGTGATCGCCGCCAGCGGCAGCACCGTCCAGAAACCCAGGCCGAGGTATTGATACCCGAGCGCCAGACCGTAGGCGCCGATGGCGTAGAACGCCACGTAACCGAGGTCGAGCAGGCCGGCCAGACCGACCACGATGTTCAATCCCAGCCCCAGCAGCACATAGATCAACCCGAGGATGACCACGCCCAGCAGATAGGAGTTGGAGACAAACGGCACGATGACGGCCAGCACAATCAACAGCGGGATGATCCAGCGCAGACGTGATTTGTGATCGGCCGGCAACACATGCACACCGGAACCGGTGCTCTCGAATCCATCGAGAATCTTCAGGCCCTTGGGCGTTTGCAGGAACAGGCTGAGGGCGAAGCGACCGATCATGACAATGCCGATAAGCCACGCCACGCGGGTCGGCTCGAGATTGAAGCTGTAACCCTCGAGTACGACGCCGACAATCGGCCCGAAAACAATCAGGGCAATCAGGCCGGCCAGAATCGCCTCAACCAGGCTTTTTTTGATATCAATGCTTTTTTGAGTGGTTGAAGACATCGCTTACACCTTCGACACAAGAGGACGGCCCAACAGGCCCTGCGGCCGGAAGACCAGAACAAGTACGAGCAGCGAGAAGCTGAACACGTCTTTGTAGTCGGAGTTGACCAGGCCGGAGAACAGCGACTCGGAGATGCCGAGAATGATCCCGCCCAGCATCGCACCCGGCAGCGAACCAATCCCGCCGAGTACCGCAGCGGTGAAGGCTTTAATGCCGATGACGAAACCGGCGTAGAAGTCGAACGTGCCGTAGTTCATGGTAATCAGCACGCCGGCCAATGCCGCCATGGCTGCACCGATGATGAACACGTAGGAGATGACGCGGTCGGTGTTGATCCCCAGAATCGAGGCCATTTTGCGGTCTTGCTGAGTGGCGCGGCACATGCGGCCGAGCTTGGTGTACTTGATCACGTAGGTCAGCAGACCCATGCCGACGAACGCGGCCACCAGGATGAAGATCTTGGTGTAAGTGAGCTGAACGAAGCCGGTACCGATGTCGACGCGCCAGGCGCCGGTCAGCAGCGTCGGAACACCCTGTTGACGGGCGCCCTGGCTGATCTGGGCATAGTTTTGCAGAATCAGGGAGATACCGATGGCGCTGATCAGCGGTGCCAGTCGGGTGGAGTTGCGCAGGGGTTTGTAAGCGACTCGTTCAATGACCCAGCCATACACCGCCGTAACGACGATGGTGAAGATCAGCGTGCCGAGCATCAGCAGCGGGAAGGATTCAATACCGAAGTACGCCAGCAGAGCCAGACTGATTGCCGCCAGGTAAGCAGAAATCATGTAAACCTCGCCGTGGGCGAAGTTGATCATGCCGATGATGCCGTAGACCATTGTGTAGCCGATGGCGATCAGGCCATAGACCGACCCGAGGGTCAGGCCGTTGACCAGTTGCTGCAGGAAAATACCATCCATAACGCAATCTCACGCAGTGAGAACCTGCACACCTGTGATGTGCGGTTCTTCTAGGAAAAATACAGATTTACGTCGGAGCAATGTCAGCCACGATCAGCCCATCCCACACCGTCCCTGTGGGAGCGAGCCTGCTCGCGAAAGCGGTCGATCATTCAACACATGTGTTGGCAGTCATTCCGTCCTCGCGAGCAGGCTCGCTCCCACATTGGATTGGTGGGATCAACTGATCGCGTCAGCCCTTACTTCTGTTTTTCCAGCTGGTGATATTTGCCAGTCGCGTCCCACTGGTACACCACGTAGTCGGAGACTTTCAGGTCGCCCTTCTTATCCCAGGCTTTCTCGCCCATGACGGTTTTCACCGGATTGGCTTTAAGCCACTCGGCGGCTTTCTCGCCACTGTTGGATTTGGCGCCATTGAAGGCGGCCGCCAGGGTCTGCACCGAAGCGTAGGCGTACAGGGTGTAGCCTTCAGGCTCGGTACCGGCCTTGCGGAAGGCATCGACGACGGTTTTACTTTCCGGCAGCAGACGCGGGTCGGCGCCGAAGGTCATCAGCACGCCGTCGACGTATTGCGGGCCGCCAGCCGTGGTGACCAGTTCGTCGGTCACGATGCCGTCGTCAGACATGAACTTCACGTCTTTCAGGCCTTCGGTACGCAGTTGTTTGACCAGCGGACCGGCTTCCGGGTGCAGGCCGCCGAAGTAGACGACGTCGGCACCGGCGGCGCGGATTTTGGTCACCACGGCGCTGAAGTCTTTCTCGCCACGGGTCAGACCTTCGTACAGCACTGGCTTCACGCCGCGCTTCTCAAGCTGAGCCTTGGTGGCATCCGCCAGGCCCTGGCCGTAGGTGTCCTTGTCATGCAGCACGGCAACCTTTTTGCCTTTGAGCACGTCGACGATGTAATCGCCGGCGACGATGCCCTGCTGATCGTCACGCCCGCACATACGGAACATGGCGCTGAGGCCGCGCTCGGTCACTTGCGGGTTGGTCGAACCTGGGGTGATCGCGATCACACCGGCTTCGTCGTAGATTTCCGAGGCTGGAATGGTGGAAGAAGAGCAGAAGTGACCGACCACGCCAGCGACTTTCTGGTTGACCAGGTCCTTGGCGACCGTCACGGCCTGCTTCGGTTCGCAGGCGTCATCGCCCTTGACCAGAACGATTTTCTCCCCGTTGACGCCGCCTGCCGCGTTGACTGCGTCAGCCGCCGCCTGTGCACCCTTCATGTACTGCTCGCCAAATGCCGCGTTGGCGCCAGTCATTGGACCCGCTACACCGATTTTCACATCAGCTTGAGCAAACGCAGAAACACCCAACGCAGTAGCCACTGCGAGGGCCAGAAAGCCTTTCTTGTAAAACGTCTGGGACATGAGGTGGTGCTCCAAGGTTTTTTTTAGTTGGCACTGCGACTTCACTTCACTGAATGCTCTGAGCAAGGGCCGTGCCATCGGTTTTTTATTCTTCAAAAAGTCGCTGCTTTCTTGTTATTTCGACTGTTTCGTTCCCATTTTCATTGGGCGTGCAACCGTCTAAACCGCGGAAGGTGAAACCATTTATTTTTTCAGGCGCAACCCGCACGCGCCATCATTGCAACCGCGGCGCCAAACGACGTGCAACCAGCCTGTAACAGCCCGCGTCACCGAACTGCACACTGCTGGTGCGGGACTGCTACAACCCGCACCATTACAGGCTAGTCGCTACGTGAAAAAGCGCCGCGTCCGGCAACATATTTCAACACTCAAATGACGATGCGCAGGCACTGGCCCGCGTGATACAGCGAGAACCCGGCCTCGTACAGGCAACTGCGCAAGCCCACGCCGGCCAGGGGCTGCATCGGTGCGAAGGGAATCGGCAAAGTTTGAGGATCGCCGTGACACAGGTAATCGGCGAAGGCTTTGCCGACCACAGTCCCGGTGGTGACGCCACGGCCGTTGTAGCCGGTGACGGCCACCAGCCCTGGCGCCGGTTCGAACAGGCGCATGAGGTGATCAGGGGTAAAAGCGATACGCCCGGTCCAGGTGCATTCCCACTCGACGGGTTTCAGCCTGGGGAAATAATGCTGCTGCACGCGATCGGCCCAGGCCTTGAGAAACCAGGCCGGTTTCTGATTGCCGTTGCCCAGGCTGCCGAGCAATAACCGCCCTTCTTTGTCACGGCGGATGCTGCTCAACACCTGCCGCGTATCCCACGAGCCCTGCCCGCCCGGAAGAATTTCCCGTGCAGCGTCTTCGGTCAACGGCACCGAGGCGACCTGGTAGTAATAACCGGGGAAGAAGTTGCGCTTGAGTTCGGTCCAGTCGCCTTCGGTGTAGGCGTTGGAGGCGATGACCACTTGTTCGGCCAATACTGAACCGTGCTCGGTCTGCACTGACCAGTTCGAGCCCTGACGCTCAAGGTGAGTGACGGGGGAATGATCGAACATTTGCCCGCCGAGTCCGCTCACTGCGTTGGCCAACCCGGTGACATAAGCCATTGGGTTGAGCGTGCCGGCGCGACGATCGAGCAACGCAGCGGCGATTTTTTGCGTGCCGGTGGCTTGCTCGCAGGCCTTGCCGGTCAGCAGTTCGACTGGCGCACCACGGCGCTTCCATTGCTGCTCGCGACTGCGCAGATCCGCCTCGCCCTTGGCGTTGTGCGCCATGTGCAGCGTACCTTCGCGGCGCAACTGACAATCAATGTTGTATTTATCCACAAGGCTGAAGACCAGCGCTGGCGCCGCCCCGAGCATGCGGTTGAGTTGACTGCCGACCGCTTCGCCAAACCCGGCTTCGATCTCGTCCGGTGGAATCCACATGCCGGCGTTGACCAGCCCGACGTTGCGCCCGGAGCCGCCGTGACCGGCGCGATGAGCTTCCAGCACGCAGACGCTTTTGCCTTTTTCCAACAGATGCAGCGCAGCGGACAGCCCGGTGAACCCGGCGCCGATCACGCAGACATCGACTTTGACTTCGCCCCTGAGCGCGGTGTTATCCGGCCTTTGCGGCGTAAGCTTTTCCCACAGACATTCTTCGCGTAACGGCATTGCCAGACTCCAACAGAAACCTAACAAACACTGCATACCCTGTGGGAGCGAGCCTGCTCGCGAAAGCGGTATATCAGCCAACATCAATGTCGACTGACCCACCGTATTCGCGAGCAGGCTCGCTCCCACAGGGGATCTCCATTTGACGGGAGCACTCAGTCGAAGGTGATGCCCTGCGCCAGCGGCAACTCGAGCGAGTAGTTCACGGTGTTGGTCTGCCGGCGCATGTACGCGCGCCAGGCGTCCGAACCGGACTCACGACCGCCACCGGTCTCTTTCTCGCCACCAAACGCGCCACCGATCTCTGCACCACTCGGGCCGATGTTGACGTTGGCGATGCCACAGTCGCTGCCAACCGCCGACATGAACTGCTCGGCTTCACGCACGTCAGTGGTGAAGATGCACGAGGACAGACCTTGCGGCACGGCGTTGTTCAGGCGTAGCGCTTCCTGGAAGTCGCTGTAACCGACCACGTAGAGAATCGGCGCGAAGGTTTCGCTGCACACCACATCACTCTGCTCGGGCATTTCCACAATCGCTGGCGAAACGTAGTAGGCGTTGGGGAACTGATCTTCCAGCTGGCGCTTGCCGCCGAACACCCGGCCACCCTCGCTCAACGCCTGCTCCAGCGCATCCTGCATGTTTTCGAAGCTGTGCTTGTCGATCAGCGGACCGACCAGATTGCCTTCCAGCGGGTTGCCGATGCGTACTTTCGAGTACGCGGCTTTCAGGCGAGTTACGATTTCTTCTTTGACCGACTCATGGGCGATCAGTCGACGCAGGGTGGTGCAGCGCTGGCCGGCAGTGCCGACGGCGCTGAACAGAATCGCGCGCACCGCCATGTCGAGATCGGCGCTCGGGCCGAGGATCATCGCGTTGTTGCCGCCCAGTTCCAGAATGCTGCGGGCGAAACGTGCGGCGACTTTCGGCGCCACTTCGCGGCCCATGCGCGTGCTGCCGGTGGCGCTGATCAGGGCAACACGCGGGTCATCGACCAGCGCTTCACCCGCATCGCGGCCACCGATAATCACTTGGCAAAGATTTGCCGGCGCATCGCTGAAATTCTTCACCACACGATCAAACAGCGCCTGGCAGGCCAACGCGGTCAGCGGGGTTTTCTCAGATGGTTTCCACACCACCGGGTTTCCGCAGACCAGTGCCAGCGTGGTATTCCACGCCCACACCGCCACCGGGAAGTTGAACGCGCTGATCACGCCGACCACGCCCAGCGGATGCCAGGTTTCACGCATGTGGTGGCCCGGACGCTCAGAAGCGATGGTCAAACCGTACAGCTGGCGGGACAGGCCGACGGCGAAATCGCAGATATCGATCATTTCCTGCACTTCACCCAGACCTTCCTGAGTGATCTTGCCCGCCTCCCAGGAAACCAGCTCGCCGAGATCAGCCTTGTATTCGCGCAACACTTCACCGAATTGACGCACCAACTCACCACGACGCGGAGCTGGCACCTTGCGCCATTGCTCGAACGCATGATCTGCGCGACTGATGTGCTGCTCGACTTCGGCCGGGCCTTCCCAGTTCACGGCGGCGATGCGGCTGCCGTCGATGGGCGAATGCACCGGCACTTTGCCGTTCTGGTACAGGGCCGGGTTCACACCAAGACGATCAAGCAATGCGGCAACCATGGGTCACTCCTCAAGCGAAAAACTGAATGTGTGCGGGCGCTTTTTCGCGACCGGGCAGGCCTTTAGTTGTAGCGTCACAATGGCGAGGCAACAAACGACCTTTACGCGAGATATCATTCCGTTTATTCATGCTGGGCATAGAAAGACAAGAAAAGGATCGGCCATGCTGAACAAACGCCACTTGCCCTCGATCACCGCGTTGCAGTGCTTCGAGGCCGTGACCCGGCACCTGAGCTTCACCCGCGCCGCCGAGGAGCTGAACCTGACCCAGAGCGCGGTGAGCAAACAGGTCGCGCAGCTTGAAGAGTTGCTGCAACACTTGTTGTTTCGCCGCGTGCGGCGGCGCTTGCAGATGACCCCGGCCGGGGATTTGTACTTGGTTGAAGTACGAAAAATCCTCACGCAAGTTGAAATGTCGACGCATTACCTGCGTTCCTACGGCGGCGAAACTGAAGTCCTGCGCGTATCTACGCCATCGACCTTCGGCGCGCGTTGGCTGGTTCCGCGCCTGAAAGGCTGGCGGCTGCGCCATCCATCGATTCATCTGGACTTGTGCAACGAGCAGGAAGCGGATGACCTGCTGCAAGGGCGCAGTGACCTGGCGTTCTATTTTGGTCAGGGCTCACGGCCCGGCACTGAATGCCTGAAGCTGTTCGGCGAAGAGTTGGTGCCAGTGTGCGCGCCGGGCAGCCTGCCGGACACACCGTTGACTGACCCGACGCAACTCACTGATCTGGTGCTGCTGCAAAATGCCTCGCGCCCGCAAGCGTGGCACGACTGGTTCGACAGTCAGGGTTACCAGACCGAGCACAGCTACCACGGGCCGCGTTTCGAAACCTTTTATATGTGCATCCGTGCCGCGCAGGTTGGCTGCGGTGTGGCGTTGTTGCCACGGTTTCTGGTGGAAGAGGAATTGGTCGACGGCAAACTGGTCATTCCTTGGCAGCATGCCATGCCCAGTTCCGACGCCTATTACCTGGCGTACCCGGAGCATGTGGCGGAAGTACCGAAGGTGCGGGATTTTGTGAAATGGATGCTCGAACAGATTGATAACCCCTGACCGATCTCCCCGTAGGAGCTGACGAGAGCAACGAGGCTGCGATCTTTTGATCTTGAAAACCAACATCAAAAGATCGCAGCCTGCGGCAGCTCCTACAGAAGCCCAGCAGAAATTGCTGGCAATACCTGCCGCTGATATGCGCCACTAGCGCCATTGATTTAGACCGCGCCAGCGCGCGGCGCACCTGGAGACCCCGTTATGAGCGAGAGCGTGTTTGCCGATCGCATCGTGCAGAACCTGCTCGACACCGACTTCTACAAACTGACGATGATGCAGGCGGTGCTGCACAACTACCCCAACGTCGAAGTCGAATGGGAGTTTCGTTGCCGTAATAGCGAGGATCTGCGCCCGTATCTGGCCGAGATCCGCTATCAGATAGAGCGTCTGGCCGAGCTGAGCCTGAGCGCCGATCAACTGAGTTTTCTGGAGCGCATCAGCTTCCTCAAACCGGATTTCCTGCGCTTCCTCGGTCTGTTCCGCTTCAACCTGCGCTACGTGCATACCGGCATCGAAAACGGTGAGCTGTTCATCCGTCTGCGCGGGCCGTGGCTGCATGTGATTCTCTATGAAGTGCCATTGTTGGCGATCGTCAGCGAAGTGCGTAACCGCTACCGCTATCGTGAAACCGTGCTGGAACAGGCGCGCGAGCAGCTCTATCGCAAGTTCGACTGGCTGACCGCCAATGCCTCGGCCGACGAGTTATCGCAGCTGCAGGTCGCCGATTTCGGCACCCGTCGGCGGTTTTCGTTCGGCGTTCAGGCAGAAGTGGTGAACGTACTCAAACATGACTTCCCCGGACGTTTTGTCGGCACCAGTAACGTGCATCTGTCGCGAGAACTGGACATGAAACCGCTGGGCACCATGGCCCACGAGTGGATCATGGCGCACCAGCAACTCGGTCCACGGCTGATCGACAGCCAGATCGCCGCGCTTGATTGCTGGGTTCGCGAATACCGTGGACTGCTGGGGATCGCGCTGACCGACTGCATCACCACCGATGCATTCCTCGGCGATTTCGATCTGTTCTTCGCCAAGCTGTTCGACGGCCTGCGCCATGACTCCGGCGATCCTGTGGTGTGGGGCGAAAAATGCATCGCGCATTACCACAAGCTCGGCATCGACCCGATGAGCAAGACCCTGGTGTTCTCCGACAGCCTGACCCTGCCCAAGTCGCTGGAAATATTCCGCGCGCTGCACGGTCGGATCAACGTCAGCTTCGGTATCGGCACCAACCTCACCTGTGACATTCCGGGTGTCGAACCCATGAGCATCGTGCTTAAAATGACTGCCTGCAACGGCCAGCCGGTGGCGAAGATCTCCGACGAGCCAGGCAAGTCCCACTGCAAAGACCCGAATTTCGTCGCCTACTTGCGACACGTGTTCCAGGTTCCTGCCGATTCCCGTCTATCTAGCAAGGAGTGAATTCATGCAAGCCGTACAGCGTGAGATTGCGCAGCAGCTCAAGGTGCAACCACCGTTCGCCGATTATCAGGCACTGCAGGCCGAAGTCGCCCGGCGCATTGCCTTTATTCAGGATTGCCTGGTCAATTCCGGGCTCAAAACGCTGGTGCTGGGCATCAGCGGCGGCGTCGACTCGCTGACCGCCGGCCTCTTGGCCCAGCGGGCGATGCGTGAACTGCGCGACCAGACCGGCGACAACAGCTACAAATTCATCGCCGTGCGCCTGCCATACGAAACCCAGTTCGACGAGCACGACGCCCAGGCTTCGGTGGACTTCATCGCCCCGGACGAACGCCACACGGTCAACATCGGCCCGGCGGTGAAATCGCTGGCCAGCGAAGTCGCGGCGTTTGAAGGCAAACACGCGGTTTCGGTGGACTTCGTGCTCGGCAATACCAAGGCGCGGATGCGCATGGTCGCCCAGTACACCATCGCCGGCGCGGCGCACGGGTTGGTAATCGGCACCGATCATGCGGCGGAAGCGGTGATGGGTTTCTTCACCAAGTTTGGTGACGGCGCCTGCGATCTGGCGCCGCTGAGTGGTCTGGTGAAGAATCAGGTTCGCGCGATTGCGCGCAGCTTTGGCGCGCCGGAGTCGCTGGTCGAGAAAGTCCCGACGGCGGATCTCGAAGACCTGTCGCCGGGTAAACCGGACGAGGCGTCCCATGGCGTGACCTATGCCGAGATCGATGCATTCCTGCACGGCGAGCAGGTGCGTCAGGAAGCATTCGACATCATCGTCGCGACCTACAACAAGACCCATCACAAACGCGTGATGCCGTTTGCCCCATAAGTTGTGGAGGAGCTGTAGGAGCTGTCGAGTGAAACGAGGCTGCGATCTTTTGATCTGGCTTTGAAGATCAAGAGATCGCAGCCTGCGGCAGCTCCTACAGAAATAAAAAAAGCGTCCCGAGGGACGCTTTTTTTATGCCTGACTCAATTACTTGACAGTAATCGTGCCTTTCATCATCGAGATGTGGCCCGGGAACGAGCAGAAGAAGCCGTAATCGGTGCCCGCTGCCAGCTTCGATACATCGAAGGTCACCGAATCTTTCTCGCCAGCACCGATGATTTTGGTATGGGCGATAACGCGATCGTCGCCGTCTTTCAGGTAGTTCTTGTCGATGCCAGCGGCGAGGCCGTCAGTGGCGATCGGCTGCATGTCTGCGGTTTTGCTGACGACCAGGTTATGGCCCATGACGTTCTTCGGCAGGCTGCCGGAGTGGGTCAGTTCAACGGTGAAGGTCTTGCAGCTCTTGTCGATCACGATTTCCTTGGTGTTGAAGGACATCTGATCGGTGGAGTCAACGGTGGTTTTGCACTCGGCAGCCATCAATTGGCTGCTGGCCAGCGCCAGCAGGGATACCGCAACAACTTTGGAAAACATGGTGAATCTCCAAGGCAGGGTTAACAAACACACGAATGATGGAAAGACTGCCTGAAATCTTCGCAAGTTCCTATGACTTGAGTCAAAAATTGTATACAACTTTCAGGCTATGACACTCATCGAGACAATCTAACGGCCAGAATCCCCGGCCCGCCCTATGATCGGCGCATCTACTGAGACGGAGTGCCTGTCATGTTCTTTAACGGTCTGTTGTGCAGCTTGCTCGCCGCTTACGCCTGTGGCGCCAGCGGTACCTTTGAATCGCCTGAACGCGAAGTTTAGGCCTTGGATCGAGGCTTGCCAGCCATTACCCTGTGACGGATTGACTCAGGAGGAAGGCATGTCTCTGAAATCCGTTTGTGTATTTTGCGGTGCCAACGCCGGCACTGTCCCGGCTTACACCGAAGCCGCCATCGCCCTTGGCCGGGCCTTGGCTGAACGCAAGTTGACCCTGGTCTACGGCGGTGGCGCCGTGGGTTTGATGGGCATTGTTGCCGACGCTGCACTGGCCGCTGGCGGCGAAGTGATCGGCATCATCCCGCAAAGCTTGATGGACAAGGAAATCGGCCACAAGAGCCTGACACGCCTGGAAGTCGTCGATGGCATGCACGCACGCAAGGCGCGCATGGCTGAGCTCAGCGATGCGTTCATCGCCCTGCCCGGCGGCCTCGGCACGCTGGAAGAGCTGTTCGAAGTCTGGACCTGGGGCCAGCTCGGCTACCACGGCAAACCACTGGGTCTGCTGGAAGTGAACGGTTTCTATAGCAAACTCACCGCATTTCTTGACCATATCGTCGGCGAAGGCTTCGTTCGCGCGCCACACCGTGACATGCTGCAAGTGAGCGAATCGCCGCAAACGCTGCTCGATGCCCTGGACAACTGGAAGCCGACCGTCACGCCAAAATGGGTCGACCAAAAACCCGGCTAACCGCCGGGCACCGATACAGGGCAGAATACGCGCCGCTCAACCTCACCTTCGACCAAGAGGAACGCCCATGGCCAAACCCAATTACTCCTTCGCCAAACGTCAACGAGACCTGGCAAAGGAACAGAAGAAAGAGGAAAAGCTTCAGCGCAAGAAACAAACAGCTGAAGAAGCAGCACTGAACCCTGAGGGTGAAGTGGCAACAGAAGATGATGTTGATGCAACTGAAACACCGAAAGATCAGGCGCCCGACGCCTGAACCCCACCGGGTTTGATCATCGAATCAGACCCTGCGGATTTGTGACGGGGCTGGCGGTTTCACCGCTGGCCTTCACAGCCCCTCTTTTTGAATACCCCAAAACTCCCTGTGGGAGCGAGCCTGCTCGCGAAAGCGTCGTGTCAGTCGATAAATCATTTACTGATAAAAAGCTTTCGCGAGCAGGCTCGCTCCCACATTTTTGAGCTGCGTTAATCCAGGGGCATTACCGTAACGCGGACTTCCGGATCATGACTGCCGCCGCCGAGTATCACCCCGCGCAACGGCGACACATCGGAAAAGTCCCGCCCCCACGCCAACGTAATGTGCTCCAGCGCCGGCTGCACGTTGTTGGTCGGATCGAAATCAACCCAGCCCAGCACCGGGCAAAACACCGACACCCAGGCATGGGATGCATCGGCACCGATCAAGCGCGGCTGCCCCGGTGGTGGCTGAGTCAGCAGATAACCACTGACATAACGCGCCGCCAGCCCACGGGAACGCACACAGGCAAGCATCAGATGGGCAAAGTCCTGACACACCCCGCGTCGCCGCTCCAGCACCTCAACCAGCGGCGTCGCCACTTGGGTTGCTTCGGCATCGAACGTAAATTCACTGAAAATCTTCTGCATCAGCGCCTGTACACCGAGCAGTAATGGCTGCCCCGGCGCAAAGCAGCTTTGCGAGAACTCGACGAAGCTGCGTTTCAAATGCACATACGGCGACTGGAACCGGTAGCGACAGGCTTCCAGCAAATCGGCGGACAGCGGCTGACTGCTGTAGGTCAGCGCATCCCGGGTCAGCTCCCAGGCCGGAGACTGATTGAAATCCAGCGCAGGGCGCGGCAATACCTCGATGGTCAGCCGCGCATTGACCTGCAGCTCATCATGGGGACGCTCGAACGCCAGACGGGTCAGG
Source organism: Pseudomonas sp. A34-9 (assembly GCF_029543085.1). NCBI lineage: Bacteria > Pseudomonadati > Pseudomonadota > Gammaproteobacteria > Pseudomonadales > Pseudomonadaceae > Pseudomonas > Pseudomonas sp. A34-9. The sequence continues at coordinate 659,384 of NZ_CP119967.1, read as the reverse complement.
GGATTACCGAACACATCCAGTTCATCACGCCGCGCGGTTGGCGTCGGGCTGATCAGCAATTGCTGCTCGGTGCAGCGTTGCCATGTGCACTCGCGAGGCCACAGATGCGCCAGTTGCTGCGCCAGCGACACCGGGCTGTCGTAGTGATAACAGGTGTCATGCAGGATCTGATAGTGCGCGCTCATCAGACGGACACCGTGCGCTGGCTGACATCATCGACGTGAGCGAAATGGCGCAAGGCCAGACGATCCGACACCTGACCGCTGGCCTCGGCGATTTCCTGCAACAGATCCGCCAGACCATCAAGTGCCGCGCGAACGCTGGCTTCGCCGAACAGCGGGTTCTCCAGGCAACCGAGATCGAACCGCGTCAGACGCTCAACCAGTCGCGGCAGCCCGGCCTCTCGAGGCGCACCGAAGTCATCATTCATACGCTTCAACGTACGGGTCACCAGTTTCAACTGGAACAGCACGGCGTGCGGGTTTTGCTCATCCAGCAGCAACAGGTCGAGCACTGGGATCAACTGCGCCACCGCCAGATAGCGTGAACAGTAAGTGATGCTGCTGTTGCCGAGTTCCAGCAACCATTCCAGCCCTGCCTGATCGAACGCCCCCGCACCGCGCAGAAATGCCGCCAGACTGCTGCTGAGAAACTGCAGTCGCTCGATGCGCCGGCCGATCATCAGAAAGCGCCAGCCTTCGTCGCGGGTCATATCGTCCAGGGCAAATCCGGATAACGCCGCCAGCGACATCACCAGCCGGTTGAGAAAATCCAGCAACTCGCCGAAATCCGGTTCTTCGGTGTCCAGCTCCATCGCCTCGCGTTGCAACTCGACCAGCGCCTGCCAGTTCTCCCGCGAGAGCTTGCCGCGCACTTGCGAGGCCGCCCACTGCAGGCGCTGCAGGTTGGAGCGCAGACTGAACGACCAGTCTTCGCCGAGCAGCGCAGCGAGCAAGCGCTCCGGCAGTTCACCTTCATCCGGTAACAGCGTCAGTCGCTCGCCGAGATTGACCGCTGCCTGTAGCGCTTGCGGGTCATCGCCGTCGACGTAGCGCGCGAGCATGATCCGCAGCAGCCGCGCACTGTCGTCGCAACGTTCGCAGTAACGACCGAACCAGAACAGGTTTTCCACCACCCGCGAGGGTAGATACGGGTCGCGCCGCACCAGATCGTGGACGCCGACGTTGCGTTGAGTCTTCCACTGTTCACCGCTGGGCGGACGATCGCCCAACACCCACGTGTCCTTGCTGGCCCCGCCGCGCTGCATCGACACCACTTCGGCATCGGCCTCGGCGGCCACTCGGGTCAGGCCTCCGGGCAGCACGCGATAACCGTCGCGACTGGCCACCGCATACATGCGCATGCCGATCGCCCGTGGTTGCAGTTGACCGTTTTCAGCCTGCCAGATCGGTGCCTGGGACAGCTGAGCCAATTCTTGCGCAACATAGGCATAAGGGCGTGCCTGCATGCGCTCGGCGAGCGCCTGACGCTGTTTTTCACTCAGATCACGGCCGAAAACCGGCGCGAAGCTTTGTGAGGGAAAGGCGGGTTTGATCAGCAATTCCGGCAGTTTTTCCAGGGCTTGCGCCAGCACTGGCGCCTCACCGCACCACCACGTCGCAATCGACGGCAGGATCAGTTCTTCGCCGAACAGGTATTGATTGATCGTCGGTAAAAAGCCGAGCAACCCCGGCGATTCCAGCACACCGCTGCCCAATGCGTTAGCCACCAGCACCCGGCCCTGGCGCACCGCTTCGAGCAGGCCGGGAACCCCGAGCGCCGAGTCCGTGCGCAGCTCCAGCGGATCGCAGAAGTCATCATCGAGGCGGCGCATGATCGCGTGCACCCGGCGCAGACCGCTGAGGGTTTTCAGGTAGACCGTGGCGTCGCGCACCGTCAGGTCACCGCCTTCCACCAAGGGATAGCCGAGCTGGCGGGCCAGATACAAATGTTCAAAATAGCTTTCGTTAAAACGCCCCGGCGTCAGCAACACCACCAGCGGCGCGTCATCGTCACACGGTGCTTGCCGTGCGAGGGTTTCCTGCAAGGTACGGAAGAACCCGGCCAGATGCTGCACCTTCAAGTCCCGGTACAACTCGGGAAAGGCGCGCGACACGATGGTGCGGTTTTCCAGGGCATAACCGGCGCCCGACGGCGCCTGAGTACGATCGGCGGTCACCCACCAGCGTCCATCCGGGGTGCGCGCCAGATCCACCGCATACAGATGCAGAAACGCGCCTTCCGGGGCTGCAATGCCCTGACAAGGCCAGAGAAAATTGTTGTGACCAAACACCAGTTCAGCCGGTAACAGGCCTTCGCTGATCAAGCGCTGCGGCCCGTACAAATCAGCCAACACCGCATTGAGCAGACGTGCACGCTGAGCGATGCCCGCCGACAACTGCTGCCATTCATCTGCCGCAATCACGTGGGGCAGCAGATCCAGCTCCCACGGGCGATCAGCGCCCTTGGGATCGGCGTAAACGTTATAGGTGACACCGTTTTCCTGAATCTGCCGCGCCAGCAACGCCTGACGCTGCACCAGTTGCGCCGGGGTGCTGCGCTGCAACTGGTCGAACAGCCGTTGCCAATGCGGGCGCACCGCTCCACTGCCGTCGAGCAGTTCGTGATAGGTGCCCGCCGTGAGCGGGTAGCGGTCTAGCAGGTCAGGCATGGAAAGCTCGGCAGACAGCAGGGAACGGTCAGACTAACGCAGGCAGATGACGCGCGGATATACGAAAAATCCGCGTGTCGCGCAGGACTTAGAAACGTCGCAAATCGATTGTCATCGGCAACTCGTCACTGATTTCCACGTTCGGCACAGGAAGTTTCCCCGGCGTGTGTCCGATGCGGAAAAAACGCGCCATGCGCCGGCTCTCCGCTTCATTGGCATTGACCGGCAGCGTCTCGTAATTGCGTCCACCCGGATGGGCGACATGGTACTGACAACCGCCCAGCGAGCGGCCCATCCAGGTGTCGAGCAGGTCGAACACCAGCGGTGCATGCACGGGTATGGTCGGTTGCAAGCAGTTGGCCGGTTGCCACGCGCGGTAACGCACACCCGCGACAAACTCGCCAACACGCCCGGTCGGGTGCAACGGCACCGCGACGCCATTACAGGTCAGCAGACAGCGCTGCGGCGGCAAACCCTTGACCTTTACCTGCAAACGCTCCAGCGATGAATCGACGTAACGCACCGTACCGCCCGTCGCGCCCTCCTCGCCCAGGACATGCCAGGGTTCCAGCGCCTGACGCAGTTCCAGTTCGATACCATTGACGGCGTAATCGCCGACCTTGGGGAAACGGAACTCCAGATGCGCGGCAAACCATTGCGCCCGCAGCGGATAACCGGCGTTGTTGAGTTCGACGATGACGTCGGCAAAATCCTGCTCGATAAAGTGCGGCAGCAGGAAACGGTCGTGCAATTCAGTGCCCCAGCGCGCCAGTTTCGGCGGCGCATAAGGTTCGCGCCAGAACCGTGCAACCAGCGCCCGCAACAGTAACTGTTGGGCCAGGCTCATGCGCGCATGGGGCGGCATTTCAAAGGCGCGCAGTTCCAGCAGGCCAAGACGCCCGGTGGCGCCGTCCGGTGAATACAGTTTGTCGATACAGAACTCGGCACGGTGAGTGTTGCCGGTGACGTCGATCAGCAAATTGCGCAGCAGTCGATCAACCAGCCACGGCGCGCATTCCTCGCCCGGTTCGGGCATCTGCGCGAAAGCGATTTCCAGTTCGTACAGCGCATCATTGCGCGCCTCATCGACCCGCGGCGCCTGCGACGTCGGACCGATGAACAATCCCGAGAACAGATACGACAGTGACGGATGGTTGTGCCAGTAACTGATCAGGCTGCGCAACAGATCCGGACGACGCAGGAACGGTGAATCCGCCGGCGTCGCCCCGCCGAGAACAAAGTGGTTACCGCCGCCGGTGCCCGTGTGGCGCCCATCGATCATGAATTTTTCGCTGGTCAGGCGGGTTTGCCGCGCTTGTTCATAAAGAAACTCGGTGCGCTCGACCAACTCGTCCCACGATGCCGAGGGCTGCACGTTGACCTCGATAACACCCGGATCCGGGGTGATGCGGAAGTTGCTCAGGCGCGGATCGCTCGGCGGCTCGTAGCCTTCCAGCAACACCGGACAATGCAGTTCTTCGGCGGTGGCCTCGATGGCCGCGACCAGCTCCAGATAATCCTCGACCCGCTCCAGCGGCGGCATGAACAGATACAAACGCCCCTCGCGCGCCTCGGCGCAGAATGCGGTGCGGGTCAGCCAGTCGGCAGATTCGTCGATTTTCGGCGCGCGTTCGTCAGGCGCCGCCGCTTGACCCGGACTGTTGAGCTGCGCGGTGTCTGGCAACGCGGCGAAGTCCTGATTCGGATCCTGTGGATGAATAAACGGATACTCGGCTGCCTTCACCCACGGCTGCGAACCCAGCGGCAAGCGATAGCCCAGCGGCGAATCTCCCGGGACCAAACGGCAATGCTCATCGCGCAGGTACCAGCGCCCGCTCTGCCATTGATCGCCCTTGGCGGTGCGCGCCAGCGGCAGTACCTGGCCGATCACCTTGTTCAGGCCCTGACTGAAGACTTTGCGCAGGCGGGCGCGCTCCAGCGGTTCTTCCAGCCGCGAGTCTTCAGCACTGACGTTGCCGGGCAATGTGCCCTCGCGCCAGAGGTAATAGAAATTGTCTTCGTAGGCCGGGAACACAAAGCGTGCAGGCAATTTCAGGCGCTCGGCGACACTGGCCAGAAAGCGCCCGGCCAATTCGCCCGTGGCGCCGTAATCCTGTTGCTCGTCGGCGATCAATGCATCGTTGTGCCAGATCGGCACACCGTCGCGGCGCCAGTAGCAATTGAGCGACCAGCGCGGCAGTTGCTCGCCGGGATACCACTTGCCTTGGCCGAAATGCACCAGGCCCTGCGGGGCGTAGTGCTTGCGCATGCGCTGGAACAGTTCAGCGGAGAGCTTGCGCTTGGCCGGCCCCAGCGCGGCGGTGTTCCACTCGGCGCCATCCGGGTCGTCGATGGAAACGAAGGTCGGCTCGCCGCCCATGGTGAGGCGCACGTCATCCGCCAGCAGGTCGGCATCGATCTGCCGGCCCAGCGCCTGAATCGCCAGCCACTGCTCATCGGTGTAGGGTTTGGTGACGCGCGGCGCCTCCCAGATCCGTTCCACCGACATTTCATGGCTGAACTCGCATTCGCACGGCTCGACCAAGCCACTGATCGGTGCCGCCGAGGACGGATCGGGACTGCAGGCCAACGGGATATGCCCTTCGCCGGCAAACAACCCGGAGGTGGCATCCAGGCCGATCCAGCCGGCGCCGGGCAAATACACCTCGCACCAGGCGTGCAGATCGGTGAAATCGACTTCGGTACCGGACGGGCCATCAAGGCTTTTCACGTCTGCCGTCAGTTGAATCAAGTAGCCGGAGACAAACCGCGCCGCCAATCCGAGGTTGCGCAGCAATTGCACCAGCAACCACGCCGAATCGCGGCAGGAACCGGAGGCGTGCTCAAGGGTGTATTCCGGGGTTTGCACGCCCGGCTCCATGCGGATCAGGTAGCCGATGTCTTCGCTCAAGCGCTGGTTGAGCGCCACGAGAAAGTCCACCGCCGGCAGCGGAGTGCGGTCGATGGCGTCCAGATAGGCCTTGAATTTCGGCGTCAGTGGCAAGGTTTCGAGGTACGGCGCCAGCTCCTTGCGCTCATCGGACGCATAGGCGAAGGGGATTTTCTCGGCATAAGGCTCGAGGAAGAAGTCGAACGGGTTGAACACCGCCATCTCGGCGAGCAGATCGACTTCGATGCGCAGCTCACTGGTTTTCTCGGGGAACACCAATCGAGCGAGGTAGTTGCCCTGCGGGTCTTGCTGCCAATTGATGAAATGCTGCTCGGGCGAGACTTTCAGCGCATACGACAAAATCCGCGTGCGGCTGTGGGCGGCCGGACGCAGACGAACGATCTGCGGACCGAGTTCGACAGCGCGGTCGTAGCGGTAATGCGTGACGTGATGCAATGCGACATGAATCGACACGGCGTGCCTCCTGCGAGCCTAAGCGTATTCGAAAGCGCGCAAGACTTATGCCATGCACAGGCTTGGGCGCTTTCCCGGAATGCTTAGGGCAGTACAGCACCAAAATCGGGCGGTGCGGGGAAATGGTTTGGGCTGATTGCACGTAAATGTTGCGAAGAGCCCCTCACCCTAACCCTCTCCCGGAGGGAGAGGGGACTGACCGCATTGTTCTTGCGAGCTACACCGACGTGAAAGTCCTGAGTCGAACTCAGGATGTGAAAAGCATGGAGATCTGCTTCCTTCCCCCTCGCCCCCTTGGGGGCGGTCCGACGTTTCGGGAGGGCTTGGGTGAGGGGGATGGATCTTGCCGCCAACTTAAATCCAACTCCAGAAACGCAAAACGCCAACCCGAAGGTTGGCGTTTTGTTCAGCTCAGCAATGTTTAGCGCGGTACGACCGGCTTGCGGGTCGGCTTCGGCCCTTTGCCTTTCGCGGCGTCTTTACGCTCTTTGGCTGCCTGCTGATTGCGGGCAAACGCCGCTGCCTTGGCCTGCTCACGCTTGTCCCAAGGATTACCGCCATCACTGGCACGCGGCGGCAAACCGGTGTGCTGAGTGAGAATTTTGGTGGTCTTCTCTTTGCCCTCCTTCGCCACTTTATGGCTGCCGGCTGGCGTCGAGTTCTTGCGACGGGCGCTCTGGTAGCTGTCGGTGGCCGGCTGATGCAGCGGAATCAACTGATCCTTGCCCGGGCCGATCAGATCGCCACGGCCCATGCGCAGCAGCGCTTCACGCAGCATCGGCCAGCCTTTCGGATCGTGATAACGCAAGAACGCCTTGTGCAGACGACGCTGCTCCTCGCTCTTGACGATGGTCACGCCGTCGCTCTTGTAGGTGACCTTGCGCAGCGGGTTCTTGCCCGAGTGGTACATCGCGGTGGCGGTGGCCATCGGCGACGGGTAGAACGCCTGCACCTGGTCGGCACGGAAACCGTTGCCCTTGAGCCACAGAGCGAGGTTCATCATGTCTTCGTCGGTGGTGCCCGGGTGGGCGGCGATGAAGTACGGAATCAGGTACTGCTCCTTGCCCGCTTCCTTGGTGTACTTCTCGAACATGCGCTTGAACTTGTCATAGCTGCCGATGCCCGGTTTCATCATCTGGTTGAGCGGACCTTCCTCGGTGTGTTCCGGGGCGATCTTCAGGTAACCGCCGACGTGGTGGGTCACCAGCTCTTTGACGTACTCCGGCGACTCGACCGCAAGGTCGTAACGCAGGCCGGAGGCGATCAGGATCTTTTTCACACCCGGCAACGCACGGGCGCTGCGGTACAGCTGAATCAGCGACGAGTGGTCGGTGTTCAGGTTCGGGCAGATGCCCGGGAACACGCAGGACGGCTTGCGGCACGCGGATTCGATTTCCGGCGTTTTGCAGGCGATGCGGTACATGTTCGCGGTCGGGCCGCCGAGGTCGGAAATGACGCCGGTGAAGCCTGGCACCTTGTCGCGGATCTCTTCGATTTCGCGAATGATCGACTCCTCGGAACGGTTCTGGATGATCCGGCCTTCGTGCTCGGTGATCGAACAGAAAGTACAGCCACCAAAGCAGCCACGCATGATGTTCACCGAGAAACGGATCATGTCATAGGCCGGGATCTTCTCTTTGCCATACGCCGGGTGCGGAACGCGCGCGTAGGGCATGCCGAACACGTAGTCCATTTCTTCGGTGGTCATCGGAATCGGCGGCGGGTTGAACCAGACGTCGACTTCGCCGTGCTTCTGCACCAGCGCGCGAGCGTTGCCCGGGTTGGTTTCCAGGTGCAGCACGCGGTTGGCGTGGGCATACAGAACGGCGTCGCCACGGACCTTTTCAACCGACGGCAGGCGGATAACGGTCTTGTCGCGAGTCATCTTCGGGCTGGCCAGGATCTGCACGACCTTGGCTTCCTGCGGATCTTCAACCGGACCTTTTTCCTGCTCGATGGCGCAGGCCTGGGTATCCTGGGTATTCACGTACGGGTTGATGATCTTGTCGACCTTGCCCGGACGATCGATGCGCGTCGAGTCGACTTCGTACCAGTCTTTCGGCGTGTCGCGACGAATGAACGCGGTGCCGCGTACGTCGGTAATGTCTTCGATCTTGTGACCGTAGGACAGACGCTGGGCCACTTCGACAATCGCCCGCTCGGCGTTGCCGTACAGCAGGATGTCGGCGCTGGCGTCGATCAGGATCGAGTTACGCACGCGATCCTGCCAGTAGTCGTAGTGAGCGATGCGGCGCAGCGAGGCTTCGATACCGCCGAGCACGATCGGCACGTGTTTGTACGCCTCTTTGCAGCGCTGGCTGTAGACCAGGCTCGCGCGATCCGGACGCTTGCCGGCCATGCCGCCCGGGGTATAGGCGTCGTCGGAACGGATTTTTCTGTCGGCGGTGTAACGGTTGATCATCGAGTCCATGTTGCCGGCCGCAACCCCGAAGAACAGGTTCGGCTCGCCGAGCTTCATGAAGTCGTCTTTGGACTGCCAGTTCGGCTGGGCAATGATCCCGACGCGAAAGCCCTGAGACTCCAGCAGCCGGCCAATGATCGCCATGCCGAACGACGGGTGATCGACGTAGGCATCTCCGGTAACAATAATGATGTCACAGGAATCCCAGCCAAGCTGATCCATCTCCTCCCTGCTCATCGGCAGGAATGGCGCTGGCCCGAAACATTCGGCCCAATATTTTGGATAGTCAAATAACGGCTTGGCTGCTTGCATGTCGACGACCGGTGTTGAGATGAAAAATCGCGGGCGCGGAATATAGCACAAAATTTGACCAATTCCGACGGCAATGGTCGGTTTCTCTTTTAACCTGCGCTTGATGCAAAACCCGGCGCAATACGTTTGTTTCACAAGGACCCAAGCGGAAAACCGGCGAAAACCATTAACCCATCAGGCAATCAGACACGATTGCCGCCAGACAACCTTCAAGGATGAAGACATGTCACCAAAACTGCCCGTCAAGGGCACCACCACTGTTGATGTTCACCCTCGGCCGAATCAAACGTCGGACGCCAACCTGTCCCGCAGAGGGAGATTGACCAAGATCAACTTTGGCTTGCCGGATCTGGAGGTCATACGTCCGTTGCCACCTGGCAGAACCCCCCCAGACGTCGACCTCGACGCAATCACGCCCGCGCCGATGATAACGGTGCACGAGGTGGTTGAGGTAAGGGTGCCCACGGATACCCTCCCACCGCCCGACCCTTCGCTGGAGCGATACCGGCTCGGCAGTACAGCGGGCTTGCCGGACGCAAACGCCGATGGCTTTCGGATTCACCGGGGGCGCCGCTACGTTGACCTGGGTGATGGCGGCCTTACGCTGCTCGACACCGATCCGGATACCGGACTGCACCGGGCCAGGCTACCCAGCGAGTTGACTGCCTCCGGGCCGGTGCTGCTGCGCGACCCCGACAGCGGAGTCTGGTACACGCTGGTGGACGTCCAGCCGGTCACCCACCCGTTGACAGATCGCCGTCTGGAAGCCTTCCGCACAGAGCTGGATTTCAGCGGGGTCGAACCCGCCAGCGACGGCTTGTATACCCACGAGGGCAAACGCTATGCACTCATCAACCGTCATGCGTATCAGGTGATACATGACGTCGATGCATCAACGCCGGCGTACCCGGTATGGCGCATCGTCAAATCCGCAGATCCCGTGGCCAGCGACGGTGAAAATCGCTATCACGCCACCCGCAGCGGTGAAAGCCTGGCCATTACGCGTAACGAGGCGAACGACTGGGTGTCCATCGTCGTCGGGCTGGCGGGCGGCATGCGGCGCGACGAGCAAGCCGCCAAAGCCCTGCTGATGCAAAGGTACCAACCCACACATCAGGCTCACATTGCCATGAGCGAGTCAAATAAACAGTTCGGCGTTCTCTACGACGAGGCCAAAAAGTTGCCCGAGAACAGCGCACAGCGAACCGGGGCGTTGATCAAAGCTGAAGTGCATGCCCTCAAGCACATCAAGAGACAGGCCGACTTTGTCAAATCGCTGATCGATGACAAGGACTGGTTGATCCACTTGAAGTCTGGTGGCCTTTACAAGTCGGAGCTGCATACCTTTCAAATGGAACGGCTCGATTACTACAACAAACTCATGGCAATCATGGATCTGCGGGTCAGGCCTGAGACCACGGGGGCCACCGTTGAAAACTGCAAGAAAACCATCGCGCACCTGAACAAGAAACTGAAGATTCTCGACGACCGTCAGGTGGTGATGGATCAGGTCAGAAAGGCGTCTCCCGGCGCGGCCCCTGAGCTCGCCGAGATCACCGCCCAGGTGCCCGATGCAGACCGCATCAACTTCAGCAAATTGTCGTTCTATCTGCGTCTGCATTCGGATGACCCCGTAAACCCGCCGGACATAGGTATGCAGTCGCTTCAGGCCATCGACATGTTTACGCGAGATCTGAAAAACCAGAGCGCATTGGACAATCCCCTGGTGTTGCTGTTGGCAGTCGAGCAAATCCGCATGGAGAAGAGCCAGTTCGAAGCTCAACTGACCACCGCCGCTCCCGACAAGGCTGAGTACATCCGGGAGATCATTGCCCTGGTCGAGCCCTTCGAGACGAGAATAGACAACAGGCTGAGCGAAATATTTGCATCGTTCGACCGGAGTGCCGAATTGCCTAGCCTCGATCAGAGCATCGATTTCGACTTTGTACCGCAGCAGCCCGTCTACGAGGATAAGGTGGACGCCCCGCCCCGGAAGAAAATGTTCCGTACCCGGCAACACGGTACTGATCGGGTGCTGGTGGGCGAAACGGAGAGCACGCCGGATGGCGAGGTGCTCAAGGTTGCCAACCCCTTGATGCCGAACGCTGCACCCCCGCGTTATGAAAACAGGCAAGGCGAGTGGCGCCCCGTTCGTCCGCTCATTCCCGACACACCGAGGCCAAAACTCGTCAAGGACGCCAACCGGTTACTCGCCGGGGTCGGAGAATGGCTTGCCGAAGCCAAGGCCAGGGAAACGCGAAAAGACAATCCCACGGACATTATCGAAGATCTGGACATGCAGGCCGACCTGCTGCACGAACAGGCCAGACTGTTGAAAAATCACCAAAATGCACCTGGCGATAGCGAGATCCTGGGCCTGGTCGCACGCTTGCAAGCGGCAGGCGACTCGCTGACCGCGGCAGGCAAGAGCGTGCTGGTGCGGATGTACAAAAATCCGCAGGTGCTGGACATCCTGCGTCTGAACTATTTGCTCGATCACGGCGAAGTCACGGTGACCAGAACGGTTAATCGCAAGCTGCTCGGCAAGGGCGATGAGAAGTACTTTCTGGACGTTTATCGGATCAACGACGGTGCCGGTGAAAAGGCCGCGTTGTGGGAAGCCCATTTCAAATACGACCGGCACGACAGAGAGCCGTTGAAATTCAAGCCGGAGAAGGGGGCTCACCTCAAAACCCTTGAACAGGCTGGACGGGGCCTTGAAGCCCAGCGTCGGGATGCACAGGCCGGGTTACCGCATGTCGCCATCTGGCGCCAATCGTTCGATCGCAAGACCGCGACCAAAATATTCGACCTGATGACCTGAGCCTGCTCAACCACCGCCCATGCGCGAGCGCCGGGCTTTACGCCACATCGCAACCATTCAGGCAATGACGCCGAACGCCTGTCGGCACCCATTCGCGGGCGCTGGCAGGTGTACTTACAAGGAAGAAAGCAATGCCAATGACACCACCCAGGAGGGGCCACAGCTCCGTCGATGTCCACACTCGCCCGACCCTGGACACGCCCGTGCCACACCTGGATATGCCGACGCGCTTCGACATCGACATGCCCGCCTTGCGCCCTGACGGTCGCCCGACACGGCCGGGCCGAACGCCGGGAGAAACCGACCTCGATGCCATCACGGCAGCGCCATTGCTGACGGTGCACGAAACCAACGGGAATCTGACCACCCTGGACGCCCCGGCAGCGGTCATTCAGTCGCTGGAACCTTTCCGCTTCAGCTCGCCAACCACGTTACCTGACGCCAACGCCGATGGCATGAGGGTGCACAAGGGGCGCCACTACGCCGACCTGGCCGATGGCGGCGTCGTACTGCTCGGCACGGACCCGGAAACAGGCCTGCACCGGGCCAGGCTGCCCAGCGAATTGACCGCCTCGGGGCCGCTGCTGTTGCGCGATACGGACAGCGGACGGTGGCACAAGCTTGAAGATTTCGAACCGATCACTTTTACGCTGAGCGAGACCCGTCTGGAGCCGTTTCGCACCAGGCTGGACTTCAGCAACGCAGAACCCGGCAGCGACGGCCTCCATCGGTTCGACGACAAACTCTACGTGGTGATCGAACACCACGCCTATCAGGTCCTGCGGGATCCAGACGCCTCGACCCCGCTGGCGACGGTGATGCGCATCGTGCGCAGCGAGGACCCCGTGGCCAGTGACAGCGCCAACCTGTATGTCGCGACGCGCCCAGGCAGGTCGGAGCCGATTGTTTTCGATGCCGTGCAAGGCTGGGTCGGCACCACCGTCGGCGGCGCCGGCGGCGGCGCCGGCGGCGGCGCCGGTGGAATGATGCGCAGCGATGGCAGCAGTGCTCCTGCTCGTCTCGGCCTGCGGGACAGGCTGTCGCTGCGCTTCAATCGTCTGCGCAGCCCGGAATCACGCGCCAGGAAACTCTTTCCGGGGAGCGACATCGACGCTTTTATCAGATCCCTGGGGGATGATGTCGAAGGTGGCCTGGCTCGCTACGAGACCGAATACAAAACCCTCAAGACCGAGCTGAAAACCTGGATCAGCCAAAACCCCGCCACTTCGACGCCGGGCACAGCATCAGGCAACCTGCATCAGGCTGCCCTTGGCATCAAGCGCTGCTGGCGTCGGGAGATCGGCGTACTCCGGCTGGATACTGGGGATAAAACCCTGCCAGCGTTGACCGCGGATTTCAGCCATGTCCGGGGACTGACGCTGAAATCGCCCAACTGGACAGACTCCGCCAATACGTTCCTCAGCAACTTCTCCGGTCTGACGGAGCTGCACATCACCGGGTCGAAGCTGGATACGCTGCCCGCCGCCATTGGGCACATGGCCAATCTGAACAAACTGGACCTGAGTGCCAACCGTATTGCCCTCAATGAGCAAACGGCGGCAACACTGAGCACTCTGGGCAAGCTCCAGTATCTGGATCTGTCAGGGAATCCGCTAGGTAAAACACCTGACTTTGCCGGCATGTCCGAACTCAAGACACTGAACCTGAGCAACGCGCAACTGGATCAGTGGCCGGCCGGTTTGCTCAATCAAGCGCAGTTGACGCTGCTGGATCTACGTAACAACCGCTTGACGGCGGTCCCGAAGGCCAACCTCACCCCTGCGCTTGATCAGCTGCAAACGATGGCCCGGATCAATGACGTCACACTGATTGAAGGCAATCTATTCCCTGCTGCCTATTGGAGAAAGTTCGAAGCGTATTGGCAGCGTTTGACTGCCCATTACCCGGAACTGAGTAATAACAGCCTGCCCGGCGCGTTCAGGATTGATAGTGATATGCCCGAGGTAGCCAGCGTGCAGCGGCTGTATCCAACCAAAAACGCCCAAGAGGCCAGGGAGTTATTCATCGCAATGGGGGATGATGCAGCAGCCTGGATTGCCCAACGTTCTCAGGAACTGGATTTACTGGAGAGCCAACTGGCTGCCTACGTCGCTCAAAGTCAGCCCGGCTCGTCCGACGTCGTCAGCCCGGCGAAAATACAGGCGCAGCGTATCGCCAGCATCATTAAGAGCAGCTGGCTGCAGGTGGCGGGGAGCGAGCTGAAGCTGCCTTCAATCAACGGGCCACTGCCGGCTATTTCTGTGGATTTCAGTCATGTCAAAGTGCTTTTTCTCGACGCCGTCACCTGGTCGGGCGATGCTGATACATTCCTGTCCAACTTTCCCCATCTGAAGCATTTGTCCATTACGCGATCCGGAATTGAAAAGATACCCGGGCACATTGGCGCGATGGAAGATCTGACTAACCTCAACCTGAGCATGAACCGCATTGAGCTGGACGAGCAAAGCGCTGCAACGCTCAGTGGCCTGAGTCATCTGCATACTCTCAATCTTTCTGAAAATCCGAAGCTGACGCTGACACCCGACTTCGGCCGCATGTCCGGGCTGAAGTATTTGATGTTGAACAACACGGGAATCGATCATTGGCCGACTGGACTGCAGGACAAGACACAGCTGTCACTGCTTGATTTGCGCAATAACCGCCTGAATGAAGTTCCGCAGCAATTCCTCAATCCGGCGCCTGATCAGTTGCTGACGATCGCCCGGATCAACATAGGCACATCACTCACTAACAACGATTTTCCTCCCGATTACTGGAGAAATTTCGACAACTTCTGGCGGCGCGTGCATAGGGTACGTCCCGAACTACTGGCCTCTGTCCAGGACATGACGTTCGACAGCGATAACTCACCGGCGCAGCGCCACCTGCGGCTATTCCCGGAAATGAAACCCCGGGAACGCTGGGAATACCTCTGGAGCTTTGAGGGCGACGCCGCAGTGGCGAAAATCCACAGCCTTGAACAGGAATTCAACCTGCTGACGACTCAACTCGACGCCTGGGTTTATTCTGGAGGCGGCAACCGTGGGGGGTATGTTCGAGCCAATCAGGTGGCAATCAACGCGCTAACCCGTATCGACCGTGAGGAGGCCAGTACCAGGATCTACAGATGCTGGAGGAAGGAAACACCGCAGAAACGGGCCAATGACCGGACGCCCATCGGCCTTGAGCTGGATCTCAGCAACTTGCGGCTGCCTACCCTGCCGGACCTCGATGTGGACTTCAGTCATGTCGGCTCGCTCAAATTGAGCAATATGGATCCGGGCACTTCTCCGGAAGGCTTTCTGACCCGATTCCGCCATGTACGCTGGCTGGATTTGTCGCGCAATCAACTACGCGAACTACCGCCCGCCGTTGGAGAAATGCATGGTCTGACCCGCCTGTTTCTACAGAAGAACCAGATTTCCCTGACGGCCGACAGTGCGCGCATCCTGTCCGAGCGCACCACCCTGCGCGCACTGTGGCTGCATGAAAACCCGCGACTGGGGATCGCCCCGGACTTCAGCCAGATCATCGACCTGCGCTCGGTCGATCTGGCCAACACCGGTATCGACACTTTCCCGACCGGCCTTGCCGACCAGCCACTTCTGGACACCGTCAACCTGAGCAACAACCGGATCACGGAAATTCCGGATGCGGTCATCGCGCCGCCCGACGACCGACTGGCGCACACCGTGCGCGTCAACAATGTAACCAACATCACCGGCAATCGACTGTCCGAGGCGACCCGCACCCGGCTGATTCAATACGAAAACCGCCTGATCGAGGCCGAGACACCGCTGACCGGCATGAGAAATCTGGTCGACACCGCACGCAACCAAGTCCCCCCGATTCCCGCAAGAGCAACGAATAATCAGGTATCGCGCTGGACTGCAGGGCTCACACCAAAGGAGACGGCCGCCAGAGGACGCCAATGGCAGACACTGCGCGCTCAGCCGGGTTCGGATGCCCTGTTCAATACAATTGAAGGCTTGCTGGATTCGCCTATCGGCCATCAGGACTTGCAACGACGGGTGTGGAAACTGATCGACAGCATCACCGAAAACAACCCGGAGTCCGAACGCCTGCGCAAAGAAGTGTTCAATCGAGCGGCCGAAGCGGCCTGCTGTGATCGGGCGGCCTTCACCTTCACCAATCTGGAAGTCCGGGCAATGGCACACGACGCGCGTACCCAGGCGCGGGATCAATCCCAAGGGCCACAATTGTCGGCGCTGTCCAAAGCGTTGTTCCGCTTGCATGAGGTCGACATAATCGCCTCGGCGGACATTGCGCAGCGTGAGGCAGCCCTCATCGAAGCGAGGGGCAACCAAGTCGCAGCGGATGCTCCACGGCCGCGTGTACATGAAGAAGTGGAAATCAGGCTTTTCTATCGCCATCGCCTGAAAGACCGCCTGCAACTGCCGGGACAGCCTGAGCGAATGCTCTTCGATAGGCTGATCAGTGTGTCAAAAGCGCAGCTGGATGCTGCGTACGAACACGTGATCGCTCTGGACAACTCCCCGGCGCAATTCGACGCACTGGTGTCACGGGAGTTCTGGCAGGAGTTCCTGACCCACAAATACAAGGCGCAATTCGAAACACTGCGTCAGCCGTTCCAGGAACAACAGGCCGCGCTCTTCGAAGCGCATACCGCCGAGACGATTGCGTTTGCCGATTACGAAGCGCGATCCAAGGCGCTACAAGAATCGCTTGCAAGCGAAGAAGAGGCACTGATCGCAACATTGAGCCGACAGGAGCTGAGCGAGCACCAAGCAGTGCCCGACTGACGAGGAGGCAGTGGTAACGCGTTGAAACGGGACAGCTGGCCGCAATGGTTTCGGCCAGCTGTCACTCGTCGTCGTCGAAGTTGTAACTGCCCGGCGCAAGGTTTTCGAAGCGGGTGTACTTACCGATAAAGGCCAGGCGGACAAAGCCGATCGGCCCGTTCCGCTGCTTGCCGATGATGATTTCGGCGATGCCTTTATGCTCGGTCTCCGGGTGATACACCTCGTCGCGGTACACGAACATGATCACGTCGGCGTCCTGCTCGATCGCTCCGGATTCCCGGAGGTCGGAGTTGATCGGACGTTTGTTCGGCCGTTGCTCGAGGGAACGGTTGAGCTGGGACAGCGCCACCACCGGGCAGTTGAATTCCTTGGCCAGAGCTTTCAAGGAACGCGAGATTTCCGAAATCTCGTTGGTTCGGTTGTCGCCGCCGGAACCTGGAATCTGCATCAACTGAAGGTAGTCGATCATGATCAGGCCGATCTCACCGTGCTCACGCGCCAGACGCCGGGTACGCGCACGCATTTCCGAAGGGCTGATACCGGCGGTGTCGTCAATGAACAGCTTGCGGTCATTGAGCAGGTTGACCGCCGAGGTCAGGCGCGGCCAGTCGTCATCCTCCAACTGACCGGAACGCACCTTGGTCTGGTCGATCCGGCCGAGCGAGGAGAGCATACGCATGACCAGCGATTCACCTGGCATCTCGAGGGAATACACCAGCACCGCCTTTTCGCTGCGCAGTACGGCGTTTTCCACCAGGTTCATCGCGAAGGTGGTTTTACCCATCGACGGACGACCGGCGACGATGATCAGGTCGGCCGGTTGCAGGCCGCTGGTTTTCTCGTCGAGGTCGGTGTAACCGGTAGACAGGCCGGTGATGGCGTTGTCGGTGTTGAACAAGGTGTCGATGCGGTCGATGGCCTTGGTCAGCAAGTCATTCACACCGACAGGGCCACCGGTTTTCGGCCGGGCCTCGGCAATCGCGAAGATCTGCCGCTCGGCTTCATCGAGGATCTCCTCGGCGGTGCGCCCTTCCGGGTTGAAGGCGCTGTCGGCAATCTCGGTGCTGATGCCGATCAGTTGGCGCAACGTCGCGCGCTGGCGGACGATCTGCGCATAGGCCTTGATGTTGGCGACGGATGGCGTGTTTTTCGCCAGCTCGCCGAGGTAACCGAGGCCGCCGACTTGCGAGGTCTGACCTTCCTTGTCCAATTGCTCGGCAAGGGTCACGACGTCGATCGGGGAGTTCTGATCAGCCAGTCTGGCGATTGCGCGGAAGATCAAACGGTGGTCATGCCGATAGAAATCGCCGTCGGAGACTTGATCGAGCACGCGTTCCCAGGCGTTGTTGTCCAGCATCAGACCACCGAGTACGGCCTGTTCGGCCTCGATGGAGTGCGGCGGCACCTTCAGGGCAGCGGTTTGCAGATCGTATTGCTCGGGAGCGGAGATATCGTTCATGGCCACTTGTGTAGTTTGGAAAAACAGGGAATTCAGAAAGACAAAGGGCACGACCTGTAAACAGGATCGTGCCCGATGTTAACCGTCTGACGGACAAGCCGCCAGCCGATCAGTGTTGCTTAAGCTGCTACCACGACAACGCGTACGGTGGCTTCAACTTCGGCGTGCAGGTGCACAGCCACGTCGAATTCACCCACGTTGCGGATGGTGCCGTTCGGCAGACGAACTTCGCTTTTCGCAACTTCAACGCCGGAGGCGGTCAGTGCGTCAGCGATGTCGTGAGTACCGATCGAACCGAACAGCTTGCCTTCGTCGCCAGCGGTGGCAGTGATGGTCACTTCCAGCTCGGCCAGTTGGGCAGCACGGCTTTCAGCCGATGCTTTACGGTCTGCAGCAGCTTTTTCCAGCTCGGCACGACGCTCTTCGAACGCAGCGATGTTCGCTGGGGTCGCGGCGGTAGCTTTGCCATAAGGCAGCAGGTAGTTACGACCGTAACCGGCCTTAACGTTTACTTTGTCACCCAGGTTGCCCAGGTTGGTGACTTTTTCCAGAAGGATCAGTTGCATGTGAAAATCCTCTAACTTTTAACCTTCACCGTTCGCGCTGTCGGTGTCTTTCGACACGTGACGACCGCGAAAATCAATCAGGCTGTCGACAATGGCCAGGACCACGAGCAACGGATAGATCAGCTGCATGAACAACAGCAGCGTGACGTACAACCCCACCAGCCAGAAACCGGCCAGTCGCTTTTGCCCGACCAGCCCGTGAATCAGGGCAAGTCCGGCGAACACCAGCGGTACACTGCACAACGGCGTCAACATGGCCATCTGTGCACCGAGATTCGGGCCCAGAAGCATCAACGCCAGCAGCAACATCGCCGGCCCCAGCGGGATCCGGATGGCGCGAAACTCGCGACCAAAACCACCCGGGTTGTACAACAACGCCTGCCAATGCCGCCCGACAATCAGGCTCAGCACGCTGACAATCTGCAACAACGCCGCAATCAGTCCGGTCAGGACTGGTGCAATCAGGGACGCAAAACGCGCTTGCTCATCGACCGACAATTGCTTGTAGGTCTCACCGAGAAGCACCGGCATGACCTTTATCAAGGCCTGCGCGAGCATCTCGATCTGGGCCGCAAACGCTGCCCCGAGCACCACCGAAAACACCACTCCAATCACTACGCTGACCAGCAGCGTGCGAACCCAGGACTCACTTGCGCGCAAAACCAACGCAAGTCCCGAAGATCCCAGCAGCACCAGAAGTGCCCGGGGGTCATCGGCATACAGCCACCAGATCAACGCCGGCAGCAGCCCCAGAGACAGAACACCCAGGGCGTCCGTCAGTCCGCGCCGCAGCAGCACAAGGCTCCCCGCGGCAGCACCCAACCAATACAACAACGGCAATGTTGCACATCCGGCCACCACGAGAGTGGCCTGCATACGGCCTCGCATGATGAACTCAGCTAAGGCACGCATGCATTCAATCCTTTGCTACTTGTCGACTGCCCGGTCTCAGCGGCCGTGGCTGTCGGTGTAGGCCAGCAGGGCCAGGAAGCGGGCGCGCTTGATAGCGGTGGCCAGCTGACGCTGATAACGAGCTTTGGTACCGGTGATACGGCTTGGAACGATTTTGCCGGTCTCGGATACGTAGGCTTTCAGAGTGTTGAGATCTTTGTAATCGATCTCTTTCACGTCTTCAGCGGTGAAACGGCAGAATTTACGACGACGGAAGAAACGTGCCATTTGATAGGCTCCTTAATAAGGTCCGTGGATTACTCGTCAGCGTTATCGCTGTCGTTCTCTTCGCCTTCAGCGCTTTCAGCGCCTTCGTGCTCAGGACGATCGCGACGCTCACGGCGCTCACTGCGGTTTTCTTCAGCCTTGAGCATCTCGGACTGGCCGGTAACGGCTTCGTCGCGACGGATGACCAGGTTACGGATCACTGCATCGTTGTAGCGGAAGTTGTCTTCCAGCTCGGCCAGGGCCTTGCCGGTGCACTCAACGTTCAGCATCACGTAGTGAGCCTTGTGAACATTGTTGATTGCGTAGGCCAGTTGACGACGGCCCCAATCTTCCAGACGGTGGATTTTGCCGCCGTCTTCTTCGATCAGCTTGGTGTAACGCTCAACCATGCCGCCGACTTGCTCGCTTTGATCCGGGTGGACCAAAAAGATGATTTCGTAATGACGCATGAATGCTCCTTACGGGTTGTAGCCTGCCGCTCAAAAACGGTCAGACAAGGAGTGAATGACACTTATGGACTTGCTGGCGCGGGGCACATGCGTGCCTGCCGTCACAGCAAGGGGCGCAATTGTAGAGAAGGGACAGAAGAGGTGCAAGGCAATTGGTGATTATTTGAACAACCACCGACAGACAACTGTAGGAGCTGCCGAAGGCTGCGATCTTTTGACTTTGATTTTTTCAAAACAAGATCAAAAGATCGCAGCCTCGTTTCACTCGGCAGCTCCTACAGTTTCTGCAAAGGCTTATTTCTTGGCAGCAGCCTTGGCTTTGGCACCGCGCTGACGCTGGGCTTCGAACAGGCACACGCCGGTGGCGACCGAAACGTTGAGGCTGCTGACGCTACCGGCCATCGGCAGTTTCACCAGATAGTCGCAGTGTTCACGGGTCAGGCGACGCATACCTTTGCCTTCGGCGCCCATGATCAGAATGGTCGGGCCCGTCAGGTCCTGGTCGTAAATGCTGACCTCGGCTTCGCCTGCTGTGCCGACAATCCACAGACCGCGTTGCTGAAGTTTTTCCAGGGTGCGGGCGAGGTTAGTCACCGCAACCAACGGAATCACTTCCGCCGCGCCACAAGCCACTTTACGTACGACCGGGGTCAAGGTTGCCGACTTGTCTTTCGGCACGATCACCGCCAGCGCACCGGCCGCATCGGCCGAACGCAGGCAAGCGCCGAGGTTGTGCGGATCGGTCACGCCGTCAAGCACTAGCAGCAACGGTGCGCCATCAGTGCGATCAAGCAGCTCGTCGAGCATCGCTTCGCCCCAGACCTGGCTCGGACTGACTTCCGCGACCACGCCCTGGTGCACACCTTCAACCCAGGCGTCCATTTCGCGGCGCTCGGCCTGACCGACCTGGACACGATTTTCGTTGGCCAGCTCAACCAGCGTCTGCACGCGTGGATCGTTACGGCTTTCCGCCAGCCAGATCTGCTTGACCCGTTTCGGGTGGTGACGCAGCAACGCTTCTACCGCGTGAACGCCGTAGATTTTTTCCAACTGACTCATGACTTCGCCTTCGGTTTACGTGCCCCGCCACTTTTGGCTGGAGCGGAACCCGCTTTCGGCGGGCCCTTACGGTGTTTGCTCGGTTTGGCTGGCTTGCCGCCGGCGGCCTTTTCAGGCGCCGACCGCCCGGTCTTTCCCCCGGACGCCGCTTTACCACCGTTTTTGGCATCGGAAAGCAGAGCTTTCTTCATTTCACGGCTTTTGCGCAGCTCGGCGTTCTTCGCCACGGCGTCACTTGGGCGATAGGCTTCGACAGCCTTTTCTTTGGCCGGACGACGACCAGCGGTTTTCGCTGGAGCCGCTTCGGCTTTTTCCTTCGCGGCGGGTGCGGCAGTTTCAGCACCACGCTTTTTCCGACCGATCGGCGCGCTGATGGTTTTTTCAGCCATCTCGAAGTCGATCTTGCGCTCGTCGAGGTCAACGCGCATCACGCGCACTTCAACGGTATCGCCCAAACGGAAGCTACGACCGGTGCGCTCGCCCGCCAGGCGGTGATGCACAGGATCGAAGTGGTAGTAGTCGCCCGGCAGCGCAGTGACGTGCACCAGGCCTTCGACGTAAATATCGGTCAGCTCGACGAACAAACCAAAACCGGTCACCGCGGTGATCACGCCCGGGAACGATTCGCCCACGCGATCCTTCATGAACTCGCACTTGAGCCAGTTCACTACGTCGCGGGTCGCTTCGTCGGCACGGCGCTCGCTCATCGAGCACTGCTCGCCGAGTTGCTCCAGCGCCGCCTCGTCGTACGGATAGATGCGCGCTTTCGGAATGGTCATCGCACCGGCACGGCGAACGTGCGGGGTGTCCTGTTTCGAATGGATCACGCTGCGGATCGCGCGGTGCGTGAGCAAATCCGGGTAACGACGGATCGGCGAAGTGAAGTGGGTATAGGCTTCGTAATTCAGGCCGAAGTGGCCCTGGTTGTCAGCGCTGTACACCGCCTGGCTCAGCGAGCGCAGCATCACGGTCTGGATCAGGTGGAAATCCGGACGATCCTTGATGCTTGCCAGCAGTGCCTGATAGTCCTTCGGCGACGGGCCATCCTTGCCTTTATGCAGGGACAGACCGAGCTCGCCCAGGAAGGCGCGCAGTTTTTCCAGACGTTCCGGTGGCGGGCCGTCGTGGACACGGTACAACGCAGGAATTTCGTGCTTCTTGAGGAACTCGGCGGTGGCCACGTTGGCCGCCAGCATGCATTCCTCGATCAGCTTGTGCGCATCGTTACGGGTGGTCGGGCGGATTTCGGCAATCTTGCGCTCGGTACCGAAGATGATTCGGGTTTCCTGCGTTTCGAAATCGATCGCGCCACGGACGTGACGGGCAGCCAGTAGAACCTTGTACAGCGCATAAAGCTGCTTGAGGTGCGGCAGAACATCGTTGTACTCACCGCGAAGCTGACGCGCCTCGGTGATTTTCGGCGTTTCCAGCATCGCGCTGACCTTGTTGTAAGTCAGACGAGCGTGGGAATGGATCACCGCTTCATAGAAGCAGTAGTCAGTCATTTCGCCGGACTTGGAGATGGTCATCTCGCAAACCATGGCCAGACGATCGACATGCGGGTTCAGCGAGCACAGGCCGTTGGACAGCTGCTCAGGCAGCATCGGCACGACGCGCTCGGGGAAGTACACCGAGTTGCCGCGCACTTGCGCTTCGTTGTCCAGCGCCGAGCCGATTTTCACGTAGCTGGAAACGTCGGCAATCGCCACGTACAACTTCCAGCCGCCAGAGAACAGGCGCAGCTTGCCCGGCTTGGCTTCGCAATAAACAGCATCGTCAAAGTCGCGGGCATCTTCGCCGTCAATGGTGACGAACGGCAGATGGCGCAGATCGACGCGCTTCTCTTTGTCTTTTTCTTCGACTTCAGGCTTGAGCTTGGCCGCTTCTTTCAGAACGGCTTCAGGCCAGACATGCGGAATGTCGTAGGTGCGCAGAGCGACATCGATTTCCATGCCCGGCGCCATGTAGTTGCCGACCACTTCGACCACATCGCCTTGCGGCTGGAAGCGCGGCGTCGGCCAATGGGTGATTTTCACCTCGACGAACTGACCGATCTGCGCGTTGGCGTTACGGCCCGGCGTAACCAGCACTTCCTGCTGGATCTTCGGGTTGTCCGCGACGACGAAGCCGATGCCGCCCTCTTCAAAGTAGCGACCGACGATGGTTTCGTGGGCACGGGACACCACTTCAACGATCACGCCTTCGCGGCGACCGCGACGGTCGAGACCGGAAACACGGGCCAACGCACGGTCGCCATCGAACACCAGACGCATCTGCGCCGGGCTCATGAACAGATCGTCGCTGCCGTCGTCCGGCACCAGGAAACCGAAACCGTCACGGTGACCGCTGATGCGGCCGAGGATCAGGTCGAGCTTGTCGACCGGCGCGTACGTACCACGGCGGGTATAGATCAGTTGAGCGTCGCGCTCCATGGCGCGCAGACGGCGGCGCAAGGCTTCGATCTGGTCTTCTGTGGTCAGACCAAACTCTTCGACCAGTTGCTCGCGGGCAGCAGGCGAACCCCGATCGGCGAGGTGCGCCAGGATCAGTTCGCGGCTAGGAATAGGGTTTTCATATTTTTCCGCTTCACGAGCGGCCTCGGGATCGAGGGACTGCCAATCGGCCATTAGAGAGTTTTCACCTTGTCTATATGCGGGTTAGTTTGGCATAGGCGTCATGAAACGGGAAATTTCCGACTCTATAAGGCCCAACAGAGGCCCTGTATTGACGCTGGAAAGCCGTTTTGCACACCGCCGGTAAAAAAAATCATGTTTTTTGCTGACAGGGGTTTACAGTTAAAAAGACGCTCCGTATAGTGCGCGCCATCGACGACGCACAAGCGTTGCCGATACTGCCCAGATGGTGAAATTGGTAGACACGCCAGCTTCAGGTGCTGGTGACCTTACGGTCGTGGAAGTTCGAGTCTTCTTCTGGGCACCAATTTCGAGCTTGAGACTAGATCAGTTTCAAGGCTCACACAAAACCCGCGAAAGCGGGTTTTTTGCATTCTAAGCCCGGGTTTTCTTAAAACTGATTTATTAAAATTAAATCAGGGGTTTACAGATCAAAAGGCGCTCCGTATAGTGCGCCACATCAACAGCGGCAACGCTAGCGATGATTGCCCAGATGGTGAAATTGGTAGACACGCCAGCTTCAGGTGCTGGTGACCTTACGGTCGTGGAAGTTCGAGTCTTCTTCTGGGCACCAATTCAAATTCAAGGTTACGGCCTTGAATTTCACAGAAACCCGCGAAAGCGGGTTTTTGCGTTTCTGGCTTCCAGAAATTTATCGCCCCTCACCTGTAGGAGCTGACGAGTGAAACGAGGCTGCGATCTTTTGATCTGAAAAAAACAGGGTCAAAAGATCGTCCGAACGCGGCCCGAGCCTTCAGTAGCTCCTACACAGGCAGCGCAATTCGCCGTACCAGACCCTGCCCCGGCCCGCAAGGCGCACTTGAGAAACAATATCGTTTATCATTGTTGCAAGTTTTTGCAATGCGACAGTGAGGAACCCTGCGAATGACGTTTCGAAATACCCTGCGCCGAGGCCTGACCTTTACCCTCCTCGGCCTGGCGCTCGCCACTCCCCTCACCCAGGCTGCCGATACGGTTTCCCTGACTCTCTACAACGGCCAGCACAAGGAAGTAGGCGACGCGATCGCCAAAGCCTTCGAAGCCAAGACCGGCATTCACGTCAATGTGCGCAAAGGCAGCAGCAATCAGCTCGCCAGCCAGATCATCGAAGAAGGCGACCGCTCCCCCGCCGACGTGATCTACACCGAAGAGTCGCCACCGCTGAACAATCTCGGCGAACTGGGCCTGCTGGCCAAGACCGATGACGCCACACTGGCCGTGCTTCCGGAAAAATACGTGGCTGGCGACGGCACCTGGATCGGCGTGACGGCGCGCGTTCGCGTAGTCGCTTACAACCCGAAACTGGTCGATGAAAAAGACCTGCCGAAATCGGTGTTGGAATTCTCCGATCCACAGTGGCAAGGCAAAGTCGGTTTCGTACCGACCAGCGGCGCCTTCCAGGAACAAGCCGTGGCCATCATCAAGATGCACGGTCGCGATGCCGCCGAAGAATGGCTGACCGGCCTGCGCGCGTTCGGCAAGACCTACAGCAACAACATGGTCGCCCTTAAAGCCGTGGAAAACGGCGAAGTCGCTACGGTGCTGGTGAACAACTACTACTGGTTCGCCCTGCAACGCGAGAAAGGCAAACTGGATTCGAAACTGCATTACTTCACCGGTGGCGACGTCGGTGGCTTGATCACCGTATCGAGCGCTGCCGTGCTGAAATCCAGCAAACATCCAAAAGAAGCCCAGCAATTTCTAGCCTACATGGCCAGCGAAGAAGGTCAGCGCGTGATCACCCAGACCACCGCCGAATACCCGCTGCACAAAGGCATGGAATCGGATCGCGGGCTCAAGCCGTTCAGCGAACTGGAAGCGCCGAACGTAACACCGGCCGATCTGGGCAACGCCGAAGAAGCGCTGGAACTGGAACGTGAAGTTGGCTTGAACTGATGACCGCATCGTTATCCGCCCCCGCCGCGCGCGGGGGTTACGTACCGAAGCGCAAGCGGCCATCGATCTGGCTGGTATTACCAGTTTTGTTGCTGGTGGTGCTGAGCCTGTTGCCGCTCGCCTATGTCGGACTCAAAGCCTGGCAAGCCGGTTGGGCCGAAGCGCTGCATTTATTGTGGCGCCCCTATGTATTCGGCCTGCTGCGCAACACCTTGGCATTGATGGTTGGCGTGACGATCACTTGCGGCGTGATCGGCCTGTCGCTGGCCTGGCTGCTGGAACGCAGCAATTTGCCGGGACGACGTCTGTGGGGTGTGATTCTGTGCCTGCCGTTCGCCGTGCCAGCGTTTGTCAGTAGCTTCACTTGGGTCTCGTTGAGCGCGCAGTTCGAAGGCCTTGGCGGGGCGATTCTGGTGATGAGCCTGTCGAAGTATCCACTGATCTTCCTGCCAGTGGCGGCGACGCTGCGCAATCTTGATCCCTCCCTTGAAGAGTCCGCCCGCACGCTTGGGCAGAATCGCTGGGGGGTGTTTTTTCGCGTCACCCTGCCGCTGCTCTGGCCGTCGCTATTGGCGGGCTCGCTGTTGATTGCCTTGCACATGCTGGTGGAATTCGGTGCGCTGTCGATCATCGGCCTGCAAACCTTCACCACCGCGATCTACCAGCAGTTCGAACTGGAATTCAGCAACGCCAACGCAGCCATGCTGTCGGCCGTGCTGCTGGCGCTGTGTCTGGTGCTGCTGTGGCTGGAGTTGCGCGTACGCGGCAAGGGTCGACATGTGCGTACCGGACAGGGCGCGGCGCGGCAGGCTGAACAGGTTCGACTGGGAAGTTGGGCAGCGGTCGGTCAGTTGTATTGCCTGATGCTGGCGGTTGTTGGCAGCGGAATTCCGCTGGGGATGTTGGCGTATTGGCTGGCAGTCGGCTCGTCGGCGGCATTCCCGGTGGCGGCGATTACTGAAGCCCTGCTCTCGTCTTTGGCGCTTTCTCTTGGCGGTGCGGCATTGTGCCTGGTGCTGGCAGTGCCCGTCGGATTGCTGGTAGTGCGCTACAAAGGCCAACTGGCGATCTGGGCCGAGCGCTTGCCGTATCTACTTCATGCGCTGCCAGGCCTGGTCATCGCGTTGACGCTGGTGTATTTCGCCCTGCATTACGTGCCGGCGCTGTACCAGACGTCGGGGCTGCTGCTGATCGCTTATGCGCTGCTGTTTTTGCCACTGGCACAGGCACCGATTCGCACAGCACTGAACAAGGCTGCGCCGCAACTGGAAGAGGCTGCGCGGACGCTCGGCGCTTCGTCGTTCACGGCGTTTTGCCGCGTGACGCTGCCGATTATCTTCCCGGCCCTGGGCGCGGCGTTTGCGCTGGTGTTTCTGGATGCGATGAAGGAGCTGACCGCGACTTTGCTGCTGAGTCCGACCGGGCTCAATACCTTGGCGACCGAGGTGTGGGCGCATACCGCGAATGTCGAGTTCGCGGCGGCGGCGCCTTATGCGGCGCTGTTGATTGTGGTATCGGGATTGCCGGTGTATCTACTGACGACCCGGATGTATTTGAGCCGCTAAAAGATTGCAGCCTGCGGCAGCTCCTACGTGGGATTTCGCGCTTCCCTGTAGGCGCTGCCGCAGGCTGCGATCTTTTGATCTTAAGCCCTGAACTGCCCCAGACTGGCCTTCAGCTGCGCCGCCAAACCATCCAGCACCTTGCCACTGGCCGTGGTTTCCACCACCGCCTGCGCCGCTTTCTCGGCCTGCGCATGAATCGTCTCGACGCGCCCACGGACCGCCTGCGCACCTTGCGCCTGATGCGCCGCTGCCTGGGTTGCCAGACCAATTGCCGCGTGCACCTGCTCGACAGACGTTTGTACCGACTGCTGCAACCGCGCGCTGTCACGCAACACCAGCAAACCTTCGCTGGCCTGACGCCCGGCCTGACCGATCGCCTCGACCGCCTCACGAGCACCCTGTTGCAACGCGACGATATGCGCCTGAATATCCCCGGTAGAACTTTGTGTCTTGCTGGCCAGCGCCCGAACTTCGTCCGCTACCACCGCAAAACCACGCCCGGTTTCGCCAGCGCGCGCCGCTTCAATGGCAGCGTTCAGGGCCAGCAGGTTAGTCTGCTCGGCGATCCCGTGGATCACCGTCAACACCACTTCAATTTGCTCGCTCTGCTGCGCCAGGCGCTCGATCACTTTCGCCCCGGTATCGACTTGTCCGGCCAACGCCTCGATCAAGCTGCCGACCTTGGCGGAGGTGCGGGTGTTTTCATCAGTGGCCTGGCGAATATCCACAACCTGCTTCAACGCCGCTTGCATTGCATGGCTTTCCGACTGCGCTTCATCCGCCATTTGCGACAGTGCGCGCAGACTCTCCGCCACTTCATCACGCTGCATGCCCGCCGCCGCATCTGCACCGGCATTGCGCAGGGTCATCGCGCCAATCTCGACGCCGGTACGCTGCGCGACATCTCCCGCCTCACGCACGATCGGCTGCAACTTATCCACAAAGCGATTGACCGCCGAAGCCATGTCACCGATCTCATCTTTGCTGTTGATCTGCACACGCTTGGTCAGATCGCCCTCGCCCGCTGCCAGATCATCCATCGCTGCATTGAGCATCTTCAGCCGATTGACCACGCGATGGCCGAGCACGACCGCCAGCAACAGCAGCACAGCGCAACCGACCAGCGCCAGGCCCATGCCGATCCGCCAGCGCAGGGTCGCAGCCGCCTCTTGAACGGTATTGGCGGTATTGGCTTTCATCTCGGTAGCCGTGGACTGCGCCGACTGCAAGCGTGTTTGCATGGCCTTGGCGCTGTCTGCTGCAGCGCCCTTCAGGCTGTCACCGACCAACTGATCACTGCTGGCGATCAATGCCGAGAAGCGCTTGTCGAGCGCTGCCAGATCGGTCTCCACCGACGCGGTGGAAACACCCATCAGCACCTTGCCGATTTCGACACCATTGGGATTGATCGACGCCTCCAGGTAGTAAACCGACGGATCGTTTTTCGCCGCATCCAGGACTTTATCCAGCGCACGCTCGCCCTGGCCTTTTTCCAGCAAGGCCTTGTTGATCGGGTTTTCGCGATTGAGATAACGGGTCAGGTGCTGGCCGGTGGCGTCGTCATAGACCACGAACAGCACGTTGGGATTGCGCTGGGCGCGACGGGCGAACTCGGACAGGGTCGGAACGTCGCTGTCCCACATGGCACGCGGCGCAACGGAGGCGAGCAATTGCGCCATGTCATTGGCCGAATCCTTTAGATCCTTTTCCAGCGTCGCACGCAACTGTGCCTGCTCGTCTTTCAGTCGCGAAGACAAACCAGCAGTCAGCCGCTGACGGGTACTGGCGGACAACGCATCGAGACTCGACGTGACTTCACGCCCGGCCTGCTCCAGCTCACCGGAGAGTTTCTGGCTATCGGCGCCGAGGCGCACCGCCAAATCAGCTTCCAGCGCGGTGACGGTGCTCCGCGTCAGGGCAACCGCCACCAACACCTGCACCAAAAGGGCGATACCAAGGGTAACGAACACGGGCCGCAACAAACGGCTTTGTAACAGTGAGAGAACGGCCGACACTGTGAATCCCTCTACTTCTGACGCCATTAATTTGATGGCACTCTTGTAGACAGATTCACAGCAAAGGTCATGCCGTCCAACAGGCATAAACGACAAAGGCCCCGATGAAGGGGCCTTTGTGTTTTTACATCAACGACTTATCAAGCGAACGGATGACGCAGAACGATGGTTTCGTTGCGGTCCGGGCCCGTCGAAATAATGTCGATCGGCGCGCCGATCAGCTCTTCAACGCGTTTGATGTAGGCGCGAGCGTTAGCTGGCAGCTCTTCCAGGGTTTTGGCGCCCACGGTCGATTCGGTCCAGCCCGGCACTTCTTCGTACACAGGCTGCAGGCCTACGTAGCTGTCAGCGTCGGTCGGAGCAACAGCATTGCCTTCGGCATCTTTATAGCCAACGCAGATGTTGATGGTTTCCAGACCGTCGAGTACGTCCAGTTTGGTCAGGCAGATGCCCGAGATGCTGTTCACATCGATAGCGCGACGCAGGATAACGGCGTCGAACCAGCCGCAACGACGGGCACGGCCGGTGGTCGCGCCGAACTCGTGACCTTGCTTGGCCAGGTGCGCACCGACGTCGTCGAACAGCTCAGTCGGGAATGGACCCGAACCGACGCGAGTGGTGTAAGCCTTGGTGATACCCAGGATGTAGTCCAGGAACATCGGGCCAACGCCGGAACCGGTCGCCACGCCACCAGCGGTGGTGTTGGAGCTGGTCACGTACGGGTAGGTACCGTGGTCGATGTCGAGCAACGAACCCTGGGCGCCTTCGAACATGATGTCTTTGCCGGCGCGACGCAGGTCGTGCAGCTCAGCAGTCACGTCGAGCATCAACGGCTTGAGCAGCTCAGCGTATTCCTTGCACTCGGCAAGAGTCTTTTCGAACTCGATGGCCGGCTCTTTGTAGTAACCGACCAGCATGAAGTTGTGGTAATCCACCAGTTCACGCAGCTTGTCTTCGAAGCGCGGCATGTTCAGCAGGTCGCCAACACGCAGGCCACGACGAGCGACCTTGTCTTCGTAAGCCGGGCCGATGCCGCGACCGGTGGTACCGATCTTCAGCTCGCCACGGGCCTTTTCACGGGCCTGGTCCAGCGCCACGTGGAAGGACAGGATCAGCGGGCAGGACGGGCTGATACGCAGACGCTCGCGCACCGGTACGCCTTTCTCTTCCAGCTTGGTGATCTCGCGCAGCAGGGCGTCAGGTGCTACCACCACGCCGTTGCCGATCAGGCACTGCACGCCTTCACGAAGCACGCCCGACGGGATCAGGTGCAGGACGGTTTTTTCGCCGTCGATCACCAGCGTGTGGCCAGCGTTGTGGCCACCTTGGTAGCGCACTACGGCGGCAGCATGTTCGGTCAGCAGATCAACGATCTTGCCTTTGCCCTCATCACCCCATTGGGTGCCCAGGACTACGACATTCTTACCCATAACACTTGTCCTCATTCGCGCAAACTTGGTGCCGGCGATGGCCGGCAGGAAAACTCAAGAAGCCAGTGGCGATACTTGCCAAAGCCCGTTCTGCTGAATCAATTGCCGGTCGCAGTCCGCATCACGGGCGGCGGCCAAAGGCTGTCCAGGCAACGCCTGAACGACACGCTGACCCTCACTGCGCAACTGGCAAACCTGCTGCCAGAGTGCCGCATCCGTACTGTCAGGCATCCAGATACCGCCAGACGGTAGCTCGATCTCAGCACGCCCCAGGGTCACCAGGGTTTTCAAATCGGTGGAAAAGCCAGTCGCCGGACGCGCGCGACCAAAATCCGCGCCGATGTCGTCGTAGCGACCGCCCTGAGCGATGGACTGGCCAACGCCCGGCACGAACACCGCGAACACCACACCGGTGTGGTAGTGATAGCCACGCAACTCGCCCAGATCGAAGTACAGCGGCAGCTCCGGGAAGCGCGCCGACAGACGCTCGGCGATTGCCAGCAAATCTTCCAGTGCCGCCAGTACCGGCGCCGGCGCATTGGCCAGACGTTCGCGGGCAGCGCTCAACACTTCACGGCCGCCACACAGATCTACCAGCGCGCGCAGCATGCCGGACAGGTCAGCCGGCAGGCCTTCAGTCAAGGTAATGACCTCGTCGATGGCCTTGCGTTGCAACGCGTCGAACAACTGCTGCTCGACTTCCCCGGACAGACCGGCGGCACGCGCCAGACCCCGGTAGATACCAACATGACCGAGGTCCATGTGCACATCCGGCACATCGGCCAGTTGCAGCATGGCCAGCATCAGGCTGATCACTTCAACGTCGCTGCTCGGGCTGGCATCGCCGTACAACTCGGCGCCCAACTGGATCGGGCTGCGCGAGGACGACAGGGCACGCGGCTGAGCATGCAGCACGCTCCCGGCATAGCACAGACGGCTCGGGCCTTCGCGACGCAGGGTGTGCGCATCGATGCGCGCCACTTGCGGCGTGATGTCGGCACGGAAACCCATCTGCCGGCCCGACTGCGGGTCGATGACCTTGAACGTACGCAGATCCAGGTCCTGGCCCGCGCCGGTCAGCAGGGATTCCAGGTACTCGATATGGGGAGTCACGACAAACTCGTAACCCCAGCTCTGGAACAGATCCAACACCTGACGACGCGCGACTTCAATGCGCGCCGCTTCCGGTGGCAGTACTTCTTCGATGCCATCTGGCAGCAGCCAGCGGTCTACCGTTGCCATTACGCCATTCCCCTTTGATCCGGGCGGCCAGCCTGCGGGCGAGCCTTGAGTGAAGCAGAAAATGACCGATCCGTTCAAAACGCACGCGCATGAACGACGCGGCGAAAGGCCTGTTACCGGCTTCGCCCATCACTTTCCTCGAAATACTCTCGGGCCATTCACCCGATGCCTGCAAAAAAACAGCAATCAAACGTGCAGACGCAAAAAAGCCGGGAATTTCCCGGCTGCCGCATCATACACACGTTTTCCCAAAGGATCACCCCGCCCGAGGTTTTAGCCGCCGGGCGGAATGATTCAGGTCAACGTCGTATCAAGGCTTGGACTTTTCCAGGTAACGGAAGAAGTCGCTGCTTGGGTCGAGGACCAGGACGTCGGATTTGTTCGCGAAGCTTTCACGGTAGGCACGCAGGCTACGGTAGAAACCGTAGAACTCCTGATCCTGGCCGTAGGCCTTGGAGTAGATCGCAGCGGCCTGGGCATCACCGTCACCGCGAATCTCTTCGGATTCACGATAGGCTTCAGCCAGCAACACGCGGCGCTGACGATCGGCGTCGGCACGGATGCCTTCCGCCAGCTCGTTACCCTTGGCGCGGTGCTCGCGAGCTTCACGCTCACGCTCGGTGCTCATACGCTCGAACACGCTGCGGTTTACTTCTTTCGGCAGATCGATGGCCTTGACCCGGACATCGACAACTTCGATACCCAGCTCTTTTTCCGCCATCTTGTTCAGCGAGGCAGTGATGTCAGCCATCAGTGCGTCACGCTCACCCGACACGACTTCGTGCAGGGTGCGCTTACCAAACTGGTCACGCAGACCGGATTCCAGACGACGGGACAGACGCTCGTCGGCGATTTGCTTGAGACCGGAAGTTGCGGTGTAGAAGCGCTCGGCATCTTTCACGCGCCACTTGGCGTAGGCATCAACCATCACGGCTTTCTTTTCCAGGGTCAGGAAGCGCTGTGTCGGTGCATCCAGCGTCATCAGACGTGCGTCGAATTTACGCACCTGGTTAACGTAAGGCACTTTCACATGCAGGCCTGGCTGAACATCGGCCTGAACCACACGACCGAATTGCAGCAGCACCGCACGCTCGGTCTGAGCGACGATGTAGAAGCAGTTCCAGCCCACCAGCACGACAACGACGCCAACAATAAGGGCGATCAGCGATTTATTGCTCATCAGCGGGTCTCCCTTGTGCGCGACTGCGGCAGGTCAGTGACATGCGGTGTGACGTCCGTGTTGTTGCTGGCGGCAGCCGAACCGGTGACCGGTGCATTGCTGCCCGAACTGTTCTGAATCATTTTGTCCAACGGCAGGTAAAGCAGGTTGCTCTGGCCGTTTTTGTTGCCGGTCACGAGTACCTTGCTGGTGCTGCTGAAGACTTCCTGCATGGTGTCCAGGTACAGACGCTGGCGGGTCACTTCAGGTGCCTTGCGATACTCGGCGACCAGTTTGGTAAAGCGGTCGGCTTCACCCTTGGCGCGCGAGACCGTCTCGTCGCGGTAACCGTTGGCATCCTCGAGGATACGCTGGGCCTGACCACGGGCCTCCGGCACGACGCCGTTGGCGTAGGTTTCAGCCTGGTTGCGCGAACGCTGCTCGTCTTCACGGGCGCGGATCACGTCATCGAAGGCTTCCTGCACTTCACGCGGTGCCGCTGCGCTCTGTACGTTGACCTGAGTGACGGTGATACCGGTGCGATAGGTATCGAGGAAACGTTGCAGACGCTCCTTGATTTCGCTGGCCATCAATTCACGACCTTCGGTCAGCACCTGGTCCATGGCGGTGGAACCCACCACGTGGCGCAGGGCACTGTCGGTCGCATGCTGCAGGCTGATTTCCGGCTGATCGACGTTCAGCACGAAATCCTGCAGGTTGCTGATTTTGTACTGCACGGTCAGCGGCACTTCGACGATGTTCTCGTCTTCGGTCAGCATCTGGCCCTGCTTGGTGTAGGCACGCTCACGCGTGACGTTTTCCATGTACTTCTTATCGATCGGCGGGAAGTAGATGTTCAGGCCCGGGCCGACAGTTTCGTAGTACTTGCCGAAGCGCAGCACCACGGCTTGCTCCTGCTCGTCCACTACGTAAACCGCGCTGTACAGCCAGACAGCCGCCAGCACGACGAGGCCGATGCCGAGCAGACCGCCGAAGCCGCCACTGCTCTTGCCCGAACCACCGCCGTCATCACCACGTTTCTTACCACCACCGAACAACCCGTTCAGGCTTTCCTGCAGCTTTCGGAAGGCCTCGTCGAGATCCGGTGGCCCCTTGCGGTCGCCGTTATTGCGGCGTTTGCCACCCCAAGGATCCTGATTATTCGAGTTGCCACCCGGCTCATTCCAAGCCATAGCGCTCTCCATCTGATAAAGCAAAGACGCACCCACGGCGCGCCGACCAATGCTACAGAATGCCTGCCGTTGCGGCACAACCGCTTTGTCAGGCTTTTATTGCAAAGTGTGTTGCTCGATGAATTCCATCGGCTGCAATCCTTCGCGGCTTACCAGTCGATTCAACTCGACACGGGGCAAACGAACGGCCAGCAAACTGATGCCTTCTTCGTCGTGTTCTTCTTTCTGCACCGCACCGAGTTCGAAAAACTGCGCACGCAGTCGCGCGAATCGTTGCGGCAAGCGCAATGTGCCGATGAACAAATCACTGCCAAGCAATTCGGCGATGGCTTGCTCAAGCAGTTCCAGACCACTGCCATCACGCGCCGACAGCCAGACCCGCTGGGGCTTGCCGTTTTCGTCGCGCTGGATTTGTGGCTCAACGCCTTCAAGCAAATCGAGTTTGTTATAGACCTCGAGGATCGGCAAGTCCTGGGCACCAATCTCGCCCAGCACCACCATCACCTGCTCGATCTGCAACATGCGATCCGGTTCGGCTGCATCGATCACGTGCAACAGCAGATCGGAATTGCTCGACTCTTCGAGGGTAGACCGAAATGCCTCGACCAGCTTGTGCGGCAAGTGACGAATGAAGCCCACCGTGTCCGCCAGAACAATCGGCCCCAGGTCGTCCAGTTCCAGACGACGCAGGGTCGGGTCCAGCGTGGCGAACAATTGGTCGGCCGCGTAGACATCGGATTTCGTCACGTTGTTGAAGAGCGTGGACTTACCGGCGTTGGTATATCCCACCAGAGACACGGTCGGAATATCGGCACGGGAACGACCACGGCGTGATTGCTCGCGCTGGCTGCGCACCTTCTCCAGTCGGCCTTTGATCTGACGCAGGCGAACCCGCAGCAAACGGCGGTCGGTTTCCAGTTGGGTTTCACCGGGACCGCGCATACCGATACCGCCACCCTGACGCTCAAGGTGAGTCCAGCCGCGAACCAGCCGGGTGCTCATGTGATCAAGCTGGGCCAGTTCAACCTGGAGCTTGCCTTCATGGGTACGGGCGCGCTGGGCGAAAATATCGAGAATCAGACCGGTACGGTCGATCACGCGACACTCGAAAACACGTTCGAGGTTACGTTCCTGACTGGGCGTGAGGATGTGATTGAAAATCACCAGATCGGCTTCTTCAGCCTTGACCAGGTCGCGCAGTTCCTCGACCTTGCCGCTGCCGATCAGGTATTTGGCGGTTGGCCGATGACGCGGCACGTTAAAAAACGCAACGGTCTCGGCGCCGGCCGAATTAGCCAATTCCTGAAACTCCTGCGGATCTTCGCGCGCCTCAGGGTCCTGTCCATCCAAGTGAACGAGGATCACTCGTTCACCACCACCGTGGCGCTCAAAGAACAAAGGAGACTCCTATCAGGCGTTACCTGGCTCAGCGTCACCTGCTTCGGATTCGGTTGCGCTAGGCAGACGAATTGGACGAACCGGCACTACTGTCGAGATAGCGTGTTTGTAAACCATTTGGCTCACGGTGTTTTTCAGCAGGATCACGAACTGGTCGAACGACTCGATCGTGCCTTGCAGTTTGATACCGTTGACCAGATAGATGGAAACCCCAACTTTCTCTTTACGTAAAGTATTCAAGTAAGGGTCTTGTAGCGAATGCCCTTTTGACATGTGCCGCACTCCTTTAAGGATTCAATAATAAAAAATAGGTAATTCAGATGGCTTTGGCCGTCACACCCCCAAGGATAGACGGCAATTGCAAGGACTCAGCTCAATATGGAGATGGTCCCAAGGTATTTCAAGGCGCGTGGCAGATTGTCGCAATCAAGACTGTCCAGCCAGTGTATATCTTCCCAGCTGCGCAGCCAGGTGAACTGGCGTTTGGCCAATTGGCGCGTGGCGATGATGCCGCGCTCCTGCATTTCGGCCAGCGTCAGTTTGCCATCCAGGTAGTCCCAGACTTGGCGGTAGCCTACCGCACGTATAGACGGCAACCCCGAATGCAGGTCACTTCTTTTACGCAGGGCTACGACCTCGTCGATGAACCCCTGTTCCAACATATTTGTGAATCTTTGTTTAATGCGCTCGTGCAGTACCTGACGATTCGCCGGGGCAATGGCCAAGTTCGCGACAGTATAGGGCAATTGTTGCAGTCCCGAAGCGGCTGCTTCAGTACTTTGCGCAGATTGTTGCTGACGCAGCGCGGTCATGCTCTGACCACTGACCCGATAAACTTCCAGTGCGCGACTCAAGCGTTGCGGATCGTTCGGATGAATTCGCGCCGCGGATACCGGATCGATGGCCGCCAATTGGTCGTGCAGCGCTTGCCAGCCGAGGCGTGCGGCCTCTTCTTCGATCTGCGCGCGGACTTCGGGATCGGCTGCCGGCATGTCTGCCAGACCTTCGACCAAAGCCTTGTAATAGAGCATTGTGCCGCCCACCAGCAGCGGAATTTTCCCGCGTGCGGTGATTTCAGCCATGGCCTGCAAGGCATCGCGACGGAAATCCGCAGCGGAATATGCTTCGGCCGGATCAAGAATATCGATCAAACGGTGCGGATGCTCGGCCAACAACGCTTTCGAAGGCTTGGCGGTGCCGATGTCCATGCCACGATAGACCAGCGCCGAATCAACGCTGATCAGCTCGCACGGCAGCACTTTGGTCAGCTCGATAGCCAGATCGGTCTTGCCCGCAGCGGTCGGGCCCATCAGGAAAATCGCTGGTGGTAGCTGGCTCATCAACGACCGCGCAGGAACAGTTTGTCCAGATCGTCCAGGCCCAGTTGGGTCCAGGTCGGTCGGCCATGGTTGCATTGACCGCTGCGCTCGGTGTTTTCCATGTCACGCAGCAGGCCGTTCATTTCCGGCAGGGCCAGGCGCCGATTGGCGCGAATCGCGCCGTGGCAGGCCATGGTGCCGAGCAGTTCGTTGAGGTGGGCCTGAATCCGGTCGCTGGTGCCGTATTCCATCAGATCCGACAGCACGTCACCGACCAGACGGTTGGCTTCAGCTTGCTTCAACAAGGCCGGAATCTGGCGGATCGCCAGGGTTTCCGGGCCCAGACGCTGCAATTCGAAGCCCAGACGCTGGAACCATGCCGCGTGCTCTTCAGCACAATCGGCCTCGCGCTGACTGACCGCTAACGATTCCGGCACCAGCAACGGCTGGCCACTCAGGCCTTCGCTGGCCATGGCGATTTTCAGACGCTCATACATGATCCGTTCGTGGGCGGCATGCATGTCCACCAGCACCAGACCTTGGGCGTTCTCCGACAGGATATAAATGCCTTTGAGCTGCGCAAGCGCGTAACCGAGCGGCGGAATGTCTTCCTGACCGGCCGGCAATGCGTTGGCATTGGCCTCGGGCAGCGGCGCGAAAAACTCGCGATACGCCGCTTGTGCCTCGGCGGCCGGCGGCACGGCGGATTGCGGACGCGGCGTGTATTGATATTGATAAGCCCCGCCAGCGCTGCCACCCGACGAGGTGTTGAATGCCGGTTGCGCCTGCGGCTGCTCCAGCAGCGCATTGGCCGCCAGGCGCATTTCACCCTGCGGGCCGAACTCACCGGCATCAAGCCCGGTTGGACGGACGACGGCTGTGGTCACCGAACCCGCAAGCTGATCTTCCGGGCGCACATCACCCAACGCCCGGTGCAACGTGCCATAAAGGAAGTCGTGCACCATGCGCCCGTCACGGAAGCGCACTTCGTGCTTGGTCGGGTGCACGTTGACGTCGACCGCCGCCGGATCGACTTCGAAAAACAGTGCAAAGGTCGGGTGACGGCCGTTAAACAGCACATCGCGATAGGCTTGACGCACCGCGTGGGCCACGAGCTTGTCGCGCACCGCCCGGCCATTCACAAAGAAATACTGCAAATCCGCCTGACTGCGGTTGAAGGTCGGCAAACCGACCCAGCCCCACAGGTGCAAGCCGTTGCGCTCGATCTCGATCGGCAACGCCTGCTCAAGGAATCCCGAACCACAGATCGCCGCCACACGCCGGGCGCGGGCCGCATCATCGTGGGCCTCGTGCAGGCTGAGAATGGTCTTGCCGTTGTGACGCAGATGGAACGCCACGTCGAAACGCGCCAGCGCCAGACGCTTGATCACTTCTTGCAGGTGATCGAATTCGGTTTTTTCGGTTTTGAGGAATTTGCGTCGCGCCGGGGTATTGAAGAACAGGTCGCGAACCTCCACCGAGGTGCCGACCGGATGCGCCGCTGGCTGAACCCGGGGCGCCATGTCGCGACCTTCAGTTTCAACTTGCCAGGCCTGGTCGGCGCCACGGGTGCGCGAGGTCAGGGTCAAGCGCGCCACGGAGCTGATCGACGCCAGGGCCTCACCACGGAAACCGAGGCTCATCACCTGTTCGAGGTCTTCGAGGTTGCGGATCTTGCTGGTGGCGTGACGAGCCAGGGCCAGCGGCAGATCATCGGCGGAAATACCGCTACCGTCGTCGCGCACCCGCAGCAGCTTGACGCCACCCTGCTCGACGTCGACATCGATGCGCCTGGCACCGGAGTCGAGGCTGTTTTCCAGCAACTCCTTGATCACCGAGGCCGGGCGTTCGACCACCTCACCGGCGGCGATCTGGTTCGCCAGCCGTGGGCTGAGCAGTTCAATGCGAGCAGCGGCGTTCAGCACTTCGTTCATTCTTTGGACGCCAGTTCGGTGCCAGGAATGGTCAAGTGCTGACCGACTTTCAGCTCATCGCTTTTCAGGTTGTTGGCAGCACGTAACGTGGCTGGCGACACCTGATAGCGCACGCCGATCATCGCCAGCGTTTCGCCCGGACCGACGCGATGATCGCGCGGGCCTTGGGCAATCTTGCCGGAATCACGCAGCCAGGCGATGTAGGTGCCCGGTGGCGGGTTCTGCTGGAAGAACTGGCGCACGCCGCTGCTGATCGAACGCGCCAGCGCCTGCTGATGGCTCGACGCCGAGAGTTTGTTCGCTTCGTTGGCGTTGGAGATAAATCCGGTTTCGACCAGGATCGACGGGATGTCCGGCGACTTCAACACCATGAACCCGGCCTGCTCCACACGCTGTTTGTG
Source organism: Pseudomonas sp. A34-9 (assembly GCF_029543085.1). Classification (NCBI taxonomy): domain Bacteria; kingdom Pseudomonadati; phylum Pseudomonadota; class Gammaproteobacteria; order Pseudomonadales; family Pseudomonadaceae; genus Pseudomonas; species Pseudomonas sp. A34-9. Next base: position 620,110 of record NZ_CP119967.1, on the reverse strand, counting down.
CAACGGCGTGACGCGGCCGATATTGGTCAGGACTTTCTGGCCAACATTGAGGCTGGACGTCAGCGAGGCAGTCATCGACAGGTCGAGCAGCACGCCGGCGAGCATGCGGTCCTTGTCGTCGAGGCTGACGTTGCCGGCACCACCGATCAAGTCGGAACGGTTTTCGCTGTCGGCCAGCCAACGGGCAGTTTCCGATGTCGCGCCGCGATCAGACAGGGCAAACACCGATGCACCGAAAGCGGCGGCAGATGGCGCGGCGTCAGCGTGAATCGACACGAACAGGTCGGCGCCTTTCTTGCGAGCAATTTCGGTACGGCCGCGCAACGGGATGAAGTAGTCGCCGGTACGGGTCAGTTCGGCGCGGAAGCCTTTCATGCCGTTGACCTGACGCTGCAGTTCGCGGGCGATTTGCAGGACCACGTCTTTCTCACGCTGGCCGCGCGAGCCGGACGCGCCCGGGTCTTCGCCGCCGTGACCGGCGTCGATCACCACAATAATGTCGCGCTTGCCGGCCGGAGCTGGCGGTAACTTGATTGCCGGTTCGGTCGGGGTCACCGGCACTGCCGGTATGTTCGCAACCTGCGGCGTTGGTGCAGGCGGGGGCGCGGCGTCGGCCGGATTATCGAACAGGTCGACCACCAGACGGTTGCCGTACTGCGCGTTCGGCGCCAGCGAGAAGCTTTTCGGGGTGACGGCTTTCTTCAGGTCGATGACCACCCGCAGATCGGTCGGCGTACGCTGGGCCGAACGCATCGCGGTGATCGGCGTGTTCGCGGTCTGCACATTCAGCGGCGCACCGAGGGTGGCGCCGTTGATGTCGATCACCAGGCGATCCGGTGCGGTCAGGGTAAACACGCTGTGCTGCACCGGGCCACTCAGGTCGAAGACCAGTCGCGTGTTGTCCGGCGCCCGCCACAGGCGCACGCTGTTGACCTTTGAATCGGCCACAGCGTTGACGGTTACTGCCATCAACAACAGTCCAGCGGCAGCCACCAACGCGCGAAAGCGCATACCTAACCCCATCATTTAATTGGATTCCAATGCCAAAGCGGCACACCAGGCCTCGCCACGCGAGCCCTGGGATAAAATTTTCAGCGAACGCCCGCTGTCTTGCGGGCTAATGGTAATGGTCAGGTCCGGCTTTGGCAAAAAGCCTGCACCTTTATCGGGCCACTCGATCAAACACAGGGCATCGTCTTCGAAGTAGTCGCGGATGCCGAGAAACTCCAGTTCTTCCGGATCGACCAGGCGATACAGGTCAAAGTGGAAGGCGCGGATGTCACCAATTTCGTAAGGTTCGACCAAGGTGAAGGTCGGACTTTTTACCGCTCCGACATGGCCCAGGCCGCGAATGATGCCCCGCGACAGGGTGGTTTTGCCCATGCCCAGGTTGCCTTCGAGAAAAATCAGGCCATGGCCCTGGGTCACGCGGGCGATCCGTGCGCCAAAGTCGCTCATGGCCTGTTCATCGGCCAGGTACAGGGTTACTTCAGACACGGTGCTTGCTCCTCCAACAACTGACGAATGGCTGGAATCAGATCACTGGCCGCCAGCCCACGGCCGAATTTTCCTTGTTGCAGACCGGCATTGGCGTGCAGCCAGACCGCCAGACACGCAGCGTCGAAACGGTCCATGCCTTGCGCCAGCAGCGCACCGGCCAAACCGGCGAGCACGTCGCCAAGGCCGGCGGTGGCCATGGCCGGATGGCCTTGGTGACACAACGCCAGACGGCCATCGGGGTGAGCGATCAGGCTGCCGGCGCCCTTCAACACGACAACTGCTGTATATTTTTTGCTCAATGCCAGCGCCGCCGCCGGACGATCCGCTTGCACTTCGGCGGTACTGATTCCCAGCAAACGCGCGGCTTCGCCCGGATGCGGGGTGATCACGCAATCCTTGGGCAACTCAACGAAACCGTTCGCCAGCAGGTTCAGCGCGTCGGCATCCCACACTTGCGGCAAGGCCGCGTTGGCGGCCGCCGACAACAATGCGCGTCCCCAACTGGCCTGGCCGAGTCCGGGACCGACAACCAGCGTCGAGACTTTTTCCAGCAAGCCCATCAACTGATTGGCCGATGAAGTGCCAAGCGCCATGGCTTCCGGTACCCGGGTCAGCGCCGCTGGCACATGTTCGGGACGAGTCGCCAGCGAAACCATGCCCGCGCCGCTGCGCAATGCCGTTTCGGTACTGAGCAGGATCGCCCCGCCGAAGCCGTGATCGCCACCGATCAGCAGCACATGGCCAAAACGGCCCTTGTGCGAAGACGGTGCACGCGCCGCCAACCTCGGAAGATTAGCCGTGTTGAGCAGTCGGGCGATGACTGGAATGTCACGATAGATGTCGGCGCTGGCCTGCAAATCGTTAAATACCAATTGGCCGACGTGATCCGCCGCGTCGCCGGTGAACAGGCCGGTTTTCAGCCCGATAAAGGTCACCGTCAGATCGGCCCGCACAGCGGCACCGAGCCTGTGCCCGGTGTCAGCGCTTAATCCAGAAGGGATATCGATGGCTGTCACCGGCAAACCGCTGGCGTTGATTGCCGTGATCGCGCCGACATAAGGCTCGCGCACCTCCCCGCTCAGCCCCGTGCCGAGCAATGCGTCGAGAATGACCCCGCGCAGTTCACTTTGAGGCTGCCAGCCTTGCACCACGACACCTTCCGCCAGCGCTTCGGCATGGGCCAACGCCGCATCGCCCTGCAAGCGCTGTGGATCGCCGACTGCCAATACGCGCACCGACCAGCCGGCCCGCTGCGCCATCGCCGCGACCAGATAACCGTCACCGGCATTGTTACCCTGCCCGGCCAGCACCGTCAGTTCAGTCGCCGAAGGCCACTGCCGAACCAGCGCTCGCCAGGTCGCATGCGCCGCGCGCTGCATCAATTCGAAGCCCGGCGTACCGGCGGCGATCAGCCGTGCATCGAGTTCGCGCACCTGTGCGGCGCCATACAGCGCGTCGGGTAATTCATCTTTCGTGTGCGGCATGCGTCTTCGGGCTCCGATGTCTGGCAGAATTATACGCACCTCAGCTCCGGTTTCTCTCGCCTCATGTCCGCCATCACCACAGACCTGCCCGCCCTCGCCCAATCGATCAAGGATTGGGGCCGCGAGCTGGGCTTCCAGCAAGTCGGCATCAGCGGTCTTGATCTCGCCGAACACGAGCAGCACCTGGCGCGCTGGCTCGAGGCCGGCTACCACGGCGAAATGGACTACATGGGCGCCCACGGCAGCAAACGCTCGCACCCCGAAGAACTGGTGCCGGGCACGTTGCGCGTGGTCTCGCTGCGCATGGACTACCTGCCCGGCGACACACAAATGGCGCACATGCTGGCGCAACCGGAAAAAGCCTACGTGTCGCGTTATGCCTTGGGCCGCGATTACCACAAATTGATCCGTAAACGTGTGCAGCAATTGGCCGACAAGATTCAGGCCGAGATCGGCCCGTTCGGTTTCCGCGCCTTTGTCGACAGTGCCCCGGTACTGGAAAAAGCCATCGCCGAACAGGCGGGGCTGGGCTGGATCGGTAAAAACACCTTGGTGCTGAACCGCAAGGCCGGGAGTTATTTTTTCTTGAGCGAACTGTTCGTCGATCTGCCATTGCCAGTGGACGAACCACACAGCACCGAGCACTGCGGCCGCTGTACCGCGTGCCTCGATATTTGCCCGACCAATGCCTTCGTCGGCCCGTATGTGCTGGACGCGCGGCGTTGCATCTCCTATCTGACCATCGAACTGAAAAGCGCCATTCCCGAAGATTTGCGCCCGCTGATCGGCAATCGCGTGTTCGGCTGTGATGACTGCCAGATCGTCTGCCCGTGGAACCGTTTCGCCAAGCCTTCCGGGGAAAGCGATTTCAAGCCACGGCACAACCTCGACAATGCCGAACTGGCCGAGCTGTTTTTGTGGGACGAGGACAAGTTTCTCAGCAGCACCGAAGGCTCGCCGCTGCGCCGTGCCGGCTACGAGCGCTGGTTGCGCAATCTGGCGGTGGGCCTGGGCAATGCGCCGTCGAGCATTCCGGTACTGGAAGCCTTGAAGGCGCGCCGCGACTATCCGTCAGAGCTGGTGCGGGAACATGTCGAGTGGGCGTTGAAACAACACGGCCTCGCGTAACCACGCAAAGTAGGAGCTGCCGAAGGCTGCGATCTTTTGCTCTCGTCTTTTAAAAATCAAAGTCAAAAGATCGCCGCCAGCGGCAGCGCCTTCAGGGAATCGCGTCAGGGCTGATCGTTATAGACGAACTTGGGCATTTCCCAGTGGAAACGAATCGCCAGCAGCCGTAGCAGGAAGCCGCCGAACAAGGTAATCAGGATCGCCTGCTCGCTCGGCACATTCAGGTACAGGCAGAGCATGTAACACCACGCCGCCGCGAACGAGACGCTGGCGTACAGCTCACGGCGGAAGATCAGCGGGATGTCGTTGCAGAAGATGTCGCGCAGGATGCCGCCGAATACGCCGGTGATCACGCCGCTGACCGAGGCCACCAGCATGCCGTGGCCCATTTCCAGAGCGGTCATGCAGCCGATCAAGGTGAATGCCACCAGACCAACCGCATCGAGCACCAGAAACAGCGAACGCAGGTGCCGCATCCAGCGCGCGGTGAACACGGTGAGCATCGCGGCGGCCGAGGTCAGCACCAGGTATTCCGGGTGTTTGACCCAGGTCAGCGGGTAATGGCCGAGCAGCACGTCGCGTACCGAACCGCCGCCCAACGCCGTGACACAGGCAATCAGCACCACGCCGAACCAATCCATGCCGCGCCGTCCGGCAGACAGCGCGCCGGTCATGGCTTCAGCGGTGATGGCGATCAGATAAAGCATCAGCAACATGGTGGCGGTCCTGGCAGGAAGGCGCGCAGTCTAGCCATTTCGCGGCGGCACCAAAAGGGGGCAAGCCCCCTGCTGAGTCACGCCTGATCAGAACTTGATGAAATGCTTGCGGTAGTGCTGCAACTCGGCGATCGATTCGCGGATGTCGTCCAGCGCCAGGTGCGTGCTGCCCTTCTTGAAGCTGTCGCGTACATCCGGCGCCCAGCGCGCAGCCAGTTCCTTGAGCGTGGAGACGTCGAGGTTACGGTAGTGGAAATAGCTTTCCAGCGCTTTCATGTGCCGGTAAAGGAAGCGGCGATCCTGGCAGATACTGTTGCCGCAGATCGGCGACTTGCCCTTTGGCACCCACTTTTCCAGGAAGGCGATGGTTTCGGCTTCGGCTTCAGCCATGCTGATGCGGCTGTCGCGTACACGCTGGGTCAGGCCGGAGTTGCCGTGGGTGCGGGTGTTCCACTCGTCCATGCGCGCGAGGACTTCGTCGCTGTGGTGGATGGCGATTACCGGGCCTTCGGCCAGCGTGTTGAGATCGCTGTCGGTGACGATGGTGGCCATTTCGATGATGACGTCGTTATCCGGATCAAGACCGGTCATTTCCAGGTCGATCCAGATCAGGTTCTGCGGGTTTGGCATATGTCGGCTCCTAAGCAATGCTGCGCAGTTTAGCCTAGGCCGGTGCCCGGGCGTGCTAAACTCGCGGCCGTTTTACCTAATCGCTGCATTCTTCAGACGGAACACCCATGGCCAAACGCCAACTCAATCGTCGTCAAAACTGGCGCATCGAAAAGATTCAAGGCGAGCGCGCCGCACGCGCCGCCAAACGCGAGTCCTCGGCTGTCGAAGCGCTCGAAGGTGGTGACCTGGGCCCGGAACAGACCGGCCTGGTGATCGCCCACTTCGGTGTGCAGGTCGAGGTCGAAGCTGTTGACGGCGATCACGCCGGCCAGGTGTTCCGCTGCCACTTGCGCGCCAACCTGCCTGCGCTGGTGACCGGCGACACGGTCGTCTGGCGTGCCGGCAACCAGGGCATCGGGGTGATCGTCGCGCAACTGCCGCGCACCACCGAACTGTGCCGTCCGGACAGCCGTGGCCAGCTCAAACCGGTCGCGGCCAACGTCGACATGATCGTCATCGTCTTCGCGCCACTGCCCGAGCCGCATGCCAACCTGATCGACCGCTACCTGGTCGCCGCCGAACACGCCGGCATCCGCCCGCTGTTGCTGCTGAACAAATTCGACCTGATCGACGAGCAGAACGCCCCAGCGCTCAATGCGCTGCTGGCGGTTTACCGCACGCTGGGTTATCCGGTGCTGGAAGTCTCGGCGCATCACGGCAATGGCATGGAACAACTGCAACAGCAACTCGACGGGCGCATCAGCGTCTTCGTCGGACAGTCCGGCGTCGGCAAGTCGTCGCTGGTCAACAGCTTACTGCCTGAGGTGGAAACCCGCGTCGGACCGTTGTCCGAGCTGTCGGGGCAAGGCACGCACACCACGACCACCGCGCGCCTGTTCCACTTCCCCGGTGGCGGTGAGCTGATCGACTCCCCGGGTATCCGCGAATTCGGCCTCGGTCACGTCAGCCGCGCCGACGTCGAAGCGGGTTTCATCGAGTTCGATGACTTGCTGGGCACGTGCCGCTTCCGCGACTGCAAGCATGATCGTGAACCGGGCTGTGCGTTGCTCAAGGCACTCGAGGATGGCCGCGTGCAGCAGCAGCGGATGAACAGCTACCGCTCGATCATCGCCAGTTTGCCGGAAAACGGCTACTAAACAGCCAGACAGAAAAAAGCCGCGATCATCTCGCGGCTTTTTTTTGCTTCACTGCTTCGGCGCGGGGACAGTGGTTGGGGGAGCAGGCGCTGGCGCCGCACTCCCCGGCTCGGCCGGTTTCGGTGCGGCGTCATCGAACAGGTTCAGGCGTTCGCGCAGTTCGTGCGCTGGCACCGGTTGCTGATCCGCCGGCAGTGCATTCGGGTCGACCGGGGTTGCCGGAGCAGCACCGTTCTGGCCTTGATCCGCCGGTTTCGCCGGATCGGCACCTTGCGCACCTTCAATGGCCGCCTGGGCTTTTTTGGTCAGCACCACGATGTCGATGCGGCGGTTGACCGGGTTGAACGGGTTTTCCTTGTCGAACAACGCCGACGAGGCATAACCCACCACCCGCGCCACTTGCGCATCCGGATAGCTACCAGCGACCAACGCACGACGGGCGGCGTTGGCACGGTTGGCCGACAGCTCCCAGTTACCGAAATCGCCGGTGCCGGTGTACGGCTTGGCGTCGGTGTGGCCGCTGATGCTGATCTTATTCGGCACCGCTTTGATGGTGTCGGCCATGGCCAGCAGGATGTCTTCGAAGTACGGCTTCAGGCGTGCAGAACCGGAGTCGAACATCGGCCGGTTCTCGGCGTCCATGATCTGAATGCGCAAGCCGTTCGGCGTGATCTCGAAAAGGATCTGATCCTTGAATTTCTGCAGCTGCGGGTTCTCGTCGACCTTGTTCTGCAGTTCTTGCAGGAGCAGTTCCAGACGCTCCTTCTCGACCTGCTCGGCCATGCCTTCAACCTGCTCGGTGTCGACCGTGACCTTGTCAGGCTGCGGTTGCGATTTCACTTCCGGGTTGAGGGTGTTTTCCGGCGCCAAGGTCGGCGTACCACCCAGGTCGATGATGTACGGCGTACCGCTTTCGGAGAAGCCGACCGGGTCTTTGAAGTAACCGGCGATGGCGATCTTCTGCTCGGGTGTGGCGGTGGACAGCAGCCACAACACCAGGAAGAACGCCATCATCGCCGTGGCGAAGTCGGCGAAGGCGATTTTCCACGCCCCGCCGTGATGCCCGCCGGCTATGCGCTTGACGCGCTTGATGATAATCGGCTGATTATTTTCCATGACTTAGCGACCGCGAACCGCTTGTTCCAGCTCGGCGAAGCTTGGACGGTGCGCCGGGTACAGCACCTTGCGACCGAACTCGACGGCTAGCGACGGCGGCATGCCGGAAGCCGAAGCCACCAACGAAGCCTTGATGGCTTCATAGACGTTCAGCTCTTCCTTGGCATCGTGGGCCAGCGAGTGGGCCAACGGGCCGAAGAAACCGTACGCCGCGAGAATACCGAAGAAGGTACCGACCAACGCCGCACCAACGTGCAGACCGATGGACTTTTGGTCGCCTTCACCCAGCGAGGCCATGGTCACCACGATACCGAGTACCGCCGCAACGATACCGAAACCGGGCATGGCGTCGGCGATGCCGTTCACCGCGTGGGACGGGTGTTCGAGGTCTTCCTTGAGGCTGTACAGTTCCATGTCGAACAAGCCTTCCAGCTCGTGCGGGGCCATGTTGCCGGACGACATGATGCGCAGGTAATCGCAGATGAACGCAGTCATGCGCTCGTCTTTGAGCACTGCCGGGTACTTGGCGAAGATCGGGCTCGCCGCGGCATCTTCGATGTCGCCTTCGATGGCCATCATGCCTTCGCGGCGGCTCTTGTTGAGGATCTCGTAGATCAGGCCCAGCACTTCCAGGTAAAAAGTGTGGCTGAAGCGCGAACTGAACATGCTCAGGGATTTCTTGAGCACGTGCATCGTCATGTAGCCGGGGTTGGCCTGCAGGAATGCACCGAGTGCAGCACCACCGATGATCATCACCTCGAAGGGCTGGATCAGGGCGGCAATCTTGCCGTGGGAGAGCACGTATCCGCCGAGCACGCTCGCGAATACGACGATGATGCCGATAATTTTAGCCATAGGTAGAAAGTACTTACTTAAGTCGGGTTCAAGGTCATATTCGGAAGTTAAAAAATCTCTTCTTCTACTTATCGGCAAAACTGCGCCAGACTATAGCCAGTTCAGGCGAAAAGCCAATTTAGCCCATGCCGGGCGCGTCTACAGTCAGTGAAGATCCCCTCCAGACATGGCTAATGAAACGAACGTCCCACACGCCAAACCGACCACGCTCGACGGCTGGGTCAAGTTGCTCGACAGCGTCCGCCTGCCCGTCCCGCAAGAGGCTCATGACAAGGTCTGCCGGGCGATCCGCGACAATCGCAGTTCGTTGCGCGACATCGCCGACCTGATGCAGGACAGCCCGGCGCTGGCCTTGAGCATCATCCGTGAGGCGAATCGTCACACCCACGGCACCATGGCCACGCCAGCGGAAAACCTTGAGGTGGCGATCAATCGTCTGGGCCTTGCCCGCACCGAAGAGCTGCTGGCGCGCCTCCCCGCCGAACCGCAGATGCAAATCCCCAAGGCCCTGCGCCAGTTGCAGATGATCAGCCAGCACGCGACGCAACAGGCCAACGGTTTTTTCGCCAGTCGCCTGGCGCGGCTGTGGCAGGACATTCATTGGGGCAGCCTGCTGTTTCTGTCGCCGCTGTGGCCGTTGGCGCTGACGTATCCGCAATTGCTGGAAGAATGGGAATTGCGGGTTATCCACAAGGGCGAATCGGCGCGCGTGGTCGAAAAGCAATTGTTCGGCGTACGCCTGCTGAAAATCGCTGAAGCGCTGGTGCAGGCCTGGCACCTGCCGATCTGGGTGCAGCAGGGCTATAAACTGCTGCTCAGTGAACAGCGCGAGCTGGTCAAAGTCCTGCGCATCGCCCGCGACAGCGAACATCCGCTGCGCCAGCAAAACCGCCTCGACGATGATCCGACGTTGCGCCGCTGGCTCAATCAGCCGGCCAATACCGTGCTGCTGGCCAATGGTCTGGCGCTGTCGGCGCAACAGGCCTGGGACAGTCCGCACAGTGAACGCTGGCAGTACCTGACCAGCCTTTATCTGCAGATTTCCATGGATGACGTGCAACAACAGTTGCACCAGCAAGCGGCGAACAGCGCGCGCCAGCATGCGATGCCGGACTTGTGGCACCCGGCGGTTTCGTTGCTGTGGCCGTGGGGCACCCGTCGTTTGCCGGCCGGCATGTTGCCTGCCGCCGCGCCCACCGCGGAAGACCTGGGCCAGTGGCGCAAGCAATGCGCCGAACTGCTCGCCGAACCGAGCCGCTTCACCAATGCCATGAGCCTGACCGTCGCCGCTCGCGATGCGCTGGTCGCCAGCGGCATGCGCCGGGTGATGATCCTGATGGCCGACCGCACGCAGTCCAATCTGCGCGTGAATCAAACCGCCGGCCTGCCGAAAGAAGCGGCGGCGCTGAATTTTGTCGTCAACCAGAGCAGCGTGCTGCAACGGCTGCTGGCGCAACAGGCGCAGGTGCGGATTATCCCGGACAACAACGCGCAGTTTTCCGCGCTGCTGCCGGCGAGCCTGCGCACGCTGTTTCGCGGCGAGCATCTATTCCTGCGCTCGCTGGTCAATAACGGCCGAGTGATCATGATCGTCGTCGCCGATCAGGGCGGCGGGCCGTTCGCCGACATCACCGTGCAAGCCTTTGGCAAAACCGCGCAGTGCATCGAAAAGGCCCTGCACAGCTTTAGCAGCCGTGGCCGATGAGGCTGCGCTACAATTCCCCCCTTTGTGCTCTGGAGACCTCACATGTCTGACTTCTCTGGCTTGCCGCTCGTCATCGAACCGAGCGACTTGCTTCCTCGGCTGGAGGCCAGCAACCTGATTCTGGTGGACCTGACCAGTCCTGCGCGCTACGCCGAAGGTCATCTTCCCGGCGCACGCTTCGTTGATCCAAAACGCACCCAGCTCGGCCAGCCGCCGGCGCCGGGCCTGCTGCCGGCCAAAGCCGATCTGGAGGCGTTGTTCGGTGAACTGGGCCATCGCAAAGACGCGGTCTATGTGGTCTATGACGACGAAGGCGGCGGCTGGGCCGGGCGCTTCATCTGGCTGCTCGACGTCATCGGTCACGACAAGTACCACTATATAGACGGTGGTCTGCCGGCATGGCTGGCAGATGGCATGCCGATGTCGATCCAGGTGCCAGCAGCCGTCGGTGGCCCGCTGCCGTTGACCTTGCACGACGAGCCGACTGCCACGCGCGAATATCTGCAAAGCCGTCTCGGTGCTGCCGATCTGGCGATCTGGGATGCGCGCGGGCCGCTGGAGTATTCCGGCGAGAAAGTATTGGCCGCCAAGGCCGGGCACATCCCCGGCGCGGTCAACTTCGAGTGGACCGCCGGCATGGACAAGACGCGTCAGCTGCGCATTCGCACGGACATGCCGCAGATCCTCGACGATCTCGGGATCACCACGGACAAAGAAATCATTACCCACTGCCAGACCCATCACCGGTCGGGCTTCACTTATCTGGTGGCCAAGTCCCTCGGTTATCCGCGGGTCAAGGGCTACGCCGGTTCCTGGGGCGAATGGGGTAACCACCCTGATACGCCCGTCGAGATTTAAGGTTTTTAAGGACAACTAATGAAAGAGCGTCTGTTTATCCTCAGCCAGTACCTGCTGCCTCATCACCTGCTGTCGCGCCTGGCCGGCTGCGTTGCCGAGTGCCGCGTGCGCTGGTTCAAAAATGCCTTCACCCAGTGGTTCGCCAAGCGTTATCAGGTGGACATGTCGCAAGCACTGGTCGAAGACCTGACCGCTTACGAGCACTTCAACGCTTTCTTTACCCGCGCCCTGAAAGACGGCGCGCGTCCACTGGACCAGACTCCGGGCGCGATCCTCAGCCCGGCCGACGGTGCGGTCAGCCAACTCGGCCCGATCGAGCACGGTCGCGTATTCCAGGCCAAGGGCCACAGCTTCAGCGTGCTGGAACTGCTCGGCGGTGACGCGGCCAATGCGGCGCCGTTCATGGGCGGCGACTTCGCCACCATCTACCTGTCGCCGAAGGATTACCACCGCGTGCACATGCCGCTCGCCGGCACCCTGCGCGAGATGGTCTACATCCCGGGCCGCATCTTCTCGGTCAACCAGACTACGGCCGAAAACGTTCCGGAGCTGTTCGCCCGCAACGAGCGTGTGGCGTGCATCTTCGACACCGAGCGCGGGCCGATGGCCGTTGTACTGGTGGGCGCGATGATCGTCGCTTCGATCGAAACCGTCTGGGCCGGTCTGGTCACCCCGCCGAAGCGCGAACTGAAAACCTTCCGCTACGACGAAGCCGCCCGTGCGCCGATCCATCTGGAAAAAGGCGCCGAACTGGGTCGCTTCAAGCTGGGTTCGACCGCGATCGTGCTGTTCGGGCCGGATCAGGTGAAATGGGCGCAAGAGCTGGCGGCAGGTTCGCCAGTGCAGATGGGCCAAGGCCTGGCGCTGCCAAACGCCTGAAATGCTGCGAGCCACTGATCCGCCCGTTCGCACGTCTGCGAAAGGGCGGATACGACTCGGTGGTGCCGTTACTCTATCTGCCCACGGAAGCCGATCGGGCCTTCGTTGACATAGGTATTGGTGCCACTGAGGTTTTTCCCTCCGTCACTGGACGTGACGCTTAACGCAACAACGTTCTGATTGTCCCGGCCGCCAATCACCCACTTGCCGCCCGGATGCCATGGGGCATCGTTGCCACCCCACTGATTTTCGACGTTGTACTGGTTCTGACCAGTGCGTTGCGCTTTGAAGCCAATGGGACCTTCCCCGGCGTAGGTCATGGTGCCGGTGAAGGTTTTGCCGTCATCGCGCGACTTGATATCGATTGCGACGACATTCTGGTTGTCCCGCCCGCCCAGTACCCAGGTTCCACCCGGATGCCACGGCGCCGAACTGCCACCCCATTGATTTGCCACTGCATATTTAGACATGAAACTCATCTCCTTGAAGTTTCGGGAGACCTGCCCGAGATTGACGGCAGGCCGTGCAACCGTGCGTTTCCGATCGCACGCCTGAGAGACTAGTAGGGCTAACGAACTGGCATCCGGCCAGCAGACCAGCGGTCAAAAAGCCTGACGCCATCCGACGAAACAGACCACAGCTGCTAGAGTTTTGGGCATTGCCCCTTTCGCCGCCGGAGCCAGTCACGGCATGAGTGAGTCTCGCCCCCTACCCTCCCTGAGCGCCCCGACCCCGACGCAAACACGCCTGTCTTTTTGCGAAGCCACCCCGCGTGACCTCAAGCGTTGGATTGCCGGCCTGCCAAAAGCCAACATCGGCGAAACCGCCCGCCTGCTTTATCAAGCCATGGCCGAACTCAACCAACTGCTCACGCCCAGCGACAACCGCCTCAGCCTGCTGGAATTGTTGCGACCCGAGGTGTATTTCGTCTGCCAGCATCTGGAGCGACACTTCCTGCATCAAGCGATCATGCTCGACGCGCGTTCGCGCAAGATCAGCAATCTCTGTCAGGCACTGCAAAGCCATCTGGCCATCGGCTACAAACAGATCGTGCTTCGGATCGCGCCGAAGTACAGCAAGGATCGCGCAGCATTGGTCAGCATGGCCCTGCAACGGGCAGCCCATGCACTCAAGGGACAGCTGCTGCGCGCCACGCAGTTGTATAGCTCGCCGCCGGAGCATCTGTGGTTCGAACTGCATCAGCTGTATCGCCGCGCCGCGGAACTACAACTGCAACACCGCCGCGTGCACGACGATCTGGCCAGCCTGACGACAGAGCTGAGCCTGGAACAGACTTACATCGCCGCACTTTTGCTCGGCAGCGCCCGTTGCAATCAGTTGCGGCAGAACCAGATCGCCCGTCTGGCTGAAGCGCTGGAGCCGTGGAGTGCGTTGCTCAAGCTGCATCCCGCAAGCCCGGACGCTGGCCTGTTGGCGATCAGCGCGGAACTGGATGCCGGTCCACGCTACCGCAGCATGTTTCGCAGCGAGCAACAGCGCGGATTGCTCAGCTTCGATCCACAGCCGCTGGTGAACGCCATCGAAGCGCATCTGCTGCATCAGAACACGTCGACGCCGCTGCCTGTACCGACCGGACTGAGCTTCGATACCCTGCAACACCTGCACGCAAGCTGGGGGCACGCCGCCGAGCGCAGCTTTCAGCGCACCGTCGGCCAAGGCAATCTGACTGTGTGCGTCGGCATGAGCGCTCTGCACTTCTACCTCGGTGGCGAGCGCAGTTTCAGCGAACTGCTCAAGCATCCCGGCGCGCGCTCGGCGAATTTCAGCAGCGCCGTCGCCCAAGGTGAAAAGGACAGTTGGAGCCAGGCCTTCGACGCAGCACCGCAGAGCAAGGCTGATGAGTTTTTACCCTACGAGGAAATTCAGTACGACCATTTGCTCGAGGATGAAAACGGCACCGACAGCACACCGCATTACCCGACTCATGCCTTGCCGGTGATCAATCACAGCCCCGGCGGTTACTGTCTGGCGTGGCCAAGTGAAGTGCCCGCCGAATTACAGGCCGGGGAGATGCTCGGGGTTCAGGACAGTGTCAGTCTGGGCTGGAGCATTGCGGTGATCCGCTGGATTCGCCAGGTGCGCGGCGGCGGCACGCAGATGGGCATTGAACTGCTGGCACCGCACGCGCAGCCCTGCGGCTTGCAACTGGTGCGTTCGCGGGATGATCACAGTCAGTATTTGCGCGGATTATTGTTACCGGAGATCAGCGCGATCGATCTACCGGCAACCTTGCTGGCGCCGCGATTGCCGTTTCAGGAAGGCAACAAGGTGATGATCAACACCCTGGGCGAAGAGCACCGTGCCGGACTGGATCGCCGGGTCGCAAGTACGCACAGTTTCAATCAGTTCGCTTATCGCTCGCTGGAGGCCGCGAAAAATGGCGGGAGCGAGGAGGATTTTGATTCGTTGTGGAAATCGCTCTAAAACAAAAGATCGCAGCCTTCGGCAGCGCCTACCGGGAAATGCATATCCCTGTGTAGGAGCTGCCGAAGGCTGCGATCTTTTGATCTTTAATTACAACTGCCCGTCGCGATCACGGAAACCCAGCAGATACAGCACGCCATCCAGCCCCAGAGTCGAGATCGCCTGCTTCGCCGACTGCTTGACCAGCGGCTTGGCACGGAACGCCACGCCCAAACCGGCAATCGCCAGCATCGGCAGGTCATTCGCGCCGTCGCCGACCGCGATGGTCTGCTCCAGACGCAAACCTTCCTTGTGCGCCAGCTCTTTGAGCAGATCAGCCTTGCGCTGGGCATCGACAATCGGCTCGATCGCCACGCCGGTGCACTTGCCGTCGACCACTTCCAGCTCGTTGGCGAACACGTAGTCGATGCCGAGCTTGGCCTGCAGTTGTTTGGCGAAATAGGTGAAGCCGCCGGACAGAATCGCGGTCTTGTAACCCAGACGCTTGAGTTCGGCGAACAGCGTTTCGGCGCCCTCGGTCAGGCGCAGCGAAGCGCCGATCGAGTCGAGTACGCTGACGTCGAGGCCTTTGAGCAAGGCCAGGCGTTCTTTGAAGCTGGCGCGGAAGTCCAGTTCGCCGGCCATGGCGCGCTCGGTGATTTCGGACACCTGCTCGCCGACGCCGGCAGCCTTGGCCAGTTCGTCGATGACTTCAGCTTCAATCAGCGTCGAGTCCATGTCGAATACCGCCAGGCGACGGTTGCGACGGAACAGCGAATCTTCCTGAAAGGCGATGTCGACATTCAGTTCCTGCGCGACACTGAGGAATTCAGCGCGCAACGCCTGCGGATCGGCCGCTTCGCCACGCACGGAGAACTCGATGCAGCCCTTGCCTTTGTCGGCCGGCGTGTCCAGCGGCATGCGACCCGACAGACGGTCGATGTGATCGATGTTCAAGCCATATTTGGCGGTGATCGAACTGACGGCCTGCAATTGTCCGGCGGTCACTTTGCGGGTCAACAGGGTGACGATGTGGCGTTTCTTGCCCTGATTGCCCACCCATTGCTGGTAATCCTCTTCGGACACCGGGGTGAAGCGCACCTGCTGGTCGAGCTCGTAGCCCTTGAACAGGATGTCCTTGAGCACGGATTTACCCTGCTCGGAATCGGGAATTTCAACCAGGATGCCGAACGACAGGGTGTCGTGGATCACCGCCTGACCGATGTCGAGAATGTTCACACCACCTTGTGCCAGAACACCGGTAATGGCTGCCGTCAGACCCGGACGGTCGACTCCCGTGATGTTAATCAGGACGATTTCGCGCAACGCGCACCCCCGCAACTGGAAAAAAACCGCATTCTACCCACTTTCAGTGACCATCGGGCACCGCGAGCGCTTTGCCGGTCTAGGGCCTGTCGCTATACTGCGCGTCAACTTCACGGACAAAAGAGCCGAGCTCAGTGAACCGGCCCACGCCAGTTAAAACCGATAACTTCTTCCTGCTGATCTTCCGTGCACTGCGCCACCGCCGTGTACCGATTGCATTGCGCATTGCCAGCCATAACGTGATCCTGGTCGCTCTGGCCCTGGTGATCTATGCCGGCGTGATGGGTTTGCAATTCAAGCAGGCCATGCACCAGCAGGCCGATGCGCTGGGCGAAAGCCTGACCACGCAGACCGCGACCTCTGCCACGGAGCTGTTGGTGTCCAACGACATCCTCAGCCTCAATGTGCTGCTCAACAACCTGACCAAGAACAAACTGGTGGCCCACGCGGCGATCTATAGCGTGGATAACCGTATCCTCGCCGAGTCCGGTCAGCGCCCCAAGCACAGCCTGCTGGGCGAAGCAGAAGGCATGTACGAGAGCAAGATCACCTTCCAGGACGTGACCGCCGGGCAACTGCGCATCAGCCTGGACATGGATCAGTTCCAGCAGCCAATGACCATCAGCCTCCAAAGCATGGGCATTCTCAGCGGTATCCTGTTGGCGCTGTCGCTGGCCCTGAGCCTGCGCATGGGGCGCTATCTGTCGACGCCGCTGCTGCAATTGCGCGTCTGGTTGCGTCGTATCGACGAACACACGCCGGGCATCGATCGTCAGGATGAAATCGGCGATCTGGCGCGGCAGCTGCACGCCAACTACGCGCCGGAGCCTGCACCTGAACCGGAGCCGGAATTCGAGGACGAAGAAGACGAGCCGGAATTCGAGGTGCGCAACTTGCGTGATCCGAGTTTCGACGAAACCCGTCCGATGGCCGCGCAGAAGCCTGCGCCGCGGCATCTGGTCAGCACCGTCGAAGATGATGATGACGATGACGCCTTCGCCGACCTGCGCGACGAGTCGCTCAATGACGCCCCCCAACCCGTCGTACGCCAACCGTCTCCAAGCGTGCCGCAGCACACCGCCGTGCTGGCCGTGCAACTGGGCTCGCAGGAACAACTGCGCCGCTTGCCACGGGCACGCCTGGAAGAGTTGCAGGAGCGCTATCGTGACTGCCTCGACCAGGCCGCTTCGCTGTATCAGGGCGAAATCGAAACCCTGAACGACGGCAGCACACTGATGCTGTTCCACACCGAAGACAGCGGCGACGATTACCTGACCAACGCGATCTGCTGCGGCGAACTGCTGCGGGCGCTCGGTCATCAGTTGCAGATCGAAGTCGCGGACAGCGGCATCACCCTGCAATTGCAGTTGGGCCTGACCTTGGGTGACGAGCTGTTTGGCCTGAGCCAGATTGATCTGCTGCTGACCGATTCGGCGCAGGATGCGTTGGCCTTGTCGCAACACAGCCGCAACCTGCTGCTGGTCGAGCGCAAGATCAGTGACGATGCGCTGATTCGCCAGCGTGCACGGATCCGCCCGATTGCCAGCCCTGAGGGGGCTTGCTGCGTGGAGCGGTTGATGGAGCCTTATCCGTCGATGCTGGAACGGCAACTGGCGCGGATGCATGAGCGCCGGGCGTAAGTCCTAGGTTCGGCTAAACAAGAAGCCCGCAGACGAGTGATTGTCTGCGGGCTTTTTGTGGGTGACTGAAAAGCCCCTCACCCTAGCCCTCTCCCAGAGGGAGAGGGGACCGATTGGGGGATATTCTGGAGCTACACCGACTTGAACGCCTTGCTTTGAATCCATAATCGCCAGGATCTTTCAGGTCGACGTATGACGCAAGACACCTCGGTCAGTCCCCTCTCCCTCCGGGAGAGGGTTAGGCGGGCGGCGTTCCGATGAGGGGCTTTTGATCTTCTACACGCCCCCAGACACAACAAAGCCCGCACAAGGCGGGCTCTGTCTTGACTCAAACCAGGCTTAGAAGCGGAACACTTCCATATCGGTACGAATCGGTGATGCCATCGGAATCTTCGGCTGCTTCTCGGCTTCCGCCGCCGGCGCTGCCGGCTTCGGTGCTGCCTTACGCGGTGCCTCGGCCACAGGTGGCTGATTGGCCAGCGGCTTGAGCGCCACCGACAGTTGCTCGGCCAGACGCTGCAACAGAATCCCTTGCGCCTGCACCTGCGAAGCCGTACTACCGGCATGCAGCTCTTGCAGATGAACGATGCGGTTGTCGCGTACCTGACCACGACGGTCGATCAGACGCCACTGCGCATCAAGAATCGCCGGTTGTTTTTCACCCGAGTCCAGACGCGTGATGGTCAGCAACACCTGCACATCCGGAGTGAACCCACCGGTTGCCGGCGCCAGTACCACACGCTGGCTGTCCAGATGCCCCGCCACCTGACGCATCAACAACTGATCGATATCCGACGAAAGGCTACCCGCCCAACGACCGTCGGTCGCCGCTTGCAGACTGCCGTCCGGTTGACGTTGCAGCAATGTCTCGCGTTGCAGGTAATCGGCTACCACTACCGGGCCTAACAAAACCGCCATGCCTGCGCTTTGCGCAGGCTGAACCGGACTTCCGCTGTCCAGTTGATACAGCGACACCGGCTGGTGAACGCTGCAACCCGCCAGGCCCAAAACGCCGGCGAGCAGGAAAATAAGGGGGCGCAGAGCAGTCATCATCCCGTCCAGGTGGCCGCCACAAGGCTGACCACAGTGAAAATACTCAATAAATATGAAGAACGCTCGGCCACGCCGGCGTTTGGAAAGGCCATATCATCCGTGAATATGCGTTCCGACTCCAGCGCCAAAGCGTCGATCTACGCGTTAAATCGTAGATCGAGCGCTCTAGGGCGCTTAATTGAGGTTTTCGACGAGCAGCGCATCCACCCGCTGGAAGCCCCTCGGGAGTTTATTCCCGCGACGGCCACGCTCACCTTTGTAGTGTTCGAGGTCGTCGGCTTTCAGCGACAGGGTCCGTTTTCCGGCCTGCAGCACCAACGTGGCGCCTTCCGGAAGCACGGCGATGTCCGTGACATATTCTTCGCGACTGGCCACACGTTCACCGGAAATACCGATGATCTTGTTGCCTTTGCCCTTCCCTAATTGTGGCAGATCGCTGATTTTGAAGATCAGCAGGCGACCTTCGGTCGTGACCGAGGCCAGCCAGTTCTGTTCACGATCGGCCACCGGACGTGGCGCGATCACTTTGGCGTTGTTCGGCAGACTCAACAGGGCTTTACCGGCCTTGTTCTTGGCTTGCAGGTCTTCGCCTTTAACCACAAAACCGTAACCGGCGTCGGAAGCGATCACGTACAACGCGTCATCTTCCGGCATCAACACGCATTCGAAGGTCGCGCCCGGTGGCGGTGTCAGACGACCCGTCAACGGTTCACCCTGGCCACGCGCCGACGGCAGCGTATGGGCGGCAACCGAATAGCTGCGGCCGGTGGAGTCAATCACCACGGCAGACTGGTTGGAACGCCCCGCCGCCGAGGTCTTGAAGCCATCGCCCGCCTTGTACGACAGGCCGGTGGCGTCGATCTCGTGACCTTTGGCCGAACGGATCCAGCCTTTTTCCGACAACACCACGGTGACTTTTTCGTTCGGCAGCAGATCGTGCTCGGTCAACGCTTTCGCTTCGGTACGCTCGACGATTGGCGAACGGCGGTCATCGCCATAGGTTTCGGCGTCCTTGATCAGCTCGGTACGCACCAGCTTCTTCAGCTTGGCTTCGCTGCCCAGCAGCGCTTGCAGCTTGGCTTGTTCCTTGAGCAGCTCGTCCTGCTCGTCGCGCAGTTTCATCTCTTCCAGTCGCGCCAACTGCCGCAGACGGGTGTCGAGGATGTAGTCGGCCTGAATCTCGCTCAGGGCGAAGCGCTCGATCAGCTTGGCCTTCGGATGCTCCTCGGTGCGGATGATGTGAATCACTTCATCGAGGTTGAGGTAAGCGATCAACAAACCGTCCAACAGGTGCAGACGACGCTCGACCTTGTCGAGGCGGAATTGCAGGCGGCGACGCACGGTCTGCACGCGGAATTCCAGCCACTCGACCAGCAACGCGCGCAGGTTTTTCAGCTGCGGCTTGCCGTCCAGACCGATGATGTTGACGTTGACCCGGTAGGTCGACTCCAGCTCGGTGCTGGCGAACAGGTGCTGCATCAGTGCGTCGTGATCGACGCGGCTGTTGACCGGAATGATCACGATGCGGCATGGGTTTTCGTGGTCGGATTCGTCGCGCAGGTCAGCGATCTGCGGGGCTTTCGACGGTTTCGCCTGCATCAGCGCGGCGATCTGCTCCAACACTTTGGCGCCGGAGACCTGGTGCGGCAGCGCGGTG